>NZ_JBNDLE010000010.1:0-172606 GCF_050435905.1 Pseudomonas sp. 2835 | reverse complement strand
AATACGACCGGTCAGCCAACAAGGTTGCAGCCCTGCGCCCCCGGCTGGCCGAGGCTCTTGACCTGCTGCGTGATATCAAGGACGCCCCAGGCGGCAGCAGGTTCAGGAAGCACATTGAGGCCGCCTTATCCGCCAGCGCAGAGCCGAGCGCACCGATTGAGCGCGGCCCATGGCAGCCGATCACAGCGCCAGGCCAGGTCCAGGAAGGCGACTGGCTCAGCTTCACGGTAGCCGGCGGCTTCATATGCGCGCAGGCCCGGCTGATCATCAACCCAGGTACGCCGCGCGAAGAGATCATCTACAACCGGCAGAAGAACCACTACTTCGTGACCTCGATGGCCATCGACGGTACCAGCACCCACAAGGGCGTGCTCGTGGCCAAGGCTCAAGTTTAACCCAATGAGTACATCTGTACTCTTTTCGATTTAACCCCTCTCCCCTCTATTGAACAGCCGCGATATGGCGGCCAAGGCGAAGCTATGTCTCAAGCAAAGGAACGCCCGATCTTGTTTAACGGGCCGATGGTCCGCGCCGTGCTGGAGGGCCGGAAGACGGTCACTCGGCGACCGATCAAGCCGAGCATGCGTGGCTTTGATGTCTCGTTCGAGCTCCACCAGCAGGAAGACGGGTCTTGGCGGCCCATGCACACCTTCGACGAGAGCTGCATGGATGCCCAAGGCACGGAACATCCAGTGCTCTGTCCCTACGGCCAGCCAGGCGACCGCCTGTGGGTTCGAGAAAGTGGTATCTACAGCCAGCTGCTCGCCCCGGACGACCCTTCCCAGCCTGGCATGTTCCGCCATGATGTGCCGCGCACACCCGAGACCGGCGACTGGTGGATTCAGCAGACAAGGGCGCCCGGCGCCAGCTATAGCGTGAGCGGCAATCCTCGGAGGGTGAACAAGGCTAAGGGCGAAAAGGCCGTGCCTTCCATCCATATGCCGCGCTGGGCCTGCCGCATCCTGCTGGAGATCACCAATGTGCGCGTAGAGCCGCTGCAGCACATCACCATTGGCCAGATCTGCAAAGAAGGCCTGGCCCGATCGATGTACGAATTCATCCCGGTGACCACGGCTTTCGATGCCTTCGCCGAGCTGTGGAACTCTACCGGCGGCGACTGGGATGCCAACCCCTGGGTCTGGGTCGTCGAGTTCAAGAGGATCGAGCCATGATCCTCCTACCCATCGCCGCCCCGCTCTACATGGCCTGGATGATCTGGAAGGGGCCGAGGCCATGATCCCTCGCAGCGGCTTTCTCCGGCGCAAGCTGGAGGCTGCTCTGATCCGCCTAGCGATCACCATCCTGATGGGCCGCAACGTCACCCGGTCACCGGTCGTCAGTCGCCGCGACAACAACGATATGTGGCACATGGCCGAGAAGCTGGAAGACATCGCCGATCGCATCGCCCGCGGCTACCCGTAACCCCTCCCCCTACAACAACTCAAGCCTGCCGGTAGGTGGGCATGGAGAGCTATTGCCATGACGAAAGAAGAACTGGCCAGCCTGCCTGAAAAGGTCCGCATCGCCATCGAGGCTGGCAAGGCCGCGGCGCAGGCCTGCGACAACGATGGCGGGAGCGCCAACTGTGACCGCGTCGTGATCCCTGTTCCAGGGCTGCGCGCCAGCCAACTACCAAGCCTGCCTGGTTACGTGCAGAAGAAGAGTCGCTACCACCAGCAGGGTATACACCTCGACACACCGTGGCCTGGCATCGGCAACCGGAACTACGCCGGCGTTCAGGCCATGCACCAGTCGCTCAAGGCCCAGGGCGTCAACTGCTACGTCTACTACCAGATCGACTAACCCCCTCCCACCTCTGCCGCCATGCGCGGCGTGGAGACAATCATGCAAGACGAAGAAAGGAAGCCGATTGAATATGCGTCGGACAAAGTACCCGAGGAGCGAATGGCAGAACTCATCGGCACCACCAAGCGAGCCCTTGAGGGAAAGCGCAGCCGCGGCGTGATACCCGAAGGCGTATGGAAAAAGTACGACGGCAGGATTTTCTACAGCATAAGGAGGTACGAGGCGTGGCTGGACGGAGAATGGGGCTTCCCACTGGAGTCGAGTACATCGGAAAATCAATTCGCATCCGCTTCACTTGGAACGGTGAGCGTCGGTGCGAAACACTCGCGCTTCCCCAAACCGCCAAGGGGGTCAAAGCGGCCGCTGATTTACGCGCTCAAGTAATTAGCCTCGCCAAGCATGGAGTTCTGGACCAGCAGCGCTATGCAGACCTGTTCCCGAACTCCACCAATGCCCTGGCTACTGACGTGCTGTTCGGCGAATACGCCCAAAGCTGGCTGGACAGTCTCGAAGTAGTGAACAACACCAGGTCAAACTACCGCGGCGTGATGAACAATTACTGGATGCCACACCTCGCGACTCGCCCGATGCGTACCGTGACGCCAATGCTATTGCGCCAAGTGGTTTCTACGATCGAGTGGAAGAGCACGACAGTAAAGCGAACAGCCATCGCCAGGATCAAGGCGCTGTTCCGGGCGGCGGTGTTTGATGAAGTGGTGGAAAGGAACCCGGCTGTCTCGATACAGCTTCCCCAGAAAAACAGGAAAGCCATCGAGCCGTTCTCGGTTGAGGAGGCGAACAACCTGATCGACTGGATGTACCAGAACTTCGCACCACGCGCGCAAGTGTTTGCGGCGTTTTACGAGTTCGCCTTCTATAGCGGAATGCGCACAGGCGAGATCATGGCGTTGCGATGGGATGAGGTTGACCTTGAAAAGAAGACGGCACATGTATGCCGGATTGTCGTTGAGCGCACTGTAGTAGAGCGAACAAAGACGAAGTACACCAGGACCGTCATGCTGAATAGTCGAGCAATGAGCGCCCTGGCAATCGCGAGGAAAGTCGCCGACGCTCGGTCATCGCAGAAGCGCCGCGTGTCGACTACCTCTCCCTACGTCTTCCAGCCGTCGGGAAAGTCCCCATTCATGAAGGCGCCGAACGTTCCTGCCGAGCACTTCAACAGGGCTGTCGAAGCGCTGGGTATTCCTGAGCGCAGCCAGTACAACTGCCGGCACACTTACGCCACCATGTGCCTGATGGCGGGGATGAACCCGGCGTTCATCGCGGGGCAGCTTGGGCACACGGTGCAAGTGCTATTGTCCACCTATGCCAAGTGGCTAAATTCAGCCAATGACTGGGCGGAATTAAGCAAGCTAGAAAGCCAGCTAATTGGTACAAAATCGGTACACGATTAAATCTTTTTCATGTTCTGCCCAACGGATACAGGGCAATCGACAGGATCTGAGCCATACTCCAAAATGCAGCGGTTTTTTGGGGGAAAACCCTTGCACAGCCAACGACATAACAACTTTTAGTGAGCCTCAACGTGAAAACTTCCCTTTCGATTCTAAGCCTGCTGCTGTTGCTCACAGGTACTGCGACTGTCACGTCGACCGCTGCTGCTCAACCCCCGGCCCAGCAACAACGCGATCCGGCGAAATTGCACCTGGCCTCCGGCAGTGCCCTGCTGATCGATCTGCAAACCAACAAGGTGCTCTACGCCAACAACCCCGACCGGGTGGTGCCGATTGCCTCGGTGACCAAGCTGATGACCGGCATGGTGGTGCTCGACGCCAAGCAGAACATGGACGAAATGCTCACGGTCACCATCGCCCAGAACAAGGAAATGAAAGGGGTGTACTCACGGGTCAAGCTGGGTAGCCAGCTCAACCGCAAGGACATGCTGCTGATCACCCTGATGTCGTCGGAAAACCGCGCCGCCTCGACCCTGGCGCACAACTACCCGGGCGGCTACAACGCGTTCATCAAGGCGATGAACGCCAAGGCCAGGGCATTAGGCATGAGCCACACCCGTTATGTTGAGCCGACGGGGCTTTCGACCAGCAACGTGTCCACCGCCCGCGACCTCAGCAAGCTGCTGATGGCGGCGCGCAACTACCCGCTGCTGAGCAGCTTGAGCACCACCCGCGAGCAGACCGTGGCGTTCAAAAAACCCAACTACACCCTGGGCTTTCGCAACACCGACCACCTGGTCAACAAGAGCAACTGGGATATCAAGCTGACCAAGACCGGCTTCACCAACGATGCTGGCCACTGCCTGGTGCTGTTGACCAAGATGGACAACCGCCCGGTAGCGATGGTGATCCTCGATGCGTTCGGCAAGTACACCCACTTTGCCGACGCCAGCCGCATGCGCCAGTGGCTTGAGACCGGCAGCACCAAGCCGGCCCCGGCAGTGGCCATGCGCTACAAATCCGAGCGCACGCAAAACCGTCAGCTGGCTGACTGAAAACAAAAGGGCCTGTGCATGCACAGGCCCTTTTTCGTTTCAGGCGTTGGTGCTGACCAACGAGCCGGAGCTGCTGCCACCGGCTTCGGTCAGCGCCTTGAGCAGCGTTGCCGTGGCGCTGGCGATCGACGCCGTGGTCGCGCCCACCGCCGATTGCGCGGCAGCGACAGCGGAAGCCTTGAGGATCGGCTCCATGTCGCTGGCCAGGACTTCCTGCAAGCGTTTCTGCTGCTCGGCCAATTGCTTTTGCATTTTCTTGATCATTTCGCGCAATTGCTTGATGTGTGCCGGTTCGTCGCCGGCACTGGCTTCTTCCTTCTCCTTGGCCTCTTCGGCCTTGCCGCTATCACGCACCTTGGACAGATCGACGGCAACTACGCCCGACGCATCCAGCCCGGCCGGCTTTTCCTGGCCGGTGACGGTGATGCCGGTGTTGATGCCGCTGTTCAATGGGGTCCCGTTGATTGATACGGCGCTAAAACCTGCCATGTTTCTATCGTCCTGATGGTATTGGGGTTAACCCGGCTATCGGCCGCACAGGCTGAAACTTGAACCAGGCGGGCCTCTAGATAAATTTGCCCTGCCGCCATTCGTCCCTCCTGATACCCGCGCTTTGCCCCCGGCACGCCAGTGCACCGGGCAAGCCGATCCGATCAGCCCAGTGTCGAGATGGCAATGACCAAGACCAAGACCCGATCCCGCAAAGCCCTGTACATCGGCCTGCCGCTTGCCCTGGCGGTGGCGGTGGGCGCGGCCGCAGCCGGCTACCTTTACTACAAGCAAGCAGCCGGTTACCCACGCCCGATCGTCGAACAGGCCAATGCCCTGCATGAGCACATGCTGACGTTCGACAGCCATATCACCGTACCGCTCAAGTTCGGTAACGAAGGTTACGAAATCGACAAGGACGGCCCCGGCCAGTTCGACCTGGCCAAGGCCGGCAAGGGCCGGCTGTCGGGCGCGGCGCTGACCATTTTTGGCTGGCCGGAGCTGTGGAACGGCCCCAACGCACCGCACCGGCCGACCCCGGGCTTTGTCGACGAAGCGCGCAACCAACAGGAAGTGCGCTACCGGATCATCAGCAACATGGTTCGCGATTTCCCCAACCAGGTTGGCATCGCCTACACCCCGGACGACTTCCGCCGCCTCAATGGCGAAGGCAAGTTCGCCATCTTCATCAGCATGCTCAACGCTTACCCGCTGGGCCGCGACCTGTCGCAACTGGACCTGTGGACCAAGCGCGGCATGCGCATGTTCGGCTTCAGCTATGTGGCCAACAACGACTGGGCCGATTCGTCGCGGCCGCTGCCGTTCTTCAACGACACCCCCGATGCCCTTGGCGGCCTGTCCGAACTGGGCGAGCAGGCGGTCAAGCGCCTGAACGACCTGGGGGTGATCATCGATGTCTCGCAGATGTCGACCCTGGCCCTGGAAGACGTCGCCCGCCTGAGCCGCACGCCCCTGGTTGCCTCGCATTCGGCGCCCCGGGCGCTGGTGGACATCCCGCGCAACCTCAGCGACAAGGAAATGAAACTGATCAAGGACAGCAGTGGCGTGCTGCAGGTGGTGGCGTTCGGCACCTACCTCAAGCCCCTGAGCAAGCCTAGCCTGGACAAGCTCGAAGCCCTTCGCGCGCGCTTCGACCTGCAACCGCTGCAAGGCCTGGCCAATGCCCTGATGCCCGGCGATGCGGTCATCGCCATCTGGCCGCAGGCGCGCTTTGGCGAATACGCCGGCAGCCTGTACGACATTGTCGAGCAGGAACCCAAGGCCACTCTCAAGGACTACGGCGACGCCATCGACTACGCAGTGAAGAAGATGGGCATCGACCACGTCGGCATCAGTTCCGACTTCAACGACGGCGGCGGCCTGGAGGGCTGGAAGGATGTCAGCGAGATCCGCAACGTGACGGCCGAGCTGCTCAGCCGTGGTTACTCCGAAGCCGACATCGCCAAGCTCTGGAGCGGCAATTTCCTGCGGGTCTGGGACCAGGTGCAAAAAGCCGCCCGGCCCGTTGCCAGCACCTCCACTCCTTGACCCAGGGCAGCTTCAACCATGACTGACCGTCGTACCTTTCTCAAGCAGGCCGGCCTGCTCGCCGCCAGCCTGCCGCTGCTGCCTCAGGCCCTGGCGGCGCCGGCGGCACTGAGCGGCGCTGATAAATGGCAAAACCTGCGCCAGCTGTTTCCCCTCGACCCGAGCTATGCGCACTTCGCCAACTTCCTGGTCACCGCCCACCCGCGTCCGGTGCAAGCGGCCATCGACTACTACCGCGCCGAGATCGATCGCAACCCGGCCCACTGGGTCGACTGGGAAACCCAGATCGAATGGCAGCGCGAAGGCGAAGTACGCGACTGGGCAGCCCGCTACCTGGCAGTCCGTGCGCGGCAGATCGCCCTGACCGGCAGCACCACCGAAGGCCTGGGCATGATCTATGGGCGCCTCAAGGTCGCCCCCGGCCAGGAGATTCTCACCACCGAGCACGAGCATTACGCCACCCGCAAAACCCTGGAGTTCCGCCAGCGCCACGAGGGCATCCAGGTGCGCAAGCTGCGGTTGTTCCAGCAGCCACGAGAAATTTCCACCGACCAGGTGCTGAGCACCCTCGACAAAGCCATCAACGCCAACACCCGAGTGCTGGGCATGACCTGGGTGCATTCGGGCAGCGGAGTGAAACTGCCCATCGGCCAGATCGGCGAGCTGGTTCGCCAGCACAATCGCGACCGTGACGAAGACCGACGCATCCTCTATGTGGTGGATGGCGTGCACGGCTTCGGCGTAGAGAACGCCAACTTCGCCGACTTCAATTGTGACTACTTCATTTCCGGCACCCACAAGTGGATGTTCGGCCCTCGCGGCACCGGGATCATCTGCGCCGCCTCCGAGCAGATGAACAACCTGGTGCCGACCTTTGCCACGTTCTCCGAAGACAAGGACTTTGCCACCATCATGACCCCGGGTGGCTACCACGCCTTCGAGCACCGTTGGGCGCTGGGCAAGGCCTTTGAGCTGCACCTGCAACTGGGCAAGGCCGAGGTCCAGGCGCGTATCCACCAGCTCAACGATTACCTCAAGCAGCGCCTGCTCGAACATAAGGCCATCGAGCTGGTGACCCCGCTCAGCCGCGAACACTCGGCCGGCTTCACCTTCATCCGGGTCAAGGGCCAGGACTGTGACGCCCTGGCCAACTACCTCACCAGCAACCGCATCGTCGTCGACGCTGTCGACCGCGACGCAGGCCCGGTGCTGCGCATGGCCCCGGGGCTGCTCAACAACGAGCAGGAAATCGACCGGGCCATGGCCCTCCTGATCAAGAAACTCTGAAAAGGCTCGCTCATGTCCGCACCCTTGATGTATCGCCTCTCCCTCGCCGCCCTGCTCAGCGCCCTTGGCCTGTCCAGCGCCCAGGCCGCCAACGCGCAGACACCGGGTACGGTGTTTCGTGATTGCAAGGCAGCCTGCCCGGAAATGGTCGTGCTGCCCGCCGGCAGTTATCAGATGGGCACCCCCGACGATGAAGTCGGCCGCCAGCCCGATGAGGGCCCGCTGCACACCGTGACCTTCGCCAGACCCTTCGCCATCAGCCGCTTTCAGGTGACGGCCGGCGAGTGGGACGCCTACCTGCGCGAGTCCGGGGTGGTGATTGCCGACGGCGACACCCGCCCCGGGCGCGAATGCAAGGCAAGCAAACCGCGTTATGAACAAAAGCCCCGGCAACCGGCGGTGTGCATGAGTTATCACGATGTCCAGGCCTACGCCGCCTGGCTGTCGAAAAAAACCGGCAAGCACTACCGCATGGTCAGCGAAGCCGAACGTGAATATGCCGCTCGCGCCGGCAGCAGCGGGCCGTTCCCGTTTGCCATGGACCCGGGCGCCGACTATCAGATCACCCGCAACGCCAACACCTACGGCCCGCGCGACGGCTACAGCTTCAGCTCGCCGGTCGGCAGCTACCCCGCCAACGCCTTCGGCGTCTACGACATGCATGGCAATGTCTACGAATGGGTCGCCGACTGCTGGCACGAGAACTATGTCGGTGCGCCCAGCGATGGCAGCGCCTGGGTGGAACCTGGCTGCACCACGCGCCACATCCGCGGCAACGACTGGGGCGAGGCGCCGATCTTTTCCCGCTCCGGCAATCGCAATGATCGCCCGGCCGATATCCGTGGCGACTGGCTCGGCCTGCGCGTAGCCCGCGAGCTCTGACGCCTGGCGCGTGGCCGGCGAGCAACCGGGCCACGCGCTAAATTCCCCGCCTATCCACTCGTTTCAAACGGTAGATCCCCCGCTGCCTTCGAGCGCATCGGGGCCTCCCTTGCCATCGCACCCGCCCCGACCTTCTTCTTCAAGGAATCGACGACATGAGCCAGACGACTTCGCACGATACCCTCCACGATCTGATCAGCGTGGGCTTCGGCCCTTCCAACCTGGCCCTGGCCATTGCCCTGCAGGAGCGCGCGCAAAGCAGCGGCCAGGCGCTCAAGGCACTGTTCATCGACAAGCAGCAGGACTACCGCTGGCACGGCAACACCCTGGCCACCCAGAGCGAACTGCAGATTTCCTTCCTCAAGGACCTGGTCTCGCTGCGCAATCCCACCAGCCCCTACAGCTTCGTCAATTACCTGCACAAGCAGGGCCGTCTGGTCGACTTCATCAACCTGGGCACTTTTTATCCCTGCCGCCTGGAGTTCAATGACTACCTGCGCTGGGTTGCCGAGCACTTTGCCGACCAGGCCGTCTACGGTGAAGAGGTGGTACGGGTCGAACCGCATTTCAACGGCGACTCCATCGACCTGCTCAAGCTGGTCTCGCGTGACAGCCAGGGCCGCGAGCACAGCCGCCTGACCCGCTCGGTAGTGGTCGGCAGCGGTGGCTCGCCACGTATCCCCAAGCGCTTCGCCCCCTTCAAGCAAGACAAGCGGGTGTTCCACCACTCTCAATACCTGGCAGCGCTTGAGCAGTTGCCTTGCGCCCAGGGCAAGGCCATGCGCATCGCTATCATCGGCTCGGGGCAAAGCGCAGCCGAAGCCTTCATCGACCTCAACGACAGCTTCCCTTCGGTGAAGGTCGACATGATCCTACGCTCCTCGGCACTCAAGCCTGCCGATGACAGCCCGTTCGTCAACGAGATCTTCGCCCCGGCCTACACGGACCTGGTATTCGACCAGCAGCCGCAAGACCGCGAGAAACTCATCGAGCAATACCACAACACCAACTACTCGGTGGTCGACGTCGACCTGATCGAACGCATCTACGGCATCCTCTACCGGCAGAAAGTCGCCCACCAGTTCCGTCACTCGGTACTGTGCCGCCGCGAAGTCGAAGCGGTCTCGGCCAACGACCAGGGCATCGAACTGACCCTGCGTGACCACGCTACCGGCAAAGACCAGACCCACCGCTACGACGCAGTGATCCTGGCCACCGGCTACGAGCGCCGCTCGCACCGCGAATTGCTGGCGCCGCTGCAGGAGTACCTGCAGGACTTCCAGGTCGATCGTCATTACCGCGCCCTGAGCGATCCACGCCTCAAGGCAAGCATTTACCTGCAAGGCTTCTGTGAAGCTTCCCACGGCCTGAGCGACACCCTGCTGTCAGTGCTGCCGGCCCGCGCCGACGAGATCAGCCAGGCGCTGTACCAGGCGCTGGAAACCCCGCGGGCCCTGCGCGAGAACCCGCTGGCTGCCGACCTCATCAACGCCTGAAGCGAGAGACGTCAATGACCCGTCCATCCCGCAGCGCCGTTCGAGATCTGTTCGGCCTGCTCAAACCGTTCTGGCCGCTGGTGGCGATATCCATCGCCCTGGGCATGGTCGGCGGCATCAGCGTCACCACGCTGCTGGCGACCATCAACAGTGCCCTGCACAGCGACAGCGGCCTGACCCAGGGCGTTGTCCTGGGTTTCGCCGGGTTGTGCCTGCTGGCGCTGCTGAGCACGATCTTCTCCGACATCGGCACCAACCACGTCGGCCAGCACATCATCGCCACGCTGCGCAAAGAGCTGGGCGAGAAAGTGCTGGCAGCACCCATCGACCAGATTGAGCGCTACCGCAGCCACCGCCTGATTCCGGTGCTCACCCATGACGTCGACACCATCAGCGATTTCGCCTTTGCCTTCGCCCCGCTGGCGATATCCCTGACTGTAGTGCTCGGCTGCCTGGGCTATCTGGCGATGTTGTCGTGGCCGATGTTCCTGCTGATTGTGCTTGCCATTGCCCTGGGCACCGCCGTGCAGTTCATTGCCCGCGCCCGCGGCCTGAAAGGTTTTGAAGCGGCACGAGAAGCCGAAGACGAACTGCAGAAGCACTACCATGCGATCGCCGAAGGCGCCAAGGAACTGCGCATCCATCGTCCGCGGCGCCAGCGCATGTTCGTCCAGGGCATCCAGGGTACGGCCGAACGGATTTGCAACACGCAGATCCGCTCGATCAACACCTTCGTGATCGCCAAGAGCTTCGGCTCGATGCTGTTCTTCGTGGTCATCGGCCTGGCCCTGGCCATGCAATCGTTATGGCCGAGCGACAACAAGGCGGCCATGAGCGGTTTCGTCCTGGTGCTGCTGTACATGAAGGGCCCGCTCGATCATCTGGTCAGTACCTTGCCGATCGTCAGCCGCGCGCAGATTGCGTTCCGGCGCATCGCCGAACTGTCGCAGCAGTTCTCGTCTCCGGAGGCGCACCTGCTGCTCAGCGACGATGGTGCCGCGGCGCCTGCGGTACACAGCCTGGAACTGAGCGAAGTGACCTACACCTTCCCTCGCGTGGAAGGCTTCGAGCCGTTTCGCCTGGGGCCGGTGAACCTGCGCATCGAACAGGGCGAGATCATTTTCATCGTCGGTGAAAACGGTTGCGGCAAGACCACCCTGATCAAGTTGCTGCTGGGCCTGTATGCGCCGCAAGGTGGCAGCATCGTGCTCAACGGCACGCCGGTGGTGGCCGAAACCCGCGACGACTATCGGCAGTTGTTCACTACCATCTTTGCCGACTATTACCTGTTCGACGATGTGGTCCAGGGCGATACGCAGATTCCCGCCGATGCCGACCGCTACCTGCGACGCCTGGAAATCGACCACAAGGTCAGCGTGCGCGACGGCGTGTTCAGCACCACCGACCTCTCGACCGGGCAACGCAAGCGCCTGGCCCTGCTCAATGCCTGGCTCGAAGAACGCCCGGTACTGGTGTTCGACGAGTGGGCGGCCGACCAGGACCCGACCTTCCGGCGGATCTTCTACACAGAGTTGCTGCCGGACCTCAAACGTCTGGGCAAGACCATCATTGTCATCTCCCATGACGACCGCTACTTCGACGTCGCCGACCAACTGGTGCGCATGCACGCCGGCAGCGTCGTCAGCGAACTGCAATCGGCCTGATCCCTTCTGCGTAAACAGCCCGCAACCGAAAATATTTTTCCGGTTTGCGGGCCTACGAACGTCTCATCCCCAGTAATAGAAATCATTATCAGTCAAGTAGCCAACTTTCCAAGAGCACACCATGCCAGCACATGCCATTTCACCACTCGCCAAAGCGCTGATGATGCGCCGACTGCTCAAGCCCCGCGTTGTTTCCGCCACCCTCGGCCTGGCCCTGAGCCTGCCGCTGACTGCCCAGGTACAGGCACGGGAAGTGGCCTTCGATATTCCTGCGCAGCCGCTGTCCAGCGCCTTGCAGAGCTTCGGTCAGCAGGCCAACGTGCAGTTGCTGTTCAGCCCTGACGATGTGATGAATCTGCGCGGTGCCGCGGTGCAAGGGCGCCTGCAGCCCGAGGCGGCGATTCGCATCCTGCTTGGCGGCACCAACCTCAACTACAGCCTGCAGGGCGATACCCTGACCGTTACCGGTCGCGGTTCGTCGAGCTCGGTCGAACTGGGGGCGACAACCATTGGTGCCACGGGGCTGGGGAGCACCACCGAAGGCACAGGCTCGTACACCACGGGCTCGACCAACACCGCCACCAAGCTCAACCTGAGCCTGCGCGAAACGCCGCAGTCGGTCAGCGTCATGACCCGCCAGCGCATCGACGACCAGAACCTGCGCAGCATCGGCCAGGTGCTGGAGCAAACCGCCGGCATCAACGTGCAAAGCCCGGGCAGCGACCGCCTGTATGTGTATTCGCGTGGCCTGGCCATCGACAACTACCAGTACGACGGCATGCCCACCACCTCGTTCGCCTTCAGCCAGGCCCTGCCCCAGGCGCTGTCGGACATGGCTATCTACGACCGCATCGAAGTGGTGCGCGGCGCCACTGGCCTGATGTCCGGCGCCGGCGATCCGTCCGGGACCATCAACCTGGTGCGCAAGCGCCCTACCGACACCTTCAAGGGTTATGTCAGTGGCGGCCTGGGCTCCTGGGACCTGTATCGCAGTGAAGTGGATGTCTCCGGCCCGCTCACCGAAAACGGCAAGCTGCGCGGTCGTGCGGTGGCTGCCTACCAGCAAGGCAACAGCTTCACCGACCATCTGCAGCAAGAAAAAACCATCCTCTACGGGATCGTCGAGGCCGACCTGACCGACAGCACCCTGCTCACCGTCGGCGTCGACTACCTCAACAGCGACCCGCGCGGATTCTCCACCACCGGCCTGCCGATCGTCGACAACAAGGGCAACCGCGTGCACATGCAGCGCTCGGCCAACGGTGCCAGCCGCAACAGCACCAACCGCCAGGAATCGGTCAACGCCTTCGCCTCGATCGAGCAGAAACTGGCCCACGACTGGACCCTCAAGGTCGCCGCCAGTTCACTGTATGGCACCCGCGACTACAACTCGATCATCGTCGGCACCTCCACCGGCTTCGTCAACGCCGAAACCGGCGACAATCTCAAATACACCGCCACCAAGGGCGACAACACCCAGGAACAACGTGGCCTCGACATCATGCTCTCGGGCCCCTTCGAGCTGGGTGGGCGCACCCACGAACTGGTGGTCGGCTTCAACTACCAGGATTACGAAAACCGCCGCAACGGTTTCGGCAACCTGACCGCCAGTGGAGGCAGCGACAACTTCGTCAGTGGCAAACCGGTGAACATCTGGACCTGGGACAACTATGCGCCCAACCCGACCTACACCATGAACCGCGAAGACGACAACATCAAACAACGGCAGAACGGCGCTTACCTGGCTACCCGGCTCAAGCCCACCGACGATCTCTCGGTGATCCTCGGTGCGCGGGTCAGCAACTACAAGTACGACGCCATGATGCATTACTACGTGCCGAACATGGTGCGCAACAATACCGATGACTCGGTCAAGGTCAGCGGCGAAGTCACCCCGTATGCCGGCGTGGTCTACGACCTCAACGACATCCACTCGGTGTACGCCAGCTACACCAGCATCTTCAAGCCGCAGCCCTATCGCTCGCGCGACGGCAAGCTGCTCGACCCGCGTGAAGGCGACAACTACGAGATCGGCCTGAAAAGCGAATACTTCGGCGGCCGCCTGAACACCGCGATTGCCCTGTTCGAGGTCAAGCTGGACAACGATGCGATCCCCGACGGCACCCTGCCCGGCAACGAGCTGATCACTGCCTACAAGGCGGAAAAAACCAAGACCAAGGGCATCGACCTGGAAGTCAACGGCGAGATCATGCCGGACTGGAACATTGCCGCCAGCTACACCCATGCGGTGGTCAAGGACCATGACGGCGAGCGGGTCAAGACCATTGTCCCGACCGACCTGTTCAAACTCTGGACCACCTACCGCTTGCCCGGCGAGCTGGATCGCCTGACCGTCGGTGGCGGGGTGAACTGGCAGAGCGGCATCCACTTCACTGTCGACTCCTGGCAACTGAGCGCACCGGCCAAAGCCAAGCAAGGCGACTATGCGACCTTCAACCTGATGGCCCGTTATCAGTTGACGCCCAAGTGGTCGACCACTGCCACGGTCAACAACCTGTTCGACAAGAAGTACATCAGTTCGCTGGATGACAACTTCTACAGCGGCTCCTACGGCGAACCGCGCAGCTTCTTGCTGAGCACCAAGTACGAGTTCTGATCGCCCGGCACCCAAACGCCGCCCCGGCAAAGGTCGCTCCCAGGAGCCTGGCCTTTGCCGGGGCGGCGTTTTGCGTCAAGGCCTCAGCGCTCGAGCACCTGCCCAAGCCAGGCCAGTGCCCGGGCGTAGACCTGCTCCACCTGGGCAACGATGCCACCCATGCGTAAAAAGTCGTGGGACAAACCGGCCTCGATGCTCAAGGCCACTTCGGTACCTGCCGCCTGCAACCATTGGGCATAGGCCAGGCCTTCGTCGTGCAGCGGGTCGTAACCGGCCAGCGCCACATAGGCTGGCGCCTGGGCAACGGCATTACCCAGCAGTGGCGAGGCGCGCCAGTCGAGACGGTCGGCAGGCGTGCGTGCGTAATGCTGGTAGAACCACTCCAGCGTCGCCGATTCCAGCAGGTAGCCTTCGGCGTAACGCTGATGGGAGGCTCGTACCTGGCTGATATCGGTCACCGGGTAGAACAGCAGTTGCGCCACCGGCCGCAGGGCCTGCGGCAGCGCCCCCGACGCGGCCATTGCCGCCAGCACCGTGGCCAGGGTCGCCCCGGCACTGTCACCGGCCAGCACTACCCTGCGGCTGTCCAGATGCAGGGCACCGGCCTGCCCGGCCAATGCCGTCAGGCTGTCTGCGGCATCTTCCACGGCAATCGGAAACCGGTACTCCGGCGCCAGCCGGTAGGCCGGGGCCAGCACCGCGAACTCACCGCTGAGCGCCAGCCGGCGGCACACCGAATCATGGGAATCGAGGCTGCCGACCACATAGCCGCCGCCATGAAAATACACAATCACCGGCAAGGTTTTACCGACGCTGGCATTGCTGCGGTAGAGCCGCGCGTCAATCGCGGCGCCGTCGCGAGTCGGCAGTTGCAGGCTGCTGACCTGCAGCTCGCCCGGCGGGTTGGGGTCGAGAATCTGCGAGGTCGCCTCGAAATCGGCGCGCGCCTTGGCCAATGGCAATTCGTGCAAGGGCTGGCTTTTACCCGTGAGTCGACCGAACTCGGCGAGTTCCAGGAAAGCAGAAAGATCAGGGTGCAAGGACATGGAGGCATCCAGACAGAAACAGAAGGAAAAAAGGTGGGGCCGAACGGCCCCACCCCGGGTTCAATCGACCAGCGACGCGACCTGCAGCACAGGCTGCTGCAGCTGTGCCAGCAGGTCGTCGTTGGCGAGGATGTCGTAGTGACCGGCGTTAATGCGCTGCCCTGCGGCCTGCACATGCAGGCCGCTCTCATACGCCTCGACCAGCCCGGCTGGCAGCTGCGCCCGCCACCACAACTGCGCCGCGCAGTCGCTACGGGGCAATGGCTGCAGCCGTCGCGACAAGGCCTTGAGGCGCAAGCCCACCTGAAAGGCACGGGCCAGCTCGTCGGCCTCGAAGCGGCTGGCCTGGGCCGGCGCTGCCTGCTGCAGGGCAGCCAGCAAGGCACTGAGCCCGTCCAGGTCTGGCTCCTGTTCAGGCAGTTGCCCCGGTTCAACCCGCAGGTTGGCGGCCTGGGCCAGGAATGCGGGCAGGTCGTCGCGCCAGTCCTCGTCTTGCACCTGCTGTTGGGGCAGCGGGATAAAACTGTCGACCAGGCCGAGGAAACTCACGGTCTGGCCTTGTTTTTCCAGCTCCGCGGCCACCAGCACCGCCAGGCTACCGCCCAGCGACCAACCCAACAGCCGGTACGGACCCTGTGCCTGCTTCTGGCGAATGTACTGGGCGTAATCGATGGCCATCGACTCCAGTGAATCATCCTCCCAGTCACGGTCCAGAAGCATTCGGCACTGCAGGCCATACACGCTGCAGCGCCCTTGCAGGCGGCGCGCCAATGGCTCGTAGTCGAACACCGTGCCGAAGCCTGCGTGCAGGCAGAACAACGCCGGCCCCGGCTGATCGGCGCCATTGAGCGCCAGCAGCGGATCAAGCTCGCCTGGCTGCTCATCGTAGCCAGACAACTGGGCGATGGTTGGCTTGGCCAGCATGTCCCGCAGCTTCAGTTCAAATCCGGCGGGTGCCTGCTGACGTACCTTGCTCAAGACCTTGAGCGTGCGCAGCGAATCGCCGCCCAGCTCGAAGAAATTGTCTGTCGCACCGACCTGTTCAAGCTCCAGCACGTCCTCCCAGATGGCGGCGAGCATGCGTTCCAGGGCGTTGCGTGGAGCCACATAGGCCTTGCCCTTGAAGTCCGGATCGGGCAAGGCCAGGCGATCGAGCTTGCCGCTGGGGTTGAGCGGCATGGCGTGCAGCTCAATGAGCTGCGCCGGCACCATGTAATCTGGCAATTCGGCGTGCAGGGCTCTGCGCAGTTGCTCCACCTTGAGCCCCTGCGCCGTAGCAACCACATAACCGATCAGGCGTTTGCCCGCTTCGCTGTCGCGGGCCACCACCACGGCCTCGCGTACCCCGTCCTGGGCCCGCAGGCGGGCTTCGATTTCACCCAGTTCGATGCGAAAACCACGAATCTTCACCTGATGATCCAGGCGCCCCAGGTAGTCGATCACCCCGTCGGCACGCCGACGTACCAGGTCGCCGGAGCGGTACAGGCGTGCGCCGGCCTCGAACGGGCTGGCAACGAAACGCTCCGCCGTCAGCCCCGGGCGCTGGTGATAGCCGCGTGCGAGGCCTTCGCCGCCGATGTACAACTCGCCGGCAACGCCATCGGGCAAGGGGTTGAGCTGGGCATCGAGCACATACAGGCTACGGTTGCCGACCCGCTCGCCGATCGGTGCATAAGCGGCCTCGCAGCGGGCGCCGGCGGCGGCCCGCCAGAGCATCGGGGTGACCACGGTTTCGGTCGGACCATAGCCGTTGGTGATCATCCGCGGGTGCAGGGTGCGCTGGACCAGATCGAAGTTGGCCTCGGCCACGGCATCACCGCCGAAGCAGTAGATGTCCACCGGCGGCGGGTTGTCCTGGCCCTGGCCAAACTCGGCGATCTGCTTGAGATAGGCCGGCGGGAAGCAGGCAATGCTGATGCGTTGCTCATGCAATACCGCCCAGGTCTCTTCGGCGGTCCACAGGCTGTCGTCGCGCAGCACCAGGCAACCGCCGGCCAGCAACGTCGACCACCAGCGTTCCTGGGCGCCGTCAAACGCGAACGACATGAACAGCAGTTCGCGGGTAGCCGGAGTCATCTGGTACAGCGCGCTGATCGCCTGGCAATGCATGGCCAGCGGTCCGCGCGCAACGGCGACGCCCTTGGGCTTGCCGGTGGAGCCGGAGGTGTAGATCAGGTACGCCAGATGCCCGGCATCGATACTTACCTGTGGCGCTGTCTGCGGGTACTGCTCCAGCGCCAGGGTATCGAGGGTCAGCACCTGCGCCTGGGTGGTCTGCGGCAGACGCGCCAGCACCTGACTATGGGTCAGCAGCACCTTCATGGCCGAGTCTTCGACAATCCATTGCAGGCGCTCCTGCGGGTAGTCGATATCCAGCGGTACATAGGCCGCGCCGGTCTTGTGCACGGCGTACAGGGCCACAATCATCTGCACCGAACGATTCAACGCGACCCCAACGCGCACCTCCGGCCCGACCCCCTGCGCACGCAAGCAATGGGCCAGGGCATTGGCCTGCGCTTCGAGCTGGGCGTAACTCAGTTGCTGACCGGCGCAGACCACCGCCAGCGCATCACCCCGGTCACGGGCATGGGCCTGAACCTGCTCCAGCAGGCTCGCTGCCTGCGGCTGTGGTGGCAGCACCGCGTTGGCGGCGGCCAGCGCTTGCAGGCCACCGGCATCGAGCATGGCCAGGCTGCCCAGGGTTGCCTGCGGCTGCTCCAGCAACGCCTGCAACAGCGTCTCGAAACAGGCGCGGATCTGCGCCACGCTGTCAGCGCTGAAGCGGTTGCGCAGGTAAAGAAACTCGATGCTCAAGGTTTCGCCCAGATTGACCGCAAGGTCCATCGGGTAGTTGGTGACATCGCGGCCACGGGTGGCGCCAAACTGCAACGGCCCTTGGCCCACCTCCTGCAAACGCTCGTCGACCGGGTAGTTCTCGAACACGATGATGCTGTCGAACAGGCTGCGACCGCTGTGCCCGGCCCAGCGCTGGATATCGGCAAGCGATGCATGCTCGTGGTCGCGTACCTCCAGGTTGTAGGCTTGCAGTTGTTCCAGCCAGTCGCCGACGCGCTGGTCTGGCCGCGGGCTTTGCAGGATCGGCAAGGTGTTGATGAACAGCCCGAGCATCTCGCCGGCCAGGGGCAAACTGGCCGGGCGCCCGGCCACTGTCGCACCGAAACAGACGCTCTGCTGGCCGGTATAGCGCTGCAACAGCAGCAGCCAGGCCGCCTGCACCAGGGTGTTGGCGGTGACCCGCAATTGCTGGGCGGCGCTGCGCAACTGGCGGGTACGCACAGCATCCCAGTCCAGGTAGAGCGCATCGTGGCCTTGCAACTGGGCCGCCGGGCGCGGCCAGGTGCTGGCCGCCAGTTCGGTGACTTCGCCCAGGTCGCGCAATTGCTGGCGCCAGAACTGCTCCAGCGCCTGCTGGTCATTCTGTTGTTGCAGCCAGGCGATGTAGTCGCCATAGCGCCCTTGTACCTGCACCGGCCGCCCATGGTAGGCCTGGAACACCTCGGCGAGCAGGCGCGAGCTGCTCCAGCCGTCCATGAGAATGTGGTGACGGGTCCAGATCAGGTGGCAGCGCTGGTCGTCCAGGCGCACCAGGGTGACCCGCATCAGCGGCGCACGCAGCAGGTCGAAGCCCTCGCGGCATTCGGCGTGCTCCAGTACTTCGATGGCATCGCTTTCCAGGGCCTGGCCACGCCAGTCGAGCACACGCACCACCGACGGCGCCTGCTTGCTCACCACCTGCAGCGGTTGCTCCAGGCTGCTGGCATTCCAGAAACCGGTACGCAGCACTTCATGGTTGGCGACTGCCAGGTCCCAGGCTGCGACAAAGCGTTCTAGCTCCAGCCCCTGCACGGCGACGCTGGTCTGGTTGATGTACAAGCCGGCCTCGTCGGCCTCCAGGGAGTGGAACAACATGCCCTGTTGCATCGGCGACAACGGGTAGATGTCGGCTACCTCGCGCGCAGCCACGGGCAGGCCGTCGAGCTGCGCCTGGGTGAGCCCGGCCAGGGGGAAATCCGCTGGTGTCAGGCCGCCACTGGCCTCCTGGCAACAGTGCTCGATCAGCGCTTGCAGTTCGCTGGCGTAGTCAGCGGCCAGGCCCTCGACAACACTGCTGTCGAACATCTGCGGGCTGAAAATCCAGCCGATGCTCAGACGTCCGTCGTACACCTGGCCGTTGAGGGTCAGCCAGTTGCCCAGTTCAGCCAGCTCGGCGCGCTCGCTGCCCGAGGCTTCGCGCGCCACGGCAAACAGGGCGTCATCGGCCTGGCTGTCGAAACTGTTGTCGAACTGCCCCAGATAATTGAAGGTGATACGCGGCAACGGTCGCTGGCCCAGGGCCTGCCGCGCCGTACTGTCACCCAGGTAGCGCAACAGGCCATAACCGATGCCGTTATCGGGCACTGCCCGGACCTGCTCCTTGATCGCCTTGATCGCCTCGGCCAAACCAGGCGCCGGGGTCAACGCCAGCGGGTACTTGCTGGTGAACCAGCCGACACTGCGGGTCAGGTCGAGATCGGCAAACAGCTCTTCGCGGCCATGACCTTCGAGCACCACCTGGGTGCTCGGTTGCCCGCTCCAGCGGCAGATTACCCGGGCCAGGGCGGTCAGCAGCAATTCGTTGATGCGCGTGCGGTAAGCAGCGGGTGCCTGTTGCAACAAGCGCTGGGTGGCGGCGTTGTCGAGGCGGGTGTAGACGGTGCGGGCATCACGCTGCAACAACCGGCACGCGGCATCTCGCACCGGCAGCGCATCGACCGCCGCCTGCGCTTGCCAGTAGGCCAGTTCAGCCTGCAACGGCGCACTGCCCGCCCGCGCCAGCAGGCGCTCGCCCCAGTGTTGCGCCGAACAGGTCTTGGCCGGCAGGCTCAAGGGCTGGCCGGCGGCCAGTTGCCCGTAGGCACTCTGCAGGTCTTGCAGCAGGATGCGCCAGGAAACGCCATCGACCACCAGGTGATGCACCACCAGCAACAAGCGCTGCTGGCCATCCTCGAGGCTGAACAGCACCGCCCGCAGCAACGGTCCGGCGCCTAGGTCCAGGCTGCGCTGGGCCTGTTCGCAGATCGCCGGCAGTTGTTCAAGACAGGTGCTGCGCTGCCATAACAGGTCTTGGGCGCCGGCGCCTGGACGGTGCTCGGCGAGCCAGCCATCCGCCGTCTGGCTGAAGCTCAGGCGCAAGGCATCGTGGTGCAGCAGCAAAGCCTGCAAAGCCGCCTCCAGCGCCTGGGCAGACAAGGCTGTACGCGGGGCGAGCAGCACCGACTGGTTCCAGTGATGACGGTCGACCACCTCGTTCTCGAAGAACATCTGCTGGATCGGCAACAGCGTCAGGGGGCCCTCGACCGGCCCGCTGGCCACGTTCGCATCACCCGCACCGAGGCTGGCAACCCTGGCCAGGCGCTGCACACTCTGGTGCTGGAACAGGTCTTTGGGGGTAAAGCGGATTCCCGCTTCACGGGCCCGGCTGACCACCTGGATGGAGATGATCGAGTCGCCGCCAAGCTCGAAGAAGTTGTCCTGGCGGCCCACTCGCGGGACCTTGAGCACATCCTGCCAGATCGCCGCCAGGCGCTGCTCCAGCTCACCTTGCGGCGCACTGTAGGTCTCACTGGCCGCCTGCGCACCTGGTGCGGGCAAGGCCTTGCGGTCGAGTTTGCCGTTGGCGGTCAGGGGCAGACGCTGCAGCAGGATCAACTGCGCCGGCACCAGGTATTCCGGTAAACGCTCGCGCAACGCCTCAAGCAAGGCTGCAGCCACTTGCGCCGAGGTGCCGGCACGACTGACCACGTAACCGAGCAGTTGCTGGCCGCGCTCGCTGGCGTGGCCGACAACCACCGCCTGCTCCACGCCGTCCAGGCTGCGCAGGCAAGCGGAGACCTCGCCCGGCTCGACGCGAAAACCGCGAATCTTCAGTTGATCGTCGATTCGACCTTGATAGTGCAACTGCCCGGCGCTCAAGCGCACAGCATCGCCACTGCGGTACAAGCGCTCGCCCTGGCTGGCGAAGGGATCGGGTACAAAGCGCTCGGCAGTCAGCCCCGGCTGCCCGAGATAGCCACGCGCCAGGCCCGGCCCACCGATGTACAACTCGCCCGTACCGCCGTTTGCCACGGCCTGCAGGCTGGCATCGAGCACGTGCACACGGCTGTTGGCCAGGGGTTGGCCGAGGCTGGCCTGACCGTCCTCGAGCGGCCCGGCGAGCACGCCGACGGTGGTCTCGGTCGGCCCGTAATGGTTGAACACCCGGCACTGCGGCGCCAGTTGCCGTACGCGCTCAAGCAACGCTGGCGGGCAGGCTTCGCCACCCAGCACCAGCAGACGGCGCGGCAGTACCTCGCAAGCTTCGGCCGAGGCCATCAATGCCGCCAGGTGGGAGGGTACGATCTTCAGCACATCGACCTGCTGGCGCTGCATGACTGCGGCCATGGCCTGGGCGTCCATTGCCGTGTGCGGATCGAGCAGGTGCAGGGTACGCCCCGAGCACAGCGCGCCAAACAGCACCGTATGGCCAAGGTCGGCAGCAACGGTGGAGATCATCGCCATGCTCTGCGCCTGCTCCAGCGGCAGGCGTTGCAACAGGCCCTGGACATAGTTGGCCAGGGCGCCATGGCTGACCATCACCCCTTTGGGCTGGCCGCTTGAGCCGGAGGTGTAGATGACATAGGCGCCGCTCTCGGCCAGCGGCAGCGTAGGTTGCAGCGCGGCGCCGGGCAGCGTTTGCGCATCGGGACCATCGACACAGATCAGCGCCTGGCCTGCTACACGCGGCATTTGCGCCTGCAGCGCCGAAGCGCAAAGCAGTACCTGGGCGCCGCTGCCTTCAAGCAGGCTGCGCAGGCGTTCGCTGCCGGCCTGCGGGTCCAGCGGCAAGTAGCTGGCACCGGCCTTGAACGCTGCCAGAATCGCCACGACCAGGGCTGAACTGCGCTCCAGGGCAATGGCCACCCTGGATTCGCTCGCCACGCCCAACGCCCGCAATTGCCCGGCCAGGCGCGTGGCTTGCCGGTCGAGCTCGCTGTAGCTCAATTGCTGCGTCGCACACACCGTAGCCAGGCGTTGCGGTGTTGCCGCCAGTTGCTGCTCGAACAGCTCCAGCACGCTACTGGCGGCAAAGCTGCACTGCGGCCCCTGCCCCTGCTCGAGCAGGTGCTGCTGCTCGGTGACCGACAGCAGCGGCAAGTCTTCGATCCGCACCTGCACGTCATCGACAATCGCCTGCAACAACCGTCGCCACTGCCCGGCAATGGCCTCGATGCTGCTGGCATCGAACAGGTCGCTGGCGTAGACAAAGGTTGCCTCGATGCCGCCCGGATGCTCGAGGGTATTGAGTGTCAGGTCGAACTTGCTGGTGCTCAGCGGTTGCGCCAGCGCCGTTACCTGCAAGCCGTCCAGCGCAGCCGCACCGCCACCGGCGTCCTCGCGCTGATGGTTGAACATCACCTGGAACAGCGCCGAGTGGCTCAGGCTGCGTTCGGCCTTGAGCACCTCAAGCAATTGCTCGAACGGCAAGTCCTGATAGGTCTGGGCCTGCAAGGCCGCCTCGCGCACCTGGGCCAGCAACTGGCTGAAACGCAGCTCCCCGTGCACCTGGGCCTTCATCACCTGGGTATTGACGAAAAAACCGATCAGGCGCTCGATCTCGGGCCGGCCACGGTTGGCAATCGGCACCCCGACGCGGATTTCCTGCTGGCCGCTCAAGCGCTGCAGCAGGGCCTGAAACGCTGCCAGCATCAGCACGAACAGGGTCACCCCATGCCGCGCGGCCAGGGCCTTGAGCTGCTCGCCCAGGCGGGCGTCCAGCGCGGCATTCAGGCTGGCGCCGGCATAGCTGCGTTCGGCCTGGCGCGGGCGGTCGAGCGGCAGCTGCAGGACCTCAAGCGGCCCCTGCAACTGTTCGCTCCAGTACGCCAACTGCCGCTCGCGCTCACCGTTCTCCATCCACTGGCGTTGCCACAGGGCGTAATCGGCGTATTGCACCGGCAAGGCCGGCAGATCCGGTTCACGCCCCTGGCTGAAAGCGGCATAGGCCTGGACCAGCTCCTGCACCATCAGCTGCAACGACCAGGCGTCGGAAATGATGTGATGCTGGACCAGGCTGAGCACATGCTGCTCGGCGTCAACCTGCAGCAAGGCTGCGCGCAGCAACGGCCCACCGGCCAGGTCGAAACCCTGGCCGCCCTGCCCGGCCAGAAACGCCTGAATCGCGGCTTCGCCAGCCACTCCCTCAGGCACCGCCTGCAGTGCAAGCTCCAGGCTGAACGGCGCCTGGACCTGCTGCCGGACCCCATCCGGTGTTTCAACAAACAACGTGCGCAGGCTTTCGTGACGGGCAACCAGCGCATCCAGACTGCGCCGCAGCGCGGCGACATCCAGGCGGCCCTGCAAACGGATCGCCAACGGGATGTTGTACGCCGGGCTCAGCGGCTCCAGCTGCCAGAGGAACCACTGACGTTGCTGGGCATAGGAAAGCAGGAGCGGCTCGTCCTCGGCACGCTGGAACACAGGAGCGACCCCGAACAGGTTGATCCCTTTCTGTTTCAGCAGGACAGCCAGCGCTTTGCGCTCCTTCGAGGAAAGCGCCCCCACAGACTCTATTAACTTTTGCACGCCACGACCCCTTGTCAGGAAAGCAATTTCTCAAGATCTTCGGCAGATAGACGTTTGAGAGCCTCCAGGGATTTAGTCAACTCGTCCTGTAGCGGTGAAAGCTCGTCCTGCAGGGCCTGGACCCGGGCACAGAAGGCCTCCAGGTGTTCGGCTTCGAACAGCAGCTTGAGCGGCACCTCCAGGGCCAACTGGTCACGCAGGCGCATCACCACCTGGGTGGCCATCAACGAATGGCCGCCGAGCTGGAAGAAGTTGTCGCCCAGGCCAACCTGCTCAGTGCCCAGCACCGCCTGCCAGGCCGCCGCTACCTGCTGTTGCAGCGCCGAGTGCGGTGGCCGATGCAGGGCCTGGCCGCCCAGGCTTGGCGGCGCCGGCAACTGGCGGCGGTCGAGCTTGCCGTTGGGGCTCAGCGGCATTTCACTCAGCGCCAGCAGATGGCTCGGCAACATATGCTCAGGCAGGGTCTGACGCAGGAACTCGCGCAATGCGCCAATAGCCTCGGCACTGGCCTGGCCATCGGCGACCAGGTAAGCCACCAGTTGCGTGCCGCCAACCGCTTCGCGGGCGATCACCACGGCTTCGCGGATTGCCGGGTGCTCCAGCAGCCGTGCCTCGATTTCCCCCAGCTCGATACGCAACCCGCGGATCTTGACCTGGTGGTCGATGCGCCCGGCGTACTCGATCTCGCCAGCCGCGCCGTAGCGCGCCAGGTCGCCGGTGCGGTACATGCGCTGGCCTGGCACGAACGGATCGAGCGGGAAGCGTTCGGCGGTGAGCCCCGGGCGACGATGGTAACCCCGTGCCAGGCCGGCACCGGCCAGGTACAGCTCGCCCAGAACACCCTCGGCAACCGGCTCGAGGTTGGCATCGAGGATGTACGTGCGCAGGTTGGCAATGGCGTGGCCGATCGGCACGCTGCTGCGCCCCTCATCCACACACTGCCAGTGGGTCACGTCGATCGCAGCTTCAGTCGGGCCGTAGAGGTTGAACAGCCCGGCCGCCGGCAGCTTGGCGAACACCTGCTGCTGGGCTTCGATCGGCAGCGCCTCGCCACTGCAGATGATCCGCGACAGGCTTGTGCAGCGGCCCACCTGCGGCGCCTGGAGGAACACCTGCAACATCGACGGAACGAAGTGCAAGGTGCTCACAGCCTCACGCTCGATCAGGTCGATCAGGCGGCCCGGATCCCGGTGATCGCCAGGCGCGGCAACCACCAGCCGTGCGCCGCTCATCAACGGCCAGAAGAACTCCCAGACCGACACGTCGAAACTGAACGGGGTTTTCTGCAGCACCGTATCGCTGGCATCCAGGCCATAGGCCTGTTGCATCCAGCACAGGCGGTTGACCAGGGCACTGTGACGGTTGCCCGCGCCCTTGGGTTTGCCGGTGGAACCGGAGGTGTAGATCACGTAGGCCAGGTGTTCGCCATCCACTGCCACCTGCGGGTCGTCCTCGCGAAAGGCCTCGGCCTGCGCCTGGTCCAGCAGCAGCGTGCGCAGCCCCGGCCTCAGCGGCAGGCCGTCGAGCAGCCACGACTGGGTCAGCAGCAGCTCGATGCCACTGTCGTCGAACATATGCGCCAGACGGTCGCGCGGGTAATCCGGGTCCAGCGGCACATAAGCACCGCCGGCCTTGAGGATCGCCAGCAAGCCAATGACCATTTCCAGCGAACGCTCGGCCGCGATTCCCACCAGCACGTCCGGCCCTACCCCCTGGCCGATCAACTGCCAGGCCAGGCGGTTGGCCCGGGCATTGAGCTGGGCATAGCTCAGGCTCTGCCCGGCATAGACCAGTGCCGGCGCCTGGGGCGTGCGCTGCACCTGGTCCTCGATCAACTGCTGGATGCTGCGCTGCAGCGGATAGTCGGCCAGTGCCCCAGCCCCTTGGGCAAGGCGCTGGGCACGGCCTTCGGCGCTGAACAGGCTCAGGCTGGCAACCGCCTCCCGGCCCTGGCAGCCGCCCAGTTGCAGCAACAGATGCTGCAGTTGCGCGCCCAGGCGTTGCACCGCCACAGCATCGAAATCGGCGCTGGTGTACTTGAAGGTCACACTCAGTTGCTCGCCGGCATCCACCAGCAGGGTCAGCGGGAAGCCATTTTGCTCATGGCCGAGCACCTCGCCAAAGCGCAAGCCGGCCGGTGCGCCCTGCTCCAGGGCCTGGGCCACCGGGTAGTTTTCGAACACCAGCAAGGTGTCGAACAGCGGCTGGCCACTGTGCCCGGCCCAGCGCTGGATCTCGTAAAGCGGCGTGTGCTCCTGCTCGCGCAGGTTGAGGTTGTGCGCCTGCAGCGCCTGCAGCCAGTGCTGCAATGACTGCTGCGGCCGCGCGCCAGTGATCACCGGCAGGCTGTTGATGAACAGGCCGATCTGCCGCTCGATGCCCTTGAGCTCGGCCGGACGCCCGGACACGGTGGCCCCGAAGGTGACATTGTCCTGGCCGCTGTAATGCTGCAGCAGCAATGACCAGGCCCCCTGGACCAGGGTATTGAGGGTGACCTTCTGCGCCCGGGCAAAAGCCTGCACGCGCAGGGTCTGCTCGGCGCTCAGGGTTTGCTGGTGCTGGCCGCTGGCCGCCGCACAGGAGCCGGGCACGCGGGCAATGGCCTGGCTGAGCAAGGTCGGGCCGTCGAATTGTTGCAGCTGCTGACGCCAGAACGCCTGGCAGGCGTCGCCGTCGCGCCCCTGCAGCCAGGCGATATAGTCACGGTAGCGGCCGATCGGCGCGTCCACCGTTTCACCGGCGTAGCGCTGCAGCACCTCGGCCAGCAATTGCGCATTGCTCCAGCCGTCCATCAGGACATGGTGGCTGGTGAAGATCATTTCATACGCCTGCTCACCGC
The DNA here is from genome assembly GCF_050435905.1 of Pseudomonas sp. 2835. Taxonomy (NCBI): domain Bacteria; kingdom Pseudomonadati; phylum Pseudomonadota; class Gammaproteobacteria; order Pseudomonadales; family Pseudomonadaceae; genus Pseudomonas; species Pseudomonas sp. 2835. The sequence goes on along the minus strand of NZ_JBNDLE010000010.1, from coordinate 145,840 downwards.
TACGGACCAGGCTCAGGCGCAATAGAGGTGCACTGTCGAGGGCAAAGCCGGCGTTGCGTTCCTGGGCCGCGAGGTCATCCAGCATTGTTGCGCCGTGCGTGGCACCACGCAGATCGACGCTGGCAAACGCCAGCGGCACGTCGCGTACTACCACCTGCACGGGCGCGGCAAAGTCGCCTTGCCAGTGGAACTGGCTGCGCAGGCTGTCGTGGGCATCCAGCGTGGCCTGCCAGGCATGGCGAAAGCGCTCGACGTCCAGGCCCTGGACCTGCACTCGCAACTGGTTGATGTTGTCACCACTGGTGTGTGCGTTCAGGGCATGGAACAGCATGCCTTGCTGCATCGGCGACAGCGGGTAGATGTCGGCAATCTGCCCGGGCGCCAGCGGCAAGCGCTCAAGCTGTGCCTGGTCAAGTGCCGCCAGGGGGAAATCCGACGGCGTCACGGCACCGTTGCCCGGCGCCAGGCAATGCTCGACCAAGGCCTGCAATTGCTGGCTCAGGGCATCCGCCAGGCGCTGCACCGTGGCCGGGGCGAACATGGCCTGGCTGAAGGTCCAGTCCAGGGTCAACTCACCGCCATAGACCTGGCCGTTGATGCTCAACCAGTTACCCAGCGGTGCCTGGTCGCCCTGCTCGGCCCCGGATGCTTCACGGGCCGGGGCGAACAAAGCGTTCGGATCATCGAAGCTGGCGTCAAACTGGCCCAGGTAGTTGAAGGTGATGCGCGGGGTTGGCAGGCGCTTGAGCGCCTGGCGCTGTTCGGCACTGCCGTAGGCGCACAGCACGCCAAAATCCAGGCCCTTGTTGGGGATCGCCCGCAGTTGCTCCTTGATCGCCTTGATCGATGCCCCGAGGTTATTGCCGGGGGTCAGACAGGCCGGGAACGCAGTGGTGAACCAACCGACCGTACGGGTCAGGTCGATGTCCTCGAACAGCGCTTCGCGACCATGGCCCTCAAGCTGGACCCAGGCCGAATCCTCACCGCTCCACTGGCAGATCACCTGCGCCAGGGCGGTCAGCAGCAGGTCGTTGATCTGCGTGCGGTAGGCAGCCGGTGCCTGCTGCAGCAGGGCGCGAGTGTGCTGCGCATCGAGGTGGCTGCGTACGCTGCAGGCTTGATCCTTGCTCAAGCTGGCACTGCGGTTGTCGCATGGCAGGTCTGCGCTGGCGCTAGCGCCCAGGCCCGTCCAGTAAGCGGCGGCTGCGGCAATGTCGCCACTGCCGGCATACTGTTGCAAGCGCTCGGCCCAGGCCTGTACGGCGCTGGTGCGCGGCGGTAATTGTGCGGTCTGGCCAGCGCACAGCTGGGCATAAACGGCTTGCAGGTCTTCGAACAGGATCCGCCAGGAAACGCCATCGACTACCAGGTGATGGACCACCAGCAGCAAGCGCTGGCCACCCTCCTCCAGGTCTACCAGCAGCGCCCGCAGCAACGGCCCCGCAGCCAGGTCGAGGCTGCGCTGGGCCTGTTCGCAGTGATCGAGCAATTGCTCTGGCGAGGCGGCGCGACGCAGCAACAGCAGGCTCTGGTCAACCGCCGCACAATGATCGGCACGCCAGCCCTGCGCGTCGTGCACAAAGCGTTGACGCAGGGCGTCGTGATGCGCCACCAGCAGCTGTAGCGCCTGTTCAAGCCGCGCTGGATCAAGTGCCTGGCGCGGCGTCAGCAGCACCGATTGGTTCCAGTGATGACGCTCGACGATGGCACTGTCGAAGAACTGCCGTTGAATCGGCAACAGCGCCTGTTCGCCAGTAACCGGGCCCTGCTCGACCGCCAGCGCCTGCTCAGTGAAACTGGCCACCGTGGCCAGGCTTTGCACGGTCTGGTGTTGAAACAGGTCTTTGGGGCTGAAGTGGATACCGGCCTGACGCGCACGGCTGACCACCTGGATCGAGACGATCGAATCGCCGCCCAGCTCGAAGAAGTTATCCTGGCGCCCGACCTGTTCGCGCTTGAGCACCTGTGCCCAGATCTGCGCGATGCCGTTCTCCAGCTCGCCCTGAGGCGCGCTGAAGGTTGTGCTGGCAACGTCGCTATCGGGCAGCGGCAGCGCCTTGCGATCCAGTTTGCCGTTGACCGTCAGCGGCAATTGCGCCAACAGCAACAGGTGGCTCGGCACCATGTGCGCAGGCAGGCGAGCAGCCAGCGCTTCGCGCAGGGCCTGCACCTGCACCTGCACCGGGGCCTGGGCCTGGGCCTGGGCCACTACATAGCCGACCAGTTGCGGCCCGCGCGGCCCCTCCTGGGCCAGCACCACCGCTTCACGCACGCCGGGCTGGGCCAACAGGCCGGCTTCGATTTCACCCAGTTCGATACGCAGGCCACGCAACTTGAGCTGGTGGTCGATGCGCCCGACATAATGCAGCTCACCCTGCGCCTGGCGCCGCACCAGATCACTACTGCGGTACAGGCGGGCGCCGGGAGCGCCATACGGGTCGGGGACGAAACGCTCGGCGGTCAGCCCCGGCCGGCGGTGGTAACCGTTGGCCAGCGAAGCGCCGCCCAGGTACAGCTCACCCAGGCCGCCCTGCGGGCAGCGCCCAAGGCTTGCGTCCAGCACCTGGGCACTGACATTGCTGATCGGCGCGCCGATGCGGATGATGTCCTCGCGCTCCTGCCCGCTCAACTCATGACTGCTGGCGTCGATGGTTGATTCGGTGGGGCCGTAGAGGTTTATCAGCCGGCCTTGCCAGTGCTGCGCCAGTTGCTTGACCAGGCTGGCCTTGAGCGCTTCGCCACCGACGAACATCAGCCGCAGCGATGCCAGTTGCCCGGGCTGCACCGCGCCCAGCAGGCCCTGCAGCAGCGACGGTGCCAATTGCAGTACGCTGATGCGCTGCTCGGTGACCAGCGACCACAACCGGGTCAGGTCCTCGTTCAACGCGGCCGGCGCCAGTACCAGCGGCGCACCGCACAGCAACGGCAGCCAGAACTCCCAGACCGAGGCATCAAAGCTGAAGGAGGTCTTCTGCAGCACCCGGTCATCGGCCTGAAGCGGATAGGCGTGCATCATCCACTGCATGTGATTGGCCAGGCCGCCATGACGAATGGCAACACCTTTGGGCTGACCGGTGGAGCCGGAGGTGTAGATGACATAGGCCAGGTCGTCGGGGTGCAGCGCCAGCGCGGGGGCGCCCGGGTCGCTGGCCGGCAGGCCCAGCGCCTGCTCATCGAGCAACAGGCTACGGGGTGCCGACAGCTCGCCCAGGCGGCTGCTGAGCGAGGCATGGCTGAGCAACAGCTGCATGCCACTGTCGTCGATCATGTACTGCAGCCGCTCGCGCGGGTACTCCGGGGCCAGCGGCACATAGGCTGCACCGGCCTTGAGTACTGCCAGCTGCGCCACCACCATCTCCAGGCTGCGCTCCAGCATCAGGCCGACCAGGCTGTGGGTGCCGACGCCGGCCTCACGCAGTTGCCAGGCCAGGCGGTTGCTGCGCGCCTCCAGTTCAGCATGGCTGTACGACTGCCCGGCAACGATCAGGGCGATGGCCTCGGGCTGGCGCAGCAGCCGGGCACGCAGCATCGGCAGCAGCAACTCGCCCGCCGCTTGCGCCGGCAAGCCTTGCGCGGGGGCCGGTTCGCGGTCCAGGGCAATGGCCTCCAGGCGTTGCCGGGTATCAGCGGCGAACGCCTGCAACAGCACCTGCCAATGAGCGGCCATGCGTTCGATGGTCGACGCTTCGAACAGGTCCAGGGCGTAAGTCAGCGATGCCCACAGACGCTCGCCTTCCTCGAAGGTGTCGAGATTGAGGTCGAATGGCGAGGCATGGCTGTCCCAGTTCAGCGCCTCAATGCGCAAGCTGCCGGCCAGCCCGGCTGCGCTGGCACCCTGACCGGCATCGACCTGGTGGTTGAACATCACCTGGAACAATGGATTGAAGCTCAGGCTGCGCTCCGGCTGCAGGGCTTCGACCAGTTGCTCAAAGGGCAGGTCCTGATAGGCCTGGGCGGCAAGCGCGGTCTGTTTGACCTGCTGGATCAACTCACTCAGGGTATCGCGCCCGTCGACGTCGGCCTTGAGCACCTGGGTGTTGACGAAAAAGCCGATCAGGCCCTTGGTCTCGGCACGGTTGCGGTTGGCCACCGGCACCCCGACGCGAATCTGCTGCTGGCCGCTGTAGCGGTGCAGCAGCAACTGGAAGGAGGCGAGCAGCAGCATGAACAGGGTCACCCCTTCGCGCTGGCAGGTCCGGCGCAAGCCGCTGAGCAACTCCGGCGCCAGGTCGATCTGGCAGCGGCCGCCACGGTAACTGCTTTGCGCCGGGCGCGGCCGGTCGTGGGGCAGCTCCAGCAAAGCCTGCTCATCGCCCAGGTGGGCGGTCCAGTAAGCCAGTTGCCGCTCACGCTCGCCCGCCTCCATCCAGCAGCGCTGCCAGAGCGCATAGTCGGCGTACTGGATCGGCAGCGCCGGCAGCGACGGCTCCTGGCCCTGGCTGAAGCCCAGGTACAGCGCCACCAGTTCCTGCACCAGCACCTGCATCGACCAGCCATCGGCGACGATGTGGTGCAGGGCGAGAACCAGCACGTGCTCCTGGTCATCCAGGCGCAGCAGGCGCGCGCGCAGCAGCGGCCCGCGCTGCAGGTCAAAGGGTTGCTGCAGGGTGCTGTCGACAAAGGCATCGATCAGCGCCTGGCGAGCCTGAAGCGGCGCCGGCGCCTGGGCACTGTGCCGTTCCAGCTCCAGTGCCGCATGCCCCTGCACACGCTGGACAGCCTGCTCGGCCTGTTGTTCGAAGGTGGTGCGCAGGCTTTGGTGGCGAGCGACCAGGGCGTTGAGGCTGCGTTGCAAGGCCTGGCTGTCGAGCGCGCCGTGCAGGTGCAAGGCGGCCGGAATATGGTAGGCACTGCTGTGTGGGTCCAGTTGCCAGAGAAACCACTGGCGCTGCTGGGCGTAGGACAGCGGTAGCTCGCCGTGCTCGAGCCGGCTGACCGGGATCGGCAGTTGCGCCAGGCTCATACCCTTGCCAGCGAGCTTTTCCAGGAACAGCCGACGCTGCTCCGCGGGCAGCTTGATGAAGCGCTGCACCAGCTGCGTATTGTCCATTCCAGCCATGTCAGTTCGCCTCCAGTTCGTTGAGAAAGTCAAACATGTCGCTCAGGTCTTCCTCTCGATTCGATGTCATGCACGCAGCCACTGCCTCGGCGTATTCAGCCAGGCTGTGGGCCTTGAAAATCAGTTCCAGGGCCAGGTCCACCCCCAGCTCCAGTTGCGCCTGGGCGGTGGCCTGGGTGGCCAGCAGCGAGTGCCCGCCGAGTTCGAAGAAGTTATCCAGCAGACCGACCCGTTCGACTTTGAGTACCTGCTGCCAGATCACTGCCAGTCGGCGCTGCAAATCACTGGCCGGCGCCTGGTAATGCTCATTGCCTTGCAGCGCCTGGGGCGCAGGCAAGGCCTTGCGGTCAAGCTTGCCGTTGGGGGTCACGGGCAGACGATCAAGCGGCAACAACTGGCTCGGCACCATGTAGGCCGGCAGCTGGCTTTGCAGCTGCGCCTTCAGTGCCCTGAGCCAGGTTGCCGGCTCATTTACCGGTGCGTCGCGGTCCGCGACCAGGTAACCGACCAGGGTCTTGCCATGGGCGCCGTCATGGGCCACCACTACCGCCTCGGCAACGCCTGGCTGGGCTTGCAGGCAGGCCTCGATCTCGCCCAGTTCGATCCGGAAACCACGCACCTTGACCTGGTGGTCGATACGCCCCAGGCAATCGACGATGCCACTGGCGCGCTGGCGCACCAGGTCGCCGGAGCGGTACAGGCGGCCACCGACACTGCCGGTCGGGTCGGGGACGAAGCGCTCGGCAGTCAGCCCCGGGCGGTTCAGGTAGCCGCGCGCCACCCCATAGCCGCCCAGGTACAGTTCACCCGCCAGGCCATCGGGCAACAGGTTCAGCGCGGCGTCGAGCACCTGCACGCTACGCTCGCCAACCCGGTCGCCAATCGGCGCATAGGCCGCACCGCAGGTGTCGCTCGCCGCCGCTTTCCAGATCAGCGGGGTAACTACCGTTTCAGTCGGGCCGTAGCCATTGATGATGAATTCGGGCTTGAGCGCCCGCCGTGCCAGCTCGAAGCTGGCCTGGGCCACGGCATCGCCACCAAAGCAGTAGATTCGTACCGCTGGCGGGTTGCCGCTGCGCTCGGCTTGCTCGGCCAGTTGCTGCAGGTACACCGGCGGGAACGCGGCCACCGTCACCCCGTAGCGGTGCAGCGCGGCGAAAGTCTGCTCCGGGGTCCACAGGTTGTCATCGCGCAGCAGCAAGCGCCCGCCATGGGTCAGGGTGGTGAGCCAGCGCTCGTGGGCACCGTCGAAGGCAAACGACATGAACAGCAGCTCACAATCGCAGGGGCTCATGCCATAGCGCTCACCGATCCGTGCGCAGTGCATGGCCAGCGGTCCATGGGCCACGGCGACACCCTTGGGCTGGCCGGTGGAGCCGGAGGTGTAGATGATGTAGGCCAGGTTGTCGGGCTCGATATTGACCGCCGGCGCCTGCTGTGGCCAGTCGTCAAGGGCCAGGCGATCCAGGTACAGCACCTCGAGCTGAGCGGGCAGTGACACCTCCCAGGCCAGGCGCGAATCACTGAGCAGCAACGCCGCGGCGCTGTCGTCGAGCAGATAGGCCAGGCGCTCGGCCGGGTAGCTGATATCCAGCGGCACATAGGCACCGCCGGCCTTGAGCACCGCCAGCAGCGCCACCAGCATCGATTCATCGCGGCCCAGCCCCACGGCTACCCGCACTTCCGGGCCTACGCCGCGGGCGATCAGGGCGTGGGCCAGCTGATTGGCGCGGCGCTCCAGTTCGGCAAAGCTCAGGACCCGCTCGCCTTGCAGTACTGCCGGCTGCTGCGGCTGTTGCCGGGCCCAATGGGCGATGCGCTGATGCACCAGTGGGTAGTCGCCCTGCCCTTGTTGCAGGTTGCGCTGCCGGGCCTGGGCCAGCTCACTGGCCAGCGGCAAGGCGATCTCGCCCAGGCGCACACCCGTACCGGCCGCAAACTGCTCCAGCACGTTGAGCAAATGCGCCCCCAGCCGCTGTACCGCCTGCGGGCTGAATTGCCCGGTGGCGTAGTCGAAGCCCAGGTGCAGGGATTCCCCCAGCTCCACCGCCAGGGCCAGCGGATAGTGCGTCTGCTCGTGGCTACGCAGCGGGCCAAACTGCAGGCCGCTGTCGGCCTGGCGCTGCAAGGCTTCGGCAACCGGATAGTTCTCGAACACCAGCAGGCTGTCGAACAGCGCCTCACCGCCCGAACCCGCCCAGCGCTGGATTTCAAACAACGGCGTGGCTTCATGTTCAGCCATGGTCAGGCTCAGCGCCTGCACCTGCTGCAGCCACTGGCCAACGGTAAAGAACGGTTGCGGCTGGGCGATCACCGGCAAGGTATTGATGAACAGGCCGATCTGCCGATCGGCGCCGGGCACCTGGGCCGGGCGCCCGGCAACCGTGGCGCCGAAGGCCACGCTGGCCTGGCCGGTGTAGCGTTGCAGCAACAACAGCCAGGCCGCCTGCACCAGCGTGTTGACGGTGACTTTGCTGGCCCGGGCAAAGCTGACCAGGGCCTCGGTGTGTGCTGGCTCGAGCTGCTGCGCATGAGTGGCACGCCCGCCCGCCTCACCCGCTTCACCGAAGGCGGCCAAGGCTGGCGCCAGGTACGTCGGCGCCTCCAGCCCGGCCAGACGTTCACGCCAGAACGCTTCGCTGGCCGCGGCATCCTGCGCCAGCAACCAGGCGATGTAGTCCCGGTAACGCCCGGCGGCTACCCATGGAGTCTGGCCGTGGTAGCGTTCGAGCACCTCGCCGAGCAACTGCGCATAGCTCCAGCCATCCATGAGGATATGGTGGTTGGTGTAGATGAACTGGTAGCGGTCTTCATCGCAGCGCACCAGGCTCAGGCGCAGCAACGGCGCCTGCTGCAGGTCGAAGCCCTGCTCCCGGTCACTGCGCGCCAGGGCCTGTACGGCCTGGTCGAGGTCAGTGCGGCTGCGCCAGTCGAATTCGCTGAAGGGCAGTTCGACCTGCTTGCGCACAAACTGCAGCGGCTGGGGCAACTCGCCTTGCCAGATAAAACCGCTGCGCAGGATGTCATGGGCCTGCAGGGTCTGTTGCCAGGCCTGACGGAAGCGCGCTACCTCGAGCCCGCGCACCTCGACCTGCATCTGGTTGACGTAGTCACCGCTGCCCTGGGCATACAGGGCATGGAACAACATGCCCTGCTGCATCGGCGACAGTGGATACAGGTCGTCGATTTCGCCCAGCGCCACCGGCAGGCTGTCCAGCTGTGCCTGGTCCAGGCCTGCCAACGCCACATCCGAGGGGGTCAGGCTGCCCTGTTGGCGGGTGCAGCAGTGCTCGATCAACGCTTGCAGGGTGCTGCTGTAATCCTCAGCCAGGCGGGCGATCAGCGCCGGCTCGAACATTTCGCTGCTGAAGGTCCAGCCCAGGCTCAGCTGGCCCTCATAGACCTGGCCATTGAGGGTCAGCGCGGCGCCCAGCGGTGCCTCCAGGTCCTGGTCGCGGCTGCCACTGTCGCCGGCCGGACGCAGCAGGGCCTGGGCGTCGGCGAAGCTGCCATCGAACTGCCCCAGGTAGTTGAAGATGATCGGTGCAGCGGGCAATGCCGCCAGTTGCTGGCGGCTAGCCGGATCGCCGAGGTAGCGCAGCAGGCCGTAACCAATGCCCTTGTTCGGCACTGCACGCAGTTGCTCCTTGATGGCCTTGAGCGACGCGCCCGCCTCGGCCTGCGGTGTCAGGCGCAACGGGAACAGGCTGGTGAACCAACCCACCGTGCGGCTCAGGTCCAGGCCTTCGAAAAGCTCTTCACGGCCATGGCCTTCAAGCTGGATGTGCAGGCTGGGTTCACCGGTCCAGCGGCAGATCACCTGCGCCAGCGCCGTCAACAGCAGGTCGTTGACCTGGGTGCGGTAGGCCTGTGGCGCCTGTTGCAGCAACTGGCGGGTGGTGGCCGCATCCAGGCGGCTGTACAGCGTTTGCGCATGGCGATTGAGCGCAGGCGCCAGTGACCGGCTGCCGGGCAACGGGCGGCCTGCACCTTCGCCCTGGGCCTGCCAGAACGCCAACTCCGCGCGCAGTTGCGGGCTGTCAGCCAGGCTTTGCAGGTGTTCGGCCCAGCCCTGGTAGGCACTGGTGCGCGCCGGCAGCTCAAGGGCCTGGCCCGCCTGCAGTTGCGGGTAAACGTTTTGCAGGTCTTCAAACAGGATGCGCCACGACACCCCGTCCACCACCAGATGATGAATGGCCAGGAACAGACGCTGGCTGCCATCGGCCAAGGTCATCAAAACACCGCGCAGCAATGGGCCGTGGGCCAGGTCAAGGCTGCGCTGGGCTTCATCGCAGACACGAGTCAACCCGGCGCTGTCCTGTACCTGGGCTTGCCACAGCAAGTCTGCCGAGACCGCCTGGGCATAATGTGCGCTCCAGCCCTGGGCTGTTTCGACAAAACGCAAGCGCAGTGCATCGTGGTGCTTGACCAGCGCTTGCAGGGCCTGCTCCAGGTGTTGTGGGTCCAGAGGCTGGCGGGGTTCCAGCAGCACCGACTGGTTCCAGTGCGCGCGTGCGGTGATGGCCTCGGCAAAAAACGCCTGCTGGATCGGCAGCAGGATCTGCTCGCCACTGACCTCGCCGCGGGCCACCGCTGTTGGCGCCTCGCCACGCGTGGCTACAGCGGCCACACCCTGTACCGTCTGGTACTGGAACAGCGCCTTGGCGCTGAAGTGGATACCGGCCTGGCGAGCGCGGCTGACCACCTGGATGGAGATGATAGAGTCGCCGCCCAGTTCGAAGAAGTTGTCCTGCACCCCCACCTGTTCGCGCTTGAGCACATCCGCCCAGATAGCCGCCAGTTGCGTTTCCAGGTCATTGCCCGGCGCCTGGAACACCGCCGTGGTCGCCACCTGCGGCAGCGGCAGGGCCTGGCGGTCGAGCTTGCCGTTGGCGTTCAGCGGCAGGTCTTCGAGCAACAGCCAGTGCACAGGCTGCATGTGCTCCGGCAGGCGGCCACGCAAGTGCGCCTTGAGCGCGCTCAGCAACAAATCGTCCGCCCCCGGCGCGACGACATAGGCCACCAGTTGCGGTCCTTGGGCGCCAGGCTGGGCGAGTACCGCCACAGCACTAACCTGGTGATGTTCGCGCAACTGCGACTCGATCTCGCCCAGTTCGATGCGCAGGCCGCGAATCTTCACTTGCTGGTCGATACGGCCAAAGTATTCGATAACCCCGTCGGCGCGCTGCCGACCCAGGTCACCACTGCGGTACAGGCGTTCACCAAAGGCGCCGAACGGGTCGGGCACGAACTGCTGCGCCGTCAGGCCGGGGCGTCGCAGGTAGCCACGGGCCAGGCCCTCGCCGCCCAGATACAACTCGCCAACGACTCCCCGGGGCACCGGGTTGAGCTGGGCATCGAGCAGGTAGGCCGAGCGCGCCCCTACCGGGCTGCCGATAGGCGCATACGCGGACGCTTCGCCCGAGGGCTCGCAGGCCCAGATCAATGGGCTGATCACAGCTTCGGTGGGGCCGTAGGCGTTGTACAGCTGTACGCCCCGCAAAGGCTCAAGCGCCGCCAGTTGTTGCTGGCTCCAGGCTTCCCCGCCAAGAATGCAGGCGCGCACGTTCAGCGCCGGGCTGCCCGGGGCCGCTGCGCCGATGATGCGGGTGAGGTAGCTGGGTGGCAGGTCGAGGACGCTCAGGCCATGCGCTCGAACCTGATCGCAGAGTTCTTCATAGCTCCAGTGGGTAACATCGCCGACCAGCAGCGCCGCGCCCTGGATCAGCGCCATGAAGATCTGCTCGGCGGCGGCATCGAAGCTCACCGAGGCGAACTGCAGCAGGCGGTCTTCGGCGCTCAGTGCGTAACGCGCTGCCGCCGCCTGGCAATGCATGGCCAGGGCGCCATGCTCCACCGCCACCCCCTTGGGCTGGCCGGTGGAACCGGAGGTATAAATGACGTAGGCCAGGCTCTGTGGCGAAACGCTCACCTGCTCCAGAGGCGCGTCCGAGTCACTGCCCTGCTGGTCTTCCAGCACCAGGCGCTGGCAGGTACTGGCCAGCCTCAAGCTTTCGAGCAGATGCCGGTGGCCAAGCAGCAGGTGCACACCGCTGTCCTCGAGCATGTAGTTCAGGCGCTCGGGGGGATACTGCGGGTCCAGCGGCACATAGGCAGCGCCCGCCTTGAAGATCGCCAGCAGTGCGCTCACCAGCGCCATGCCGCGCTCGGCGACCAGCCCCACGCGCACCTGCGGGCCAACCCCGGCAGCGCGCAGGCGGCGCGCCAGGCAATTACTGCGGCGATCGAGTTCGGCGTAGCTCAGGCGCTGCTCGTCCTCGATCAGTGCCAACGCCTCGGGCTGCTGCTGCACTCGCGCGGCAAACAGCTCGAGTAGCGATTCGGCACGCACTGCCGGTGCCTGGCCCTGGGCGCCGGCCAGCATCGCCTGCCACTGCTGCTCATCCTGCAGACGCAACTGGCCAATCGCTTGCTCGGGCTGCTCGACCATGGCCCAGAGCAGGTTCAGCCAATGCTCGGCCATGGTGTTGATGGTCGATGCATTGAACAGCTCGGCGGCGTAGAGGAACGCGGCCTGGATGCCATGATCGGTTTCCAGGGTCTCCAGGGTCAGCTCGAACTGCGCCATGGCACCCGGCAACAGTATTTCCCGGGCACTCAACTGCGGCAGGCTGCTGCCGGCTGCCGCCGCACCGACGGTGTTCAGGTGGTTGTACATCACCTGGAACAACGGGTTGTGCTGCAGGCTGCGCTGGGGGTTGAGCGCCTCGACCAGTTTGTCGAACGGCAGGTCCTGATGAGCCTGGGCGGCCAGCGCGGTATCGCGCGCCTGAGCCAGCAGGTCATTGACCGAGGCCTGCGCCGACAGCGGCAGGCGCATCACCAGGGTGTTGACGAAAAAACCCACCAGGCCTTCGAGTTCCTCGGCGTTGCGGTTGCTGATCGGCATGCCGATGCGGATATCGTCCTGGCCGCTGTAGCGTTGCAGCAGCAGGGCAAACGAGGCGATGAACAGCTGGAACAGGGTCAGGTTGTTGCGCCGCGCCAACTGGCGCAGGCGCTGCTCGAGCGCCACGGGCAGGCGCAGGTCGACCCGCCCTTCGCGGTAGTGCTGGCCGGCCTGGCGCGGGTGGTCGGTGGCCAGCTCCAGTACCGGATGCTCGCTGCCCAGTTGCTCACGCCAGTAATCCAGCTGGCGCGCCATCTCGCCGCCCTCAAGCCACTGGCGCTGCCAGTGTGCGTAGTCAGCGTACTGCACCGCCAGCGGCGCCAGGGTCAGTGGCTGCTGGCGCTGGAATGCACCATACAGGGCAGCGAACTCACGCCCCAGTATGCCCATCGACCAACCGTCGCAGATGATGTGGTGCAGGGTCACTACCAGGATGAAATGCCCGGCCGCCACTTCCAGCACCTTGACCCGCAACAGCGGACCCTGTTCGAGGTCGAACAAGGTGGCTATTTCGGTGCTGATGCTGGCCTCGATCTGCGCGCTGTCCGCCTGTTCCAGGCGCTCCCAGCACACCGTGAGCGGATCCTCGGCGTCGACGATCTGGTACAAGGCCCCGGCCTGTTGACTGAAACGGGTACGGAAGGCTGCATGACGCGCCACCAGGGCGGCGAAGGTCTGCTCCAGGGCAGCCCGGTCCAGTTGCCCCTGCAACTGCACCACGATCGGCGTGTGGTACGCCTGGCTTTGCGGCTCCAGGGTCCACAACAGCCACTGGCGCTGCTGGGCGAACGACGCCGGCAACGGCTGCTGCGGCGACACCCGCTGCAACGCCGGGCGAGCGCTGCTCGTGCCGGCCAGTTGCACCCGGCGGGCAAATTCGGCCAGCGTTGCGCTCTCGAACAGGCTGCGCAGCGGCACATCGACCTGCAGTAAGCGGCGCACCCGGGAAATGATCTGCGTGGCCAACAGCGAATGACCGCCAAGGTTGAAGAAATTATCCTGCAGCCCTACCCGCTCGACCTCCAGCACCTGTGCCCAGATTTGTGCCAGCTGTTCCTGCTGCGCACTCTGTGGCGCCTGATAGGGCACCTGCACAGCCTGCAACTCAATGCCAGCCAGGGCACGCAGGTCGAGCTTGCCGTTCAGGGTCAACGGCAGCGCCGCCAGTACGACGTACTGCGCCGGCACCATGTAGTCCGGCAGCACCTCGCCCAGGCGCTGGCGCAGTTGCGTGGTAAACGCCTGCTCGCCGCTGTTGGCCCCGGACTCGTCCAGCACCAGGTAAGCGACGATCTGCGCCTGGCCGCCAACCGTGGCAACCCGGGTAACGGCGTCCCTGACCGCCGGCTGTTGCCGCAGGCAGGCGGTGATTTCGTCCAGTTCGATACGGTAGCCGCGAATTTTTACCTGATGATCGATTCGCCCGTGGAACCGGATCTGCCCGTCTTCGTGCAAGCTGGTCAGGTCGCCCGTGCGATACAGGCGCTGCCCGGGTTGGCCATGGGGATCGGGAACAAAACGTTCGGCGGTCAGCCCCGGGCGCCGGTGATAGCCGCGGGCAAGGCCGGCGCCGCCGAGCAACAGCTCGCCGTTGATGCCTGCCGGCTGCACCTGCAGGTTGCCGTCCAGCACCCGTGCACACAGGTTCGGCAATGGCCGGCCCAACGCCGGCGTGCTGCGCGCGCCCGGTTCGATCGGCGTCGTCAGTGCGCCCGGTTCGATCGGCGTCGTCAGTGCGCCCACCGTCGACTCGGTCGGGCCATAGTGGTTGATCACCTGGCACGCCGGGGCCCAGTCGGCAATACGTGCAAGCAACGTCGGCGAGGCCGCTTCCCCGCCGAGCACCAGGCATTGGCGTGGCAACCCGGCACCACGGTGGCTATCGCTGAGCAACGCTTCGATGTGCGAGGGGACGATTTTCAGCACATCGATCTGCTCGCGCGCCATATAGGTGGCAAAACGTTCTGCATCCAGGGTCAGGTCGAGGTCCAGCACATGCAGGGTGCACCCGGAACACAGGGCACCAAACAAGGTGGTGTGGCCCAGGTCGGCGGCAATGGTCGACACCACCGCCATGCTGTTGGCCCCGGCCAGCGGCAGGGTCTGCAGGATGCCCTGCACATAGTTGACCAGCGAGCGATGGGTCAGGGTCACGCCTTTGGCCTGGCCGGTAGAGCCGGAGGTATAGATCGCATACGCCAGGTGCTCGGGATCCATCGCCAGTTGCAGGTCATCGTCGCGATAGGCGCCCGTCAGCGCATGGCGGTCATCGAGCAGCAGTACCTGCAGCGCATCCAGCGCCGGCAAGCGTTCAAGCAGAGCCTGCTGGGTCAGCAACAGGTTGACCTGACTGTCTTGCAGCAGGTATGCCAGGCGCTCGCGAGGGTATTGCGGATCAAATGGCACATAGGCCCCCCCGGCCTTGAGGATGGCCAACACGCCGACGATCATCTCCAATGAGCGCTCCACGGCGATGCCTACCAGCACCTCCGGGCCCACCCCTTGCGCCTGCAGGTGGCGGGCCAGCTGGTTGGCCTGGGCGTTGAGCTGTTGATAGCTCAGGCTGCGCCCGGCGAAGGCCACAGCGGTGCGCTGCGGCCAGGCAGCGGCCTGGCGCTCGATCAGCGCGTGGATGGCCAGCCGTGGCTCGGTGAGCGCCGGGCTCGGGCTTGACTGTTCAACAATCCCCTGGTGATCCTGCGCCGAGAGCATCGCCAACTCGCCGAGCGCCGACTGGGGTGCCTGAACCATGGCCGTCAGCAGGTTCAGCCAGTGTTCGGCCATGCGCGCAATGGTTGCCGGGGCGAACAGCTCAGTGCGGTAAGTGAAGGCCGCATGCAGTTGCCCGCCACGCTCGAAGGTGTCGAGGGTCAGGTCGAAACGCGTGGTCCGGCTGGTCCACTCCAGCGCCTGCAACTGCAAACCGCCGGCAGTGTGCAAGGCACTCAGGTCGGCGACCTGCGGCTGATGGTTGTACATCACCTGGAACAGCGGATTGTGGGCGCTGTCGCGCTCCACCCGCAGGCCCTCGACCAATTGCTCGAACGGCAGCTCCTGGTGCGCCTGCGCCCCCAGCGCCGTGGTCCTGGCCTGTTGCAACAAGGTGCTGACGGCAGCACCGGGATCGAACTGCAGGCGCAGCACCTGGGTGTTGACGAAGAAGCCGATCAGGCCTTCGACCTCACTGCGATTGCGGTTGGCGACGGGCACGCCGATGCGAATGTCGTCCTGCCCACTGTAGCGCTGCAGCAATAGCCCGAAGCCGCTGAGCAACAGCATGAACAAGGTGATGTTGTGCTGGCGGGCAGCGCCACGCAGCTGCTCGGCCAAACCTTGCGGCACGTTGAATTCATGCCGCGCGCCCGCCTGGCCAGGGCGCGGCGGGCGCGGGTAATCCAGCGGCAACGCCAGCACCGGGTGTTCATCACCGAGCTGGGCGCGCCAATAGTCCAGCTGCCGGGCCTGCTCACCCGCCTCCAGCCAGCGCCGCTGCCACAAGGCATAGTCGGCGTACTGAATCGGCAAGGCCGGCAGCTCCAGCAACTGGCCACGGTCGGCGGCATCGTAACGGCGAATGAACTCGTCGATCAGCACGTTCATCGACCAGCCATCGGCAACGATATGGTGCATGACCAGCAGCAACACATGCGCCTGCTCGCCCAGGCGCACCAGGCTCACCCGCAGAAAGGGCCCCTGGGCCAGGTCAAACGGCAACAAGGCCTGGCGCTCGGCTTCGGCCCGCACCCAGGCTTCGCGCAGCTCCGCTGGCTGGTCGCTGATATCGTGGCGGGCAATGTCCAGGGCCTGGCTCACCGGCACCCGCCGTGGCAGATCATCGGCCCCCTGCATGAACGCGGTACGCAGGGTTTGGTGACGCTCCAGCAGGCCGGCGAAGGCGGTTTCCAGCGCCTGCGGGTTGAGGGCACCGTTGAGGCGCACGGCACTGGGTAGGTTGTAGGCACCACTGCCCGGTTCCATCTGCCAGAGCAACCACATGCGCTGCTGGGCATACGACAGACAGCCCTGTTCAGCCGCGCCAATCTGCGCCGGAATCGGAAACTGGGCAAAGTCGACACCTTCGCGACGAAGGCTTTCGAGGAAGATCCGGCGCTTTTCCAGCGGCAACTCTATGAATCGGCGGGCAAGCTTGCGAGCATCTTCGGCATTCATCGACTTTCATCCATCCAGAGGAACAACGAGCCTGCAGGCCCGGTAATTCAAGAAAAACGGATGACCGCGAAGGAAAATTAAGCGCAAGCCGCCAGACCGGCCGGGAATCTCTGAAACATTTGCTTTCAACTAACCCTGCGGGTTTTACGATTCTCGTTCGTCTTATCTATTGCAGTCCCAAGGCTGAGCATCGGCTCGACCTCAATTTCTCTGAAAAGACACCTGCAATGTCCCAGAAAGCGAAAAAGTCCAAATCCAGGCTGTGGTTCCTGGTCCATAGCTGGCTCGCCCTGCCGATCTGGTTTTTCGTCCTGATCGTCTGCGTCACCGGCACCCTGGCGGTGGTGAGCCAGGAAATCGTCTGGCTGGCCAACCCCGATGTGCGCGCCAGCAAGCCCGATGGCGACGCCGAGCGGCTGAGCTTCCAGCAGGTGCTCGATGCCTTGCACAAGGCCGAGCCGGACATGGCCGTGAACTTCATCAGCCAGCCGGATGGCTCGCACTTCGCCCTCACCGCCTCCGTGGTGTTTCCTGACGGCAGCGCACCGACCCTGTACGTCAACCCCTACACCGGGGCGATCCAGGGCAAGAGCCCGTCGTTCAGCTTCGAGGCCTTCACCCGTGCCCTGCACGGCTGGTGGCTGGTGCCGTTCACCAATGGCTACAGCTGGGGCTGGTACCTGGTGTCGCTGCTGGGCCTGCCGATGCTGGCGTCCCTGGTTACCGGGCTGGTGGTCTATAAACGGTTCTGGAAAGGTTTCTTTAAGCCGACCCTGCGCTTGAACCATGGCGCGCGGATCTTCTGGGGCGACTTCCACCGCCTGAGCGGCATCTGGTCGATCTGGTTCATTGCGGTGATTTCCATCACCGGCACCTGGTTCCTGATCCAGGCAATCCTGGCCGACAACCACGTGACCATTTCCACCGAACCGGTGGTGCCGGTGATTGCCCGGGAAGACGTGCCACGCAGCGAATCGGGTGCAGCGGCCCCGCGCATCAGCCTGGATGACGCCACGCGCATCGCCAAGGAACAGATCCCGGGCCTTGAGGTGAGCTTCGTGTCCCTGCCCGGCAATGCCTATGCCCACGTCTACCTGGGCGGTCGCGGCTGGTACCCGCTGATGTTCCAGACCGTCAACGTCAACCCGTACAACAGCAAGGTCGAGGCGCAGTTCCTGATCAACGACCGCTCGGCCCTGGAATTCGTCACCGAATCCATGCGTCCGCTGCACACCGGTGACTTCGGCGGCCTGGCGATCAAGCTGATCTGGGCATTCTTCGGCCTGGTGCTATCGATGATGGTCTTGAGCGGCCTGCTGATCTGGACCAAACGTACTGCCCAGGCCACCGCCGCCGCCCTCAAGCGCGAGCAAAAGCCTCGCAAGCAAACCGCCACCGCTACCGACACCGCCACGGAGGCCAGCCTATGAGCAAGGCAGCAGTTGCGCCGCAAAGCCCGCTGAGCCGCTTCTGGCACAAATGGCGCTTTCACCTGAACGTCCTGTTGTTGCTGATTCCGCTCGGCTTCATGCCCAAGTACTTTGCCGATGCCGCGCTGTTTCGCGGCGACAGCGGCCTGGGCGAACGTGAACTGGGTGAGATCAAGGTCGGCCCGTGGAGCGTGCAACTGGCCGAGTTGCGCGATGAAGCACCGCGCGCCGATGGCCCTGCCGGCCACTTCAAGGCCTTCAACCTGGCCCTCTGCCAGGCCTGCATTCCCGAGGTCAAGGCCGCTTACCTGCGCATCGGCAAACCACGCAGCCTGCGCGCCGCCGGGACGATTTTCTTCGGCACCCCGTACCGCATGAGCACCGGCCTGCCGGTCCCGGCCAAGACCCGCGCCGACGCCGACGTCTGGATCACCCTCGAAGGCTGGGACGGCAGCATGCACCAGGCCGCCGTACCGCTGAGCAAGGCGTCGCCGGCCACCGTCGCCTGGCTGAACAAACAAGGAGGCAAATGATGAAGTCCCGCAAGCTGATCCTGCCGTTGCTGCTGCTCGGCGTTGCCGGCCAGGCCCTGGCCCACAACCCGATGTGCGAATGCAAGCCGATCGATGGCGAGCAGATCGAATGCACCGGCGGCTTTTCCGACGGCAGCGGCGCGCCCGGGGTAACCCTCGACGTGATCGGTTACAACGAAGAGATCCTCGTGCCGGGCAAGCTGGGTGAAAACTCCAAGCTGACCTTCAAGCGCCCTGAAGGCGAGTTCTATGTGCTGTTCGACGCCGGCCCCGGCCACGTGGTGGAAATCGACTACGCAGATATCGAGCAATGAGCCGCGTGCAAGTGGTGCGCCCGGCCGGCGCCGGGCATGAAACCCTGTACGTGCTGCTGGTCAGCCTGCTGATCCTGGCGGTGGCCGCCGGCATCGTCGCCCTGCGCGGCGAACGCCATGACGAGGTCAGCATCGAGGCCCATCAACTGGATGCGCGCCGCGACCTGACTGCCGCCGAACAAGGCGTATACGCCGACCTGCGGGTGGCCTTCGACGAAATTCAGGCACGCCGCGACGAAGAACCACAACTGCTGGCCGTCGAGGTCCTGGCCGACGAAGGCTTCCCGCCCTTCGTCGCTGACGCCAGCGCCGCCAGCCGGGGCCAGCACCAGTGGCAATTGCTGCAACCACGCGCCTACCTGGGCCTGAGCCAGGCCAGCGCGGTGGCCGGCAGCTTCCTGCTGCTGGTGCCCGAAGCCCACGACGGCGCCGCTGACGTCTGGCTGCAGCGCAGCCCCTCCGCCGCCGTGCCTGCCGACTTCAGCCAGGCCGCGCTGATCGCCGCCGGCTGGCAGCAGATCGCCGCCCATTACGACGCCGGCGTCACCCGCCAGCATCGTCACTGACACAAGGACGCCCCATGTTTCGCGCCACCCTCGCCCGTCGCCTTCTAAGTGTGTTCCTCGCCTGCGCCCTGCCCGCCCTGGCTATGGCCGATAACGGCAAGCCGCTGCGCATCGGCATTACCCTGCACCCGTACTACAGCTACGTGAGCAATATCGTCGGTGACAAGGCCGAGGTGGTGCCGCTGATTCCGGCCGGCTTCAACCCCCATGCCTACGAGCCACGGGCCGAGGACATCAAGCGCATCGGCACCCTGGACGTGATCGTGCTCAACGGCGTCGGCCATGACGACTTTGCCGACCGGATGATCGCCGCCAGCGAAAAACCCGCCATCGCCACCATCGAATCGAACAGCAACGTACCGCTGCTGGCCGCCACCGGTGTAGCCGCGCGCGGCGCCGGCAAGGTGGTCAACCCGCATACTTTCCTGTCGATCAGCGCCAGCATCGCCCAGGTCAACAACATTGCTCGCGAACTGGGCAAGCTCGACCCGGACAACGCCAAGTACTACAGCCAGAACGCCCGCGCCTACGCCAAGCGCCTGCGCAAGCTGCGTGCCGAAGCCCTGGCCCAGGTCACCGAAGCACCGGGCGCCGAGTTTCGCGTGGCGACCATCCACGCCGCCTACGACTACCTGGTGCGCGAGTTCGGCCTGGAAGTCACCGCGGTGGTGGAGCCGGCCCATGGCATCGAGCCCAGCCCGAGCCAGCTGAAAAAGACCATCGACCAGCTCAAGGCCCTGGATGTGAAGGTGATCTTCTCGGAGATGGACTTCCCCTCGGCCTACGTCGAAACCATCCAGCGTGAATCGGGGGTGAAGATCTACCCGCTGACGCACATCTCCTACGGCGATTACAGCAAGGAGAAGTACGAAGTCGAGATGAAACGCAACCTCGACACCGTGGTGCGGGCGATCAAGGAGTCCCAGGCATGACCGTGGCCCAGCCGCTGCTCAACCGCACCTGCGGACCGGACATTGCCTTCGCCGAGGTCGACCTGACCCTGGGCCGCACGCGCATCCTCGACAAGGTCAGCTTCAACGTTGCTGCCGGCAGCGTGCATGCGCTGGTCGGGCCCAATGGCGGCGGCAAGAGCTCGCTGATCAAGACCCTGCTCGGGCAGATGCCGCACCAGGGCCAGTTGACCCTGACCTGGCCGGGCGACGAGCAGATCATCGGCTACGTACCCCAGGCCCTGGAGTTCGACCGTGGCCTGCCGATGACCGTGGATGATTTCATGGCCGCCATGTGCCAGCGCCGCCCGGCCTTTCTTGGCCTGTCACGCAAAGTGGCGCCGGCCATCGACGCGGCGCTGGAGCGGGTTGGCATGCTCGACAAACGCAAGCGGCGCATGGGTGCCCTCTCCGGGGGCGAGCGCCAGCGCGTGCTGCTGGCCCAGGGGCTGATCCCGGCGCCGCAATTGCTGGTGCTCGATGAGCCGATGTCGGCGCTGGACGAGGCCGGTATCCAGGTGTTCGAGCGCTTGCTGCACGAGTGGCGCGCCGCCGGCACCACAGTGCTGTGGATCGAGCACGACCTGGAAGCCGTGGCACGCCTGGCCGACCGGGTCACGGGCCTCAGCCGCCGGGTGCTGTTCGATGCGCCACCGAAACAGGCGCTGACCCCGGACCGCCTGCTCAGCCTGTTCTCCATCCACCCGCGCAGCGAGAGCATCGCCTGATGAACTACGAAGAATTTCGCCTGCTGATCCAGGGCTGGGCCACCGCTGGCTACCTGCCCGAGGCCCTGGCCTATGGCTTTGTGGTCAATGCCCTGCTCGCCGGCCTGATGATCGGCCCGGTGCTCGGCGGCCTTGGCACCCTGGTGGTGGTCAAGCGCTTTGCCTTCTTCTCCGAAGCGGTCGGCCATGCGGCGCTGACCGGCGTTGCCATCGGCATCTTGCTTGGCGAACCCTACACCGGCCCTTATGGCAGCCTGTTCGGCTACTGCCTGCTGTTCGGCATTCTGCTGAACTTTCTGCGCAACCGCACCGGGCTGTCGCCCGACACCCTGATCGGCGTGTTCCTCTCGGTGTCGCTGGCCCTGGGCGCCAGCCTGCTGCTGATGCTGGCCGGCAAGATCAACGTGCACATCCTCGAGAACGTACTGTTCGGCTCGGTGCTGACCGTCAGCGGCCAGGACCTGCTGGTACTCGGCATCGTCGCCAGCCTGGTGCTGGCCCTGGCCTTGCCGCTGTACAACCGCATCATGCTGGCCAGCTTCAACCCGCAACTGGCAGCGGTGCGCGGCGTCGCGGTGAAGAGCCTGGACTACCTGTTCGTGGTGCTGGTGACCCTGGTCACCGTGGCGGCAGTGAAGGTGATCGGCGCAATTCTGGTCGGAGCCCTGCTGGTGATTCCGGCAGCGGCGGCACGCTTGATCAGCCAGTCGCTCAAGGGCTTTTTCTGGGCCTCGGTGCTGATCGCAACGCTAAGCACTTTGCTGGGCATCCTGCTGCCGATCGTCTTCGACCTGCCGGTGCCTTCGGGTGCAGCGATCATCCTCGTCGCCGGCTGCTGCTTCGCCCTCGCCGCCCTCGCCCGCGGCCTTGTTCCACGCCTGCAAGGAAACCCGGCATGACCTTCAAACTCCAGCACCTGTGCCTGGGCTTGGCCCTGGCCGGCCTGCCACCCCTGAGCCTGGCCCAGAGCGCCCCGGCGGCGGCCAAACAACAAGCGGCCGGGGTGACCGTCCTGGCCTCGCTGCCGGTGACCAACACCCTGGCCAGCGCCTTGCTTGATGGCACCTCGGTAAAACTGCAACGGGCAGCGCCGGCGAATATCCCGGCCTCGCGCCAACCTTCGTACTTCAGCGGCCGCGGTGGCGCCAGCCTGCAAAAGGCCGCTGGCAGCGCTGACGCGGTGATCGGCCTGCGCTCGATCTGGAGCGACGACCCGCTGTACCCGGTGGCCCGGCGCAGCAATATCCGCATCGTCGAGATCGACGCCGCGCGGCCGGTCGATGGTGCCCTGCCGGGCATCGCCGTGCAGGGCAACAATGCCTTTGCCGGCTACCCGTGGCTGAACCCGAGCAACCTCGGGCGCATGGCCGACGTGCTGGCCAACGACCTGGGGCGCTTGAGCCCGGCCGACCAGCCGAAAATCCAGAGCAACCTGGCGGCGCTCAAGCGCCAGTTACTGGAGCTCAGTGCCGGCAGCGAAGCGCGCCTGGCCGAAGCGGACAACCTCAGCGTGGTCAACCTGTCGGATCGCCTGGATTACCTGGTCAGCGGCCTGAACCTGGACCTGATCGATCACCCGCAGGTGGCCGACGACCAGTGGGATGCAGCGGCGCTCAAGCGCCTGGGCGATGAGCTCAAGGGCCAGGACGTGGCGCTGGTGCTGCATCACAAGCAGCCGAGCAAGGAAGTGGCCGAGGTGATTGCCGCGTCGGGGGCCAAGCTGCTGGTGGTGGAGACCGATGCGCAGGATTCACTGGCGGGGTTGAAGGCCAGTGTCGAGCAGGTGGTGGGGGCGTTGGTGGCAGGGAGTAGCTGATTGGCTGTTTGGGGCTGCTTTGCAGCCCATCGTCGGCAACGCCAACTCCCACAGGTATTGTGCCGTTTTCAGGGTCAATGCAAAACCTGTGGGAGCTGGCTTGCCAGCGATAGCTTCACCACCGATTCATCGCTTCATACAGCGCTGATAGCGCTCATCCACGCGCTTGGCAAACCAGGCCGTGGTCAGTTTGCGGGTGATCTTCGGGCTTTTCAGTTCGATCCCCGGTAACTGCGCCCGCGGCACCGCCTTGCCCGCCGCACCGTCGGCCAGGGCATACACGCCCTTGTACAGGCGAGTGTCTTCGAACTCCAGGCTGTCGCCCTTCTCCAGCTGGTTGCGGATGCTGACATTGCGCAAGTCCAGCTTCACCCCCAGACGCCTGGCCGCCTGCTCGGTGCTGCCGGGCATGATCGCCCCCGGCGCGATCAGGTCGCCATCCAGTGCCAGCTCCACTCCGGTGGCGCGGCTCAAGGCACTCTGGAATGCCGCGTTGCGGCTGGCGTACCAACCGGCATTGAAGTCACCGAAGCGATAGAGCTGGCGGTCATAGTGGGTGGGGTAACCGAGCAGGTGGGCGATGCCGAAGTACATGCCACCACGCCGGCTGAAGACTTCCTGGCGAATGGTCCCGCCATAGGTATAGGGATAACCCTGGGCATGCTGCTCAGCAAAGTCGATGCTGACCTGCATCGGCCCGCCGGTACGCACCGGGTTCAAACCACCGAGCAGGGTCTTGCCCATGGGCAAGGCACCGATCAATTCATCGAACAGGTCACTGAGTTCTTTTTCACTGCGCACCGCATCGAGGCGCTGGCCGTAGGTCTTGCCGGTCGGCGAGCGGGTCTGCAGGGTGGCGTCGATCAGCAATTTGGGGATGTGCAGGCTGGCGGCGCGGCGGTCGATCTCTTGCCGGGCGATACGGCCAAGGCCGGGTACTTTCGGGTCGGCCTGGAAGGTCGACTCCTGCTCGGTGACCGCCAGCACCGCGCACAGGTTGCTCTTGCTGGCGCTGAGCTGCTGCGCGGCGAAGGCGCCCTGGATATCCCGCGCCCAGCCTTCGCGGTCGTTGGCACTGGCCGGCAGCAGGCGCACGATCTGCGCGCGCACCTTGGCCGGGTCCTGCTCAGGGGCTGAGCGCTGGGTGACGCACCCCTGAAGCGCAAGTAGCACGCTGATCACAACCAGCCAACCGGATACCTGCATGAGCCCTCCCGCCGCATCGGGCAATAGCTGCACAGTAGCGGCGCGCGGGCAGGACTGCAATCAGCAGCCTGGTTTGCTCAGTTGCGTACCGATGGTCACAGCGGTGATGGCTACCGATTTGAAGCTTTGCAAGGCAACCGGATCGAAGCTGCGCTCGCAGTTGTATTTGCTTTCCATGACGAAATCTTCGCCCTTGTGCTTCTTCATCTCGTCTGCCCATTTGCTCGAGGCGGCGATGGCTGCGTCGTCGGTGAGCATGACTTCAGCCAGGACCTGGGTGAAGCCCACCGCATGCGGCCCTTCCCACAGGGCATACACCGACGGGTCGGCAGCGTTGCCGCACATCTCCAGGCAGTCGGCGTAGAACTCCAGCGGGCCGCCGGTGGATTCATGCAGGGCTGCAATGGTCAGCGGTTTGTTGGCCGCTGGCGCGAAGCTGCCGATGAACGAGCTGAGGTCGGCCTTGCAGGTTGGCGACAGCTCCAGGCGCAGGTCGTTGATGCTGCCGCCTGCGGCGTCTGCAGTGATTTCGCAGCCCTGTACCTTGTAGGTGTGTGTGTCACCGAAGCTGGTACGGGCGATGCCGGCGACCGATTCGAAGTACTTGAGGTTGGTGCCGAGCATTTCACCATTGAAGACCTGGGCAACGGTGGCCTGGGCTTGGGCGAACAACGGCAGGCAGGCCAGGGCCAGGGTCGAGCCGATAGTCAGCAATGCACGCGGTTTCATCTGAACATCCTGTAAGTAATGAAGTGGCGCGCACTGTAAAGCAGTGCAGCGCGCAACACCACCGGCCCGTGACTCAGGACAGGATGAGGTAATCGCTGTACTGGGCCAGCGGCGCATGCGCGCCCGGCTGCAGCTTGACATAGCGCCCGCCGACCTGGTCGATGGCCACGCAATCGTCGACATCCAGCAGGGCGTCGGTGTGCGCTTTGCTCCAGTGCCGGGCCATCTGCTGCTTGCCCCTGGCCCTGGCCTGCTCCTTGTTGGCAGCGACTACCAGCAGGTAGTGATGCGCCTCGCCAAAGCAGCCCGACTCGTAACCGCCGAGGTTGATGAAGTACAGGCGCGGCTCGCCGGGCGCCGGTTGCAGGTCCGACCAGCCCAGCTTGAAGCCCTCTAGCCCGTCGACCTCAAGCCAGGAGTCGATATGCAGGCCCTTGGCGCTGCCGAACCACTGTTCACGCAACTGCGGGTAGCAAGCCGCCAGCGACGGCCCGACAACAAAGGCCACATCGTGTACTTCGATCCTGGCGCGCGGATGCTTGCCGCCGAGCATCACCACATACAGCTTCGAAGGTGTAGCGCTCACGGCTGCTCGCCCACCATGTAGGTCTTGCTGATGTGGCGAAACTGCTCATGGGCAGAGCTGCCCATCAGTTCGAACACCACCATCTCGCGGGTAACGATCTGCGCCCCGGCGGCGCGCATGCGGGCAATGCCGGCGTCGCGGTTGTGGGCGCCACGACAATCGCAGGCATCCTCGACCACGAACACCTGCTTGCCAAGCTCAAGCAGGCCGAGCACGCTTTGCAGTACGCAGATATGGGTTTCCATGCCGCAGACAATCACCTGCTCGCGGGCCAGCAGCGCTGGCGGCAGGCACTCGGCAGCGACGCAGGAAAAGTGCAGCTTCTCGACCACCTCGGCGCCAGGCGCGGCCTCCTTGAGCTGCGCCACGGTCGGCCCCAGGCCCTTGGGATACTGCTCGGAAAACACCGTTGGCAGGCCCAGGGTGGCGGTCGCCGCCAACAGCCAGCGCGTGCGCGCCAGGGTGCCGGCCGGATCACTGACCGCGCCAATGAGTTTTTCCTGAACATCGATGACCAGCAAGCTGGCCTGGTTCGGCTTGATCAACATCATGCGCACCTGTGCTGGAGGTAAACCCCAAGGCTCGCCCATCAGACCGCGCTGCGTCAATGCTCAAGCCGACAGTCGATGGGGCTCCAGGGCAGCGCTGAGCACGCCGAGCACGCTCGCTTCAAGCTCGTGAATGAAAAAGTGGCCGCCGGGGAAGATCTCCAGCGAGAAGTCGCCAAGGCTTTCCTGGCGCCAGGCCAGCAGTTGCTCCTCGCTGGCCTTGTCGTCTTCCCCGCCGAGCACATGCACAGGGCAACGCAGCGGCGGGCGCTGGCGATATACGTAGCGTCCGCACAAGAGGAAATCGGCGCGCAGCACGGGCAGGGTCAGGCTCATCAGCTCCTGATTGGCCAGCACTTCCTCCGGCGTACCCTGCAAGGTGCGCAGCTCGTCAATCAATACCTCATCGCTTTTGGGCTCGCGCCACTTGCCGCCGTCATAGTCTTCGCGCCGGGTTGGCGCCGCCGTGCCACAGGCAAACAGCGCCACCGGTGGCGGGCAACCGAGCGCCTGCAGCTCGTGGGCCAGCTCGAAGGCCAGCAAGGCCCCCAGGCTGTGGCCAAGCAAGGCGTAGGGCTGGCTGGCCGCCAGACGCTGCTCGCTGGCCAACTGGCGAGCCAGTACCTGCATGTCGGTCAGCAGCGGCTCGCCCATGCGCGCCCCGCGCCCGGGCAGCTCCACCGGGCGCACGCTCAGCCAGGCCGGCAACTTGCGCCGCCAGCGGCTGTAGACCATGGCACTGGCACCGGAATACGGCAGGCACAGCAGGGTCAATGCAGACACAGCCGCCCCTTATTGCGCTGCAGCGGTTTCGGCCATCTTCTGGCGCAGGCTCAAGGGGCGCATGTCGGTCCAGACTTCGTCGATGTAAGCCAGGCATTCCTTCTTCAGGCCGCTTTTGCCCACGGTACGCCAGCCCGCCGGGATTGCCTTGTAGTCGGGCCAGATCGAATACTGCTCTTCGTGGTTGACCACTACCTGGAACACGATGTCTTCGCGGTCGAATACCGATGTCATTGCCTGTCTCCTCGATTGATTGGGCCCGTCACGCCAGTGGCGTACGGTGGCTTTCTAGAGAACGAACGACAGGCGCAACAAATTAATCCGTCACCAGCACACTCACCAGCTCACAGCGCTGAAACGGCCCCGAGGACTGGCTTTCGCCGCTGACCACCACTTGCACGCTGTAAGAGCCCGGCACCGGGGTATCGAGCCAGGTACCGAGCTGATCGGCGCCCGCCCCCAGATGCACCACGCGCTGCTGGTGCGCAAGGATGTCCAGTTCCGGCAACAGTCTATGGCGCAGCGCGGCCAGCCGCGCCAGGGGCTCGGCGATGCCCCGGGCGCGGTCGAACGGCAACGCCTGCACGGTGTAGAGCTGGTCGTCGTACTTGACCAGGGCGTCAGCCAGGCTGATGGTCGGCCCCTGGACGATGGCATGGGCGCGGACATTGCTGAGCAGCTCGCCACCGGCCTCAAGGTGCACCGTCAGCGGCAGCGGCTGGCCAGCCCTGTGCCGCGCGGCCATTTCGACGCTCAGGCGGATGTCGGCCAGGCCGCTGCGCACCGTTGCCCTGTGCTGCAACGCCCCGGCCGTGCAACTGATCGATTGCCCGCTGCCGGCGAACTCGACCTGCAGGTACCACTGCCCCGGTGCCGGGTCGGGAATATTGAAGATGACAAAACCGGCGCCGATGATGCTTGGCGCCAGCATGCTCACGGCGCCGTCAGGATCGACCAGGGTCACCGCCAACTGATTGCCCCGCGGGCTGCCACGGGTATAGCTCACCTCACGGCGCGACCACACCAGCGACAACTGCGCCGCCCCCGGACGCTGGCCGATAAGCACGGGAAACAATTGGTAGCCGTGCTGGGCGATGTCGGTAAGCTGGTTGCTCAATAGCGCCGCATTGGCGCTGCTGGCGCGGACTTGGTTGTAGACCTTCATCAGGTCCACGGCTCGCGGCGCATAGTAATAACGGCCACCGGTGCGCTGGGCAATCTGCTGGAGCAGCTGCTGGTCAGCTTGCGGGCCGAGGGCACAGGCCATCACCGGATAGATCGGCAGCACCTCCAGCGGTGAAGGCCCGTCATTGTGCTGGCCGTCGCTGAGCAGCACGCAGGCGCGTGACAACCGCGAGGCATCGAGAAAGCTGCGACTGTGCTGCAGGCCCAGGCCGATGGCACTGGACAGCCCGTCAAAGGCCAGCCCGGCGACGGCGGTGGCGGCGCTGGCGGTGATATTGAGCAGCGGGTCGACCGTGGCCAGGCCGCCATTGCCGGTGAATACCGTGCGCGCCTTGTGGTCACAGGCGACCACGGCGAGCTTGTCGCCGGCCTTGTGCAGGCGCAGGAACGCCTGGGTATCGATCAGCGCCTGCTCGACGTGCCCATACTGGCTCATGCTTTCCGATATATCGATTATCGGCACTACTGAAACGGTGCTCATGCCCTGTGCTCCCTGCTCATGGGCTGTTTGTGGATCATAGCCGTGGTCAATACCCTGTCAAACAGCGTCGGTGACATAACGCCACCATTGGTCGCCTAAGGTTTGTCCGCATGAAGCAGATCAACGAGGCCTTCGAGCGTATGGAGCGCTCCGATGTGCGCTACCGCTTCGTCATCGACATGGCCTCGCTGCAGGCGCCTGCCAGGGTTTGACAGCGCCTCAAGGGCTCAGGTGTTGGACTTGAGCCTGGTCCACAGCCGCGTACTCAGGCGGGCGATGGCCGGCGGCAGTTCTTCGACGGTGAAGAGCTTTTCCATCACGCGCTTGGGTGGGTAGATCGCCGCATCGTCTTTGACCGCCGGCGCCAGGAACGCGTCCGCCGCGCTGTTGGGGTTGGCGTAGTGGATGCTGTTGCTGACGTTGGCGATCACCTGCGGGTCGAGCAGGTAGTTGAGGTAGGCGTAGGCGTTTTTCTCATGGGGCGCGCTCTTGGGGATGACCAGCATGTCCATCCACAGGGTCGAGCCCTCCTCCGGGATCGAATAGGCGATCTCGATGCCATTGTTGGCTTCCCTGGCGCTGGCCGCGGCCTGGACCACGTCACCGTTGAAGCCGATCACCGCGCAGATGTTGCCGTTGGCCAGGTCACTGATGTACTTGGAGGCATGAAAGTACTGCACATAAGGGCGGATCTTCAGCAGCGCCTGCTCGGCCTGCTTGTAGTGCGCAGGCTGGTGGCTATGGTGCGGCAGGCCCAGGTAGTTGAGGGTGATCGGCAGGATCTGCGTCGGGTTGTCGATGATCGCTACGCCGCACTGGCTGAGCTTTTTGATGTTCTCTTCGTCAAAGAACAGCTTCCATGAACGGGTGACGTCGGTGCTGCCGAAGATCGCCTTGATCTTCTCGACGTTGTAGCCAATGCCGGCGGTGCCCCACATATAAGGGAAACCGTACTGGTTGCCCGGGTCGTTGACCTCGAGCTTTTTCATCAGCACCGGGTCGAGGTTCTGCCAGTTGGGCAACTGGCTGCGGTCCAGGGGCTGGATCGCCCCGGCCTTGATCAGCCGCGACATGAAGTGGTTGGAGGGGCTGACCACGTCATAACCGGTGTTGCCGGTCATCAGCTTGGACTCGAGCACCTCGTTGCTGTCATGGATGTCGTAGGTGGCCTTGATGCCGGTCGCCTTGGTGAAACTGGGCAAGGTGTCGTCGGCGATATAGCCGTTCCAGTTGGAGATGTTCACTTCCTCCACCGCCTGAGCGGCAGTGGCACAGGTGGCGAGCAAGGCAACCAGGGACAGGGTTTTGCATGACATGATCAATCACCTTCAGGGGAGCTTTGTTTTTGTTGGGCTAGGTGGGGTCAGATTTCGGTCCTGGCTCGCAGCGCTTCCACGCGCATACGCAGCATCGCACCGATGTCGAGCAGCGGCTTGGGCGGCAGCCAGCCGGGTTGTGCGCGGGCCATGACCGAGGTCAGCAGCGGCGAGCTTTGGCCGCTGGCAAGTTCTGCCAGCAAGCGCCCCCACAGGGTGCCGCGGGCGACACCCGAGCCATTGCAGCCGGCCACGGCGAACACGCCCTCCTCGACCCGGGCGAAATACGGCTGGCCGGAGCGCGAGGCGCTGAGGTGGCCGGTCCAGGTGAACTGGATGTCTTGTGCGCTAAACCACGGAAAGCGCCGCTGCAACCCGCGCAAGTGGTGTTGCTGGCGCTGCGCCAATTCACTCGGGCCAAGGTCGCGCGCACGGTATTCGGCGGTGTTGCGGATCATCACCCGGCGGTCCGGGGTCAGGCGTACCGTGGCACCCAGCGGCCGCGTCGAGAGCACGCCCCAGGGCTCGACATTGCCAATGGCGCTGAACTCGGCGTCAGTCATTGGCCGGGTGAGGCTGGCGCTGAGCTCCATGGCAAAGGTGCCACTGTCGTCGATACCGGCACGCGGGATAAAAGCGTTCAGGCACACCAGCACCTGCCTGGCTTCGATACTGCCATCGGCAGTGTTGGCGCGAACCCGGCCCTGGCCGAGGCGCTCCAGGCTGTTGATATCGGTGTGTTCATACAGCGTGACCCTGGCTGGCAACGCATCGAGCAAGCCTTTCACGTACTTGGCCGGTTGCAGCAAGGCATTGCCGTTGCCGCACCATATCGCTGCCTGGTAATGATTGCTGCCAAGCCTGTGCTTGAGCGCCGCGCCTTGCAGAAACTGCGCCTCGGCGCCCACGGCACGCAGGGTCGCAAGCTTGGCTTCGACCTGGCTGAGCTTGTCCGGGTCGTTGACCGCAAAAAAGTAGCCCTCATCACGAAACTCGCAGTCGATGTGATGGCGTGCGATACGCTGGCGCACTTCGTGGCTGGCGGCCTGGCCGATCACCGTATCGATTTCGTAGTCGGCAAAGCCCGCATGCCCCAGCAGCTCGCCATCAGCCGGGTGCTCATGGGCGACGACAAAGCCGGAATTGCGTGCCGATGCGCCTTGCGCAGCGCTCTGGCGATCGACCACGACAATCCGCGCCTGCGGATGCATGTCGGCCAGGGCATGGGCGGCACTGAGCCCGGTGATGCCGGCGCCGATCACCAGCCAGTCGGCTTTTTGTGCGCCGCTCAGGCGTGCCCGTACCGCTGAACTGCCCGCCAGGGCAATCCAGCCACATTGGTTTTTCATGCATCACCTCTCGACCTGTATGCACACAGCGCATGGACGTTTTATGCTGGTGGCGGTTGCCATGACCAGAATCTAAAAGGTCTTTGTCGATTCAACCAACGTTATAAATTCATCGGGGCATTCGTAAAACGCATGGATAAAGCTCGCCACCTGCCTTCGCTACAAGCCCTGCAGGCGCTGGTCGAAGTCGCCGATGCCGGCAGCTTCACCCAGGCCGCGCACACCCTGTGCCTGACCCAGAGCGCGGTGAGCCGCAAGATCCAGCTGCTGGAGAGCCACTTTGGCGTGGCCATGTTCGTGCGCAGCAGCCGCAGCCTGCAGCTCACCGCCGAGGGCGAGCAGGTACTGACCAGTGCGCGGAGCATTCTCGAGCAGTTGCAAACCCTCGAACAACGCCTGTCGCCGCAACAGCGCCCATTCCGCATCCGCATGCACGTGTCGCTGGCGGTGCGCTGGTTGCTGCCGCGGCTCAACGAGTTCTACCGCCTGCACCCGGACATCTCGCTGTCGATCGAGACCGTGGCTACAGAGCTGGTGGAGCCGGGCAGCGACAGTGATGCGTACATCCTCTACCTGCCCGCGCCCTCCAGTGATACGGCCTGCTCGACGCTGTTCGAGGAAACCCTGGTGCCGGTGTGCACGCCTGGATTGGGCCTGGACTCGGAAGCCGACCTGGTGCACTTCGCCCTGCTGCATGGCTCCACCGACAAGCAGACCTGGAGCCAGTGGCTGGCGGCGCGAGGTGGCAAGGCGCTGGAGGACTACCGGCACCTGCCGTTCAACCTGGATGAGTTGGCCCTGGACGCGGCCGCGCGTGGCTTGGGAGTGGCGATGACCGACCTGACCCTGGCGGCCGAATCGATTGACCGCGGCGTGCTGGTCGTGCCGTTCGGGCAGCCGCTGAAAACCGGCGGGGTCTATTCGCTGTGCCTGCAGTCTGCAGGGGCCGGGCATCCGGCATGTGCGCTGGTGATGCAGTGGTTTGCCGAGCAGAGCGGTGGCTGATCCTGTTACATTCTGTGCCTACTCCACCCTCTAGAGCCTGAATATGGATCTTCACGCACTGCTTGCCTTCACCCTGGTTGCCGCCATTGCCATCGCCAGCCCTGGCCCCGCCACCCTGATGGCGATCAACAATAGCCTGGCCTATGGGCCGCGTTTGGCAGTGTGGTCTTCGCTGGGCAATGCCAGCGGGCTGTTCTGCCTGTCGGCGGCGGCCATGCTCGGTCTCGGTGCCCTGCTGGCCAGTTCCGAATGGCTGTTCAACGCGGTGAAGATCCTCGGCGCCGGCTACCTGTTCTACCTTGGTGCCAAACAGCTGATGAAAAAGAGCCCGATGCTGGCGAGCGACGTTGCCGCAGGCCAGGGACAGGTCAAGCCATCGCGCTTGAAGCTGTACAAATCGGCGTTCCTCACCGCTGCCACCAACCCCAAGGCGACGATGTTCTTCACCGCGCTGTTCCCGCAGTTCATCGACCAGAGCGCCGCGCTGCTGCCGCAGTTCCTGATCCTCACGGCGATCTTCATGGCCTTGTCGCTGACCTCGCTGAGCCTGTACGCCGCCCTCGCCTCGCGGGCCAAGGGCGTGCTGACCCGACCGGCGTTCTCACGCTGGGTGAGCCGGGTGGTGGGCTCGACGTTTATCTGCTTTGGCGCGGCGATTCTGACCATGCGCCGTCAGGGGGCTTGATTCAGAGAGCGGTGTAAATCTTGTGGGAGCTGGCCTTGCCAGCGATCGATCGCGTAGCGGTCGCAATTGATGTGTTGACTGAGCCGGCGATCGAGCGCGCAGCGGTCGTAATCCAGTCAACACCTCTTATGCTGACTGCACTGGCCTCATCGCCGGCAAGGCCGGCTCCCACAATATGGACTGCATACACCGGACCTGTAGGAGCTGGCCTTGCCAGCGATCGAGTGCGCAGCGCTCGCAATCCAGCCACCACCCGATGTGCTGGCTGTACCGGCCTCATCGCCGGCAAGGCCGGCTCCCACAATATGGACTGCATACACCGGACCTGTAGGAGCTGGCCTTGCCAGCGATCGAGCGCGAAGCGCTCGTAATCCAGACACCACCCAATGTGCTGGCTGTACCGGCCTCATCGCCGGCAAGGCCGGCTCCCACAATTTGGACTGCATACACCGGACCTGTAGGAGCTGGCCTTGCCAGCGATCGAGTGCGCAGCGCTCGTAATCCAGCCACCACCCGATGTGCTGGCTGCACCGGCCTCATCGCCGGCAAGGCCGGCTTCCACAATGGATCTGCATGCGCCGGACCTGTGGGAGCAGACTTGCCCGCGATCGAGCGCGAAGCGCTCGTAATTCAGGCGCCACCCGATGTGCTGGCTGCACCGGCCTCATCGCCGGCAAGGCCGGCTCCCACAATGGATCTGCATGCACCAGACCTGGACTGCATGCACCATCCTGTGGGAGCTGGCCTTGCCAGCGATGGGTTGCACAGCAACCCCAAGGGCCTACTGACCAAACAGCTCCCGCGACATCAGCCACTGCGCCTTGCCCCACGCTTCGAACCGCTCGCGCACGCTCCAGCCGCGTTTGGCGTAGTATGCGCTCTGGTCATGGGTGTGCAGGTACAGGGTGGCCACGCCGCGCTCCCGGGCTTGCTGACAGATCCCTTCAATCAGCTTTTCCGCCAGCCCCTGCCCGCGCGCTTGCGGCTCGACCAGCACACACGCCAGCCAAGGCCCAAGCTCCGGGCGCCCGGGCAGGTCATCGCGGGCCAGCGCGGCGCCACCGAGCAAGCGGCCTTGATCAAGGGCGACAAGGCATTGCCAGTCGCCGTTGCGCTGGCCCTCGGCAAACTCGCGCTGCCATTCCTGGAGCGAGATACCGGCGTATTCGTAGCTGAACTGCCGGTACAGCCGTTCAGCGAAGGTGTCGCAGTGCTGCATGTGCTGTTCAAGCCATTCCAGGTTTGGCATGCGATGTCCTTTTTTGTGTATTGGCTCAGACGCCCGAGCGCTCGGGCAACAGACTACGGTCAAACACGAACGGCGTCTCGGCTTTTGGCGTGTGTTCGAACAGTTGCTGGGGCCGGCCCATTTTCGGGAAGTTCTTTTCGCCGGTATCACGAATCCAGCCCTCGTCCTTCATGCGCTCCAGGCGTTTGCGCAGGGAGGTGTTATTGACCGGGTGACCCAAACAGGCCTGCACCGCGTTCAGGGCATCGAGCACAGTGAAGCGCTCCGGCGCCAGGTACAGCGGCAGGTTGGTATAGACCGCCTTGGAGGCCAGGCGCTCGCAGGCCAGTTGCACCAGCAGGTTATGGTCGAACGGCAGCACCCGCTTGCGGCCGATGACGCTGGCGACGTCGACAAAGCACAGCTGTTCGCTGCCGGCCTCGACCTGCGGGCCGAGCAAGGCCAGGTAATAAGTGCTCATCGACCAGCCGCGCGGGTCGCGAAAGGCGTTGCCTTCGGTGCCCACTTGCTCCAGATGACGCGGCAAGATCCGCGCTTTTTCGCTCATCGCCCGGTCAGCCGCGGCCGCCAGGGTGTTGTCCGGGGTGCGGCCGTTGACGATCACCCCCGGCAGCGCCCATTCACCTTCGTGGGGCACGCGCTCGCGCCGGTACAGCAGCACTTGCAGCTGCTTGCTCTCGGGGTTCAGGCGCAGCGCGACGATGTCGACGCTGGCCAGTACTTCTGCAGCACTCACTGTGGACTCCTATACACCTCAAACTCGTCAACGATGTCGGCCAGGCACCAGGCCGCCGGCAGCGCCTGACCACTGCGCAGGCCGGCGCGAATCGCCGAGCTGTGCACGCCCAGTTGCTCTTCGGCCACCAGCAGGCCGAAGTCGTCCAGCAGCTCCTGGCCGCGGTAGAAACCAGCCACATTGGCCTGGTTGTCCTCGCCGATGACCAGGGCGATATCGGCGCGGGCTATACCGCTGCGCTCGCTCAACGCGCACAGCAGGTCATAGCTGTACACCGCCCCGCCCTCGCCGCCCAGCTCGCGCTCTATGGCCGAGCAACTGACCCGCAGGTTTACCAGGCCCGCGACCAGCCGCTGTACCCACCGGCAGCGCAGATCGAAGTCGACCATGCGCTTGCCATGGGCATGCCGGTAACTGGGCACCACGACCACCTGCTCGGCCCACTGCAGCGCCCGGGTGATCACGCTCAGGTGGCCGGGGTGCGGTGGGTCGAAAGCACCGCCGTACACGGCCAGACGAAACCGCACCGGGCCCGACTCATATATTTCACTATGCATACTATATCCACCATGGTTGCTTCTGAAAAAGAAAAAGCGGTTGACATACATATTACACCTAGTGAATTATGTGTCCACACCCAGCGCAGGAGCCATCACATGAAAATTGCCAGCTTCGATGTCGACGCCCAAAACGGCTTCACCGACAACGCCCCCTCCGAGTTGCCAGTACCCGGCGGCGCCGAGATCGCCCCGGCACTCAACGCCATGGCCAAGCGCGCCAGCCTGCGCATCGGCAGCAAGGATGCGCACACGCCGAAAGCCGCCTGGGTAGTGGGCAGCCACGCCGAAATGCTGCAGCCACTGGACATGGCCAACGCCGACCTGACCTGGGTCAGCCACTGCGTACCGGGCACGCCGGGCTTCGAGCTGCTGGCCGGCCTGCCCGCGCCGATCGACTACGACTTCTTCGTCTGGAAAGGCATCGAACCCGACCTGCACCCCTACGGCGCCTGCTACCACGACCTGGCCAGCCGCCGCTCCACCGGGGTTATCGAGTACCTCAAGGTGCAAGAGGTCAAAGCCGTGATCGTCGGCGGCCTGGCCCTGGATTTCTGCGTCAAGAACACCGCCCTGCAACTGCAGGCCGCAGGCTTGCAGGTGTTTCTCTACCAACCGGCATGCCGGGCGATTTCCGCCCAGGGCGCCGCAGCGGCCATGGCCGAGATGACCGGCCAGGGCATCATCGCCTGCGCCGACCTCGCCAGCCTCGACCAGCAACTGAACGCATTCAAGGGAGCATGAACATGAGCGAGAGCGTCTTCGGCCCAAGCATCATCCAGAACCTGCTGGACACCGACTTCTACAAGATCACCATGATGCAGGCGGTGCTGCACAACTACCCCAACGCCGAGGTGGAATGGGAGTTCCGCTGCCGCAACAGCGAAGACCTGACCCCGTACCTGGCCGAGATCCGCTACCAGATCGAGCAGCTGGCCGAGGTCTCGATCACTCAGGACCAGCTGGCTTACCTGGGGCGTATCCCTTTCATCAAGCCGGACTTCATCCGCTTCCTCAGCCTGTTCCGCTTCAACCTGCGCTACGTGCACGTTGGCGTCGATGATGCCGGGCAACTGGCGATCCGCCTGCGCGGGCCCTGGCTGCACGTGATCCTCTACGAGATCCCGCTGCTGGCGATCGTCTCCGAAGTGCGTAACCGCTACCGCTACCGTGAAGTGGTGATGGAACAAGTGGGTGAGCGCCTGTACGAAAAACTCGACTGGCTCAAGGCCCAAGCGTCGCCTGCGGAACTGGCCGGCCTGCAACTGGCTGATTTCGGCACCCGCCGGCGCTTCTCCTACCGGGTTCAGGAGCACGTGGTACACACCCTCAAGCAGGACTTCCCGGGGCGCTTCGTCGGCACCAGCAATGTGCACCTGGCCCGCGAACTGGACATCAAGCCAATCGGCACCATGGCCCACGAATGGTTCATGGCCCACCAGCAACTGGGCCCGCGGCTGATCGACAGCCAGGTTGCCGCGCTGGAATGCTGGGTCAAGGAATACCGCGGCCTGCTGGGTATCGCCCTGACCGACTGCATCGGCATGGACGCCTTCCTCAAGGACTGCGACCTGTACTTCGCCAAGCTGTTCGACGGCCTGCGCCACGACTCCGGCGACCCGCTGCTCTGGGCCAACAAGGCCATCGCCCACTACGAAAAACTCGGCATCGATCCGAAGAGCAAAACCCTGGTGTTTTCCGATGGCCTGAATTTCGCCAAGACCCTGCACCTGTACCGCGAGCTCAGCCCACGGATCAACGTCAGCTTCGGCATCGGCACCAACCTGACCTGCGACATTCCCGGCGTTGAGCCGATGAACATCGTGATCAAGATGACCGCCTGCAACGGCGCGCCGGTGGCGAAGATCTCCGACAGCCCGGGCAAGACCCAATGCCGCGACGAAAACTTCGTCAGCTACCTCAAGCACGTGTTCAAAGTCGAAGGCCAGTGAAGGAGCAGCACATGAACAGTCGTCAGATCGAGATTGCCAAGGCCCTGGGCGTGGTGGCGCCCTTCGCAGAGGGCGCTGCAGTAGCGGATGAGATCCGCCAGCGCATCGAGTTCATCAAGCAGACCCTGCTCGACGCGCGCCTGAAGGTGCTGGTGCTGGGCATCAGCGGCGGCGTCGACTCATCTACCGCCGGGCGCCTGGCGCAGTTGGCGGTCGAGCAATTGCGCAGTGAACAGGCCGACGAGGGCTACCGCTTCATCGCCATGCGCCTGCCGCACAACACCCAGCATGACGAGCCCGATGCCCAGGCGGCACTGGCCTTTGTCGGTGCCGATGAGTGCGTGACGGTGAACATTGCCGATGGCCTCCAGGGCCTGGCCGGGCAGTTGCCGCAACTGGCCGAGTTTGGTGACGGGCAACGGGATTTCGTCCTCGGCAACGTCAAGGCGCGCCTGCGCATGCTGGCCCAGTACACCCTGGCCAATGCCCGCAATGGCCTGGTGATCGGCACCGACCATGCCGCCGAAGCGGTAATGGGCTTCTTTACCAAGTTCGGCGACGGCGCCTGCGACCTGGCGCCGCTTAGCGGACTGTGCAAAGGCCAGGTGCGGGCCATTGCCGCCGCCCTGGGTGCGCCTGAGCACCTGGTACACAAGGTGCCGACCGCCGACCTCGAAGAGCTGCGCCCGGGCCTGGCCGACGAGCAGGTCTACGGCGTCAGCTACGCACAGATCGATGCCTTTTTGCAGGGCGAAAACGTCGATGACGCCGTGGCCAAAACCATCATCAACGCCTACGACAAGACCCGCCACAAACGCGAATTGCCCAAGGCACCCGCGGCACGATTCGCTACAATGCCGCCATCCTGAATGGACTCACCGGAGTTTGTTGTGCAACGTCTGATCATCACCACGCTGGCAGCTGCGACCCTCACTGGCTGCGCGACCCCCTCCAAAGACAGCCTCGACCAGTACATCGGCAACATGCTCGCCCAGCCGCTGTCGACCGATAGCCTATTTCGTGAAGCCGATGTGCTGAGTTTCCAGATCAAGGTACCGGCCAACAACGGTTTGAGTGATCGCAGCTTCCAGCTCGAAGCTGCGTGCGTGGAGCCGAACGTGGCGATCATGTACCTGGATGCCGACCAGCGAGCGTACTTCAAGAGCACCAGCGGCTACGCCCCACCGCAGCCGATGCCGGCGCGCTACCATGCCGTCCTGCTGAACAACTCAAGCTTCGCCCAGGCCTGCAAGGCTCAAGCAAAGCCCGACTGGCGCAAGCTTAAAGGTGAAGAGGGCGAGCCATGGGTGCTGGTCGATCGAAACAGCATCGCCAGGGTCGGCGCCGACGTCAGCCTCTGGGCCGCCTTCGACCAGCCGAGCGTTCTCCTCGACCTGCCGTACAACGCGCCCTACGCGCAAAAGCGCGAGCATCACCGCTTCAACTGTAGCGCCGGCACCTACACCCTGTTGGCCGGCTACGATGTCGATGCCAACAACCGGGTTACCGACGGCATAGTCCCGTCACTGCCCAAGCCCGCACCTGTGGCCGGCAGCAACGCCGATTACCAGGCGCTGTTCGACCTGGCCTGCGCAACGCCGGACAAACTCGCGCAACTGGCGTCGTTCAGCCCGCGTTTCAAGGCGCCTATCGTCACTGGGGTGATGCCGCCGGTCAGCCCGTCGGTGATGGTCGCCCTGCAACGCCTGCAACTGCCCAAGCCGGTGCAGCCGCTTACCTACCTGGAAACCGTCGGCACATCGACCATGAAAGGCAAGACGTCGCCCATGCGCGAAGAGCATTTCCTTTCTGTCGATGCCAACAGCCAGCAGCAGGTGGTGATCCTGCGTGGCAAAGGCTATGAGGCGCAAAAGGTCACCTGGCGTGGATTGATTCCGCTGGTGAGCAAGAGCGACTTTACCGGCATGAGCGAAAGCAGCGCGCTGACCAGCCTGAGCTTCAAGGGTGACTGGAAGGCCATGGCGGTGGGCAGCAAGCTCAGCTATTCACAGCAAGGTGTAACCAACAACAGCGTGATTGGCCAGTACGACAAAGACCTGAAGATCACCGAATGCACGGTGCAACAGCATCTGCCAGCCAGCACCCTCAACGCCAGCTTGAGCGGTAATGCCAAGGCACTCGACTGCAGCGTGCGGGGTGACGAGCACAAACGCGTGAATCACCTGTTCTACCTGGAAGACTACGGCTATTTCTTCAATGCCAGTACCGACAAGAACGCGTTCTACTACAGCGATCTGCGCCTGCAGACGGTGAAGTAAACCCCGGGGCCGCTGACGCGGCCCATCGCCGGCAAGGCCGGCACACATTGGATCGGCATGCACCCTTCCCTGTGGGAGCTGGCTTGCCAGCGATCGACCGCGAAGCGGTCGCAAACCAGGCGACTCAGTCAGGCAGGCTACCCCCCCGATTTGCAGCCCCTACGCTTTGGCTGGCAAACTTCGCCCATGCACGATACCCGCTACAACCCACTCAGCTCGGCATCGCCCTGCGTCGCTGGCGTCTGCTGCACCGCATCAAGCAAGCGCATGCCGCGCACTGATCGACGAAGCCCCCGTCGCCTGGCTGCCAGTACTCACCCACCCCCCGAGAACGCGATGATCCTGCGCCCCGAAACCCCGGCCGACGCCCTGGCCATCGAACAACTGACCGCTGCCGCCTTCGAGCAGGTACCCCACTCAAGCCACACCGAACATTTCATCGTCAACGCCCTGCGCCGCGCCGGGCAATTGTCGGTGTCGCTGGTGGCTGAAGAGGCCGGGCACATCATCGGCCATGTGGCCTTGTCACCGGTCAGCCTGTCTGACGCCAGCACCGACTGGTATGGCCTGGGCCCGCTCTCGGTGACGCCTGAGCGCCACGGCCAGGGTATCGGCAGCCAGTTGATGCACGCGGCGCTGCAGGCCCTGCGAGGATTGGGCGCCAACGGTTGCGTGGTGCTGGGCGATCCAGGCTACTACGCACGCTTTGGTTTCATGGCGCATCCGCAGTTGCAATTACCCGGCGTGCCACCCGAGTATTTCCAGGTCCTGAGCTACAGCGGCCAGTGGCCGCAGGCGCAGGTCAGCTATCACTCGGCATTCGAAGCCACGAGTTGATCACAACCCACGACGGAATGATTTGCACCGCCGGCGATCCTTGTACAAAATCGCCGCCTTTGCCTCGAAAGGATGCGTGCAATGAAGTTCGAAGGGACTTTCCAATACATGGGCCAACACGGGATCGTCTTCAACGTCTCGCAGATCACCCTCACCGACAGCGAACGCGGGCGCCTGCGCGAGCTGCATTTTGGCGAAGCGAAAAGCGCTCACTATGAAGTGAACAGCAAGGTGGTCGAGGTCTACGACAAGATGCTCGCCAAGAACCTGCCGTGCACCATGATGATCGGCATCTCCAAGCCGTTGACCCGCCAGCAGGGTGACGTGCTCAACGCCCAGCGCACCAAGATCGCCAACCTCGCCGCCTCGGCCTTCGCCGGTGCCGCCAGTTCCGTCGCCTCGCCCTATGTCGGCGTCCCGGTGGGTGCCGGCGTGCGCATGTACGCCAACGAAATCCTGCCCACCTACCATGCCGGCGACGTGCTGGTCAGCATTGAAGCGCGGGTCAACGGCGGCATCGGCCCGCAAAGCACCATCTCGACCCTGATCATCAAGACCTGAGTGGAGCCGCACATGTCCGAGATTACCCAGTTGGTCCTGGCCCTGGTGCTGTTCTTTTTGCTCGATCGCTTTCTCAAGCCCTACCCGCTGCGCAAGTGGCTGGGGGTGGCGCTGGTGGCGGCGGGCGCGGTCGGCTGCGTAGCAGCAAGCCAGACCCGCCTGCCGGGGGCGGACCTGGGGCTGCTGTCGATCTTCGCCGTCGCCCTGGGTGTAGGTCTGTTCCTCAAACGCCGTCGGTTTGAGCAGGTTGGCTGAGGTTTTGTAAGGGCTGATCGCTAATTTGGGATCGGTCCTACCTTCATGCCGGAGCAATACGACATACGCCCGAAATTGATTTGGGCATCTTTCCCTGCACGTCGATGAGTTGCGCCTTGCGCGTCTGTATTACACAGGGAAGGTTGTTGTGCAGATCGAAAAAATTTATGAGTACGCCGGTCCTCACGGAATAGTTTTCCATGTTTCCAAGTTCGTTGTTACGGAGGGTGATCGCGGACAGCTGCGAGAACTTCACTTTCCCGAAGCGAAAAACGGAAACTATGAAGTTATTCAAAGAACAGTCGCGATTTATGACAGGATGCAAGCACGTAGTCGCGCCTGCACCATGACCATTAGAATTTCAAGACCACTGACTCGCGTGCAGGGCGATATCCTTAACGAACAACGTCACCAAATTTCCAACGCTTCTAGTTCCAGCGCCAGCAGGATTGCAATGCTTGCCGGACCCGCTTTCACCATTCCGGTGGCAATCTTGACCCGTTTTTTTGTAAGCGGCTCATTACGTACCTATCACACAGGGGACCTGATCATAAGCATTGAGGCTCGTGTCGACGGGGGCATCGGCCCACAATTTTCAACTGACTCGATAATCATACCGACCGCAGGTCTGGCCCCATGAATGAGTATCTTCAGTACACAATCCTCTTGACTCTATTTTACCTGCTGTACTTCTTAGTCAAACCTTATCGTCTACGAAAGCGCTGTGGCATCGTACTGTTTTTCGGCGGCACGATTGCCAGCTACCTGCTCCCTACCCGGGCAGGTTCATTGGATATCGAATTAATCGCCATCTGCATATCAGGAGCCGGCGGCGCGCTCTTCATGACGCGACGCAAGTATCTCGAACAGGGTTGACTTAATTGACCTCATCGGACCCAACGAACAACTTCCTCAGTGACCATCAAGAATCAAGGCTGATAACACATGACGGAATTCGGTCAATTTTTTATCGCCTTCGTATTCTTTGCACTGATTGAGCGCCTGCTCAAGCCCTCAAAATTACGAAAATGGCTAAGCTTGACATTCTTGCTGGGCGGCCTGCTGGGTAGAGTCACGCTGAGCGAAAAAAGTTACTGGGGCGGTTTCGACCTGTATCTGGTGTCGCTTTTTGCAATTGTCGGAGGACTTGAGATGTTCTTCAGGCGCAATCGCCACGAAGAAGAAGCCTGAGCGGAGCACACATCATGTCTGAAGTTACGCAACTATGTTACACGCTGACCCTAATCGCATTTCTGGATCACTGCCTGAAACCCTATTTAATTCGTAAATGGCTAGGACTTTCCCTGTGCGCTGCCGGCATCACTTTACTGTTTAAACCAGGTGGCACCTATTGGGAGACTAGGGATCTGTTCCTAGTGCCTTTGCTCGTATTCTGCGCAGGCACGACGCTAATCATCGGACGCCGCAAGTTTCAACCTGACGAATGAGTGAGTATCTTCAATACACCATCCTTCTGGTTGTGTTTTACCTCCTGTATTTCCTCGTCTGGCCTTATCGGCTAAGAATACGTTGTGGCGTCGTATTGTTTGGCGTCGGCATGATTGCTAGCTTGGAGTTGCTCTTCAGGCGCAACCGATTCGAGGAGGACGCTTGAGTGCTGCCCATGTCTGACGTTACCCAGCTGTGCTACGCACTGATCCTGATTGCATTTATGGATCATTGCCTGAAACCCTATTTACTCCGCAAATGGCTGGGCCTGGCACTGATGACAGCCGCCGTTACGTTGCAATTTGTGCCGGGTGGCCTTTATTGGCATGAGTTGAATCTGAAACTGTTCCCTTTATTCGTATTGTTCGCGGGCATGACTCTGGTTAAGGGACGCCGCAAATTTCAACCGGACGAATGAACGAGCCTCTTCGACAGACCGTCATCCGCTAATTTGGGATCGGTCCTACCTTGATGTCGGAGTAGTACGACATACGCCCGAAGTTGATTTGGGCATCTTTCCCTGCACGTCGATGAGGTGCGCCTGGCGCGTCTGTATTACACAGGGAAGGTTGTTGTGCAGATCGAAAAAACCTATGAGTACGCCGGCAACTTCGGCATCGTTTTCCATGTCTCGCAAATTGTGGTCATGCCGGATGATCGCGCACGGCTGCGCGAGTTGCATATCAGCGAAGCAAAGGGGGCGCACTACCAGGTCAACACAATGCTCGTGGCGCTCTACGACAGAATGCAGGCCGGCAAGCGTGCTTGTGAGATGAAAGTCGCTGTTTCTCGAGCGTTGAGCCGTCAGCAAGCGGATAGGTTGAACGACCAGCGCCACACAGTGATAACTACTTTAGCCTCAGGTTTTGGCGGCTTAACCACTTGGCTGAGCAATCCATTGTTTGGAAAAGCCACCAACTCTGAATCAGGCGACTTCATAAGCGGCCGCTTACCCACCTACCATGCTGGAGATGTCATCGTCAGCCTCCAAGCTTCGGTGAGTGGCGGCATTGGCCCCCAACGTTCAGCCTCCTCAATGATCATTGAAAGTCGAGGCTGAAAAATACCATGTCAGAGTCCAATCAATTCTTCCTTGTCCTGGCGTTTTTCATCCTGATAGACCGTCTGATCAAGCCCTACAGGCCACGAAAATGGCTCGGTCTTACGTTCCTGGGTGGCGGCTTGCTGGGCAGGTTAACGCTGACCGAAAGCCATTGGCTTGGCTTTGACTTGCACCTCGTTTCACTCTTTGCCGTTGTCGGTGGGCTGGAGTTGTTCTTCAGGCGCCACCGATTCAATCCCGAACGCTGGGCCTGAGCAGGGCATACGCCATGTCTGCAATTACACAAATGTGCTTCGCAATGATCCTGATGTCCGTGGTGGACCACTGCCTGAAACCCTACCCGATCAGAAAGTGGCTGGGGATTTCGCTTTGGGGAGCCGGTATCTATGGCATGTTCGCATTCCCTGACACGTACTGGTACGGACTGGACATCTGGCTTGTGTCATTGCTCATATCAGGTTCCGGCTCCAGTTTATTCTTCAGGCGTCGCAGGTTTGACCACCTGGACTGAATGGCTCTTTACCCGCAACGCTCTGCGCCCTAAGCTGTCCCCTCACCCATCTCCCCGAGGTATTCGTCCAATGCGCCATTAATGCCGCCGTCTTTGCGACGGCCAGTCTTCAGCCCCTTTACGGGGACGTCGCGGGCATTTCATGGAGTTATGCATGACGAATACGTCGATCCTGACGCTGGACAGCGTCACCCTCGCCTTGCCGGATGGCAGGTTGTTGTTTTCCGATCTTGTCGAGACCTTCGACCAGCGCCGTACTGGCCTGGTCGGGCGCAATGGCGTGGGCAAGTCGTTGCTGGCGCACGTTTTGGCCGGGCGCTTGCCGCCCAGCGAAGGCCGCTGCCTGCGTCGTGGCCGGGTGCACTATGTGGGTCAGCATCTGGCCGATGCCGGTGCCACGGTGGCGGACCTGGCCCAGGTGCGCGAGGTGATCGATGCCCTGCTGCGCATCGAGGCCGGCAGCACCCAAACTGCGGACTTCGATTGCGTCGGCGAGCGCTGGGACATTCGCGAACGCCTGCAGGCGCAGCTTGATCAGCACGGCCTGGCACAGCTGAGCTGGGCGCACCGCGCAAAGACCCTGAGCGGCGGTCAGGCCATGCGCGTGGCGCTGCTCGGGGCTTTTGTCAGTGATGCCGATTACCTCATTCTCGACGAACCCAGCAACCATCTGGACGCCACCAGCCGTGAGGCGCTGATGACCCTGCTCGAGGGCTGGAACAAGGGCGTGCTGGTGATCAGTCATGATCGCGAGCTGCTTGAGCGCATGGAACGCATTGTCGAGCTGTCGCCCCTGGGCCTGAGCAGCTACGGCGGTAATTACAGCTTCTACGCCCAGTGCAAAAGCGCGCAGGCCGAGCAGGCCGAACGCACCCTGGACCGCCTCAAGCTCGAACGCCAACGCCAGGCCCGCGAGCTGCAGCAACAGCGCGAGCGCCTGCAGCGCCAGCAGTCTCGCGCCAGCAAGGCCGCGCGTTCGGCCAACCAGGCGAAGATCCTTCTCGACCGCCAGCAGCAACGCAGCGAAACCACTGCCGGCAAGCAGCAGCGTGATCAT
Organism: Pseudomonas sp. 2835; assembly: GCF_050435905.1. Lineage (NCBI taxonomy): Bacteria > Pseudomonadati > Pseudomonadota > Gammaproteobacteria > Pseudomonadales > Pseudomonadaceae > Pseudomonas > Pseudomonas sp. 2835. The sequence goes on along the minus strand of NZ_JBNDLE010000010.1, from coordinate 100,985 downwards.
CAGGCGGCGCGCCTGGCCCTGAATACGCAGGTGCGCGATGCGGCGCAGCAGGTTGAAACTGCCTGCCCGATCGTGATCCATGCGCCCGCGCCGCGACAACCGAGCGGCAGTCAGGTAGTCGTACTTCAAGACCTGCAATTGCCCTTCGCCCATCAAGGGCTTGTCAATCTAAGCCTGTACAGCGGTGAACGCCTGGGCCTGATCGGGGCCAATGGCAGCGGTAAATCCACCTTGCTCAAGGTACTGGCCGGGCAACGGGCGCCGGCCGCAGGGACGTTTGAAGTACGCAGCGAAGTCGCCTTGCTCGACCAGCACTGCAGCCTGCTGCCCGCCGGGCAATCGGTGCTCGAGTACCTGCGCAGCGCCAGTGCCAATGCCAATGCCAATGAGAGCCTCCTGCGCACGCGCCTGGCGCAGCTGGGCCTGGGTGCTGAGCGCATCAACTTGCCCAGCGGCGTGCTCAGCGGCGGCGAGCGGCTCAAGGCAACCCTGGCCGGGGTGCTGTACCGCGACACCCCGGTGGGCCTGCTGTTACTCGACGAGCCGAGCAACCACCTCGACCTGCCCTCCCTCGCCGCCCTGGAAGCAATGCTGCGCCAGTATCGCGGGACCTTGCTGGTAGCGTCCCACGACCGGGTGTTCATGCAGCAACTGGCGCTGGACGGCTACCTGCAACTGGGCGAAGGCTCAGAACTGCACATCCGCGCTTGATTGCAGGCGGGCAAAGGCGCCGCCCAGGGTCAGGTTGTGGTGGGCGATGATCGCCTCGGCGGGCAAGCCAGGGGTGTCCATGCAGGTGTGGGCATCGCTGACCAGTACGACGTTGAAGCCAAGCTCGCGGGCAACCCGGCAGTTGGTGTCGACGCAGTACTGGGTCTTGAGGCCGACGATGATCAGTTCATCGATACCGGCTTCGCGCAGTTGATCGGCCAGCGTGGTGGCAAAGAAAGCACTGGGGCGGGTTTTATCGAAGACAGTGTCACGTGCGGGGTCGATCGCCAGGGCCGGCAACAACTGCCACGCGGGGCTGCCGGCGGCAATCGGCGAACCTTCGGGCCCGGTGTGGCGAACCGCAAAAACCGGTGCCTGGGCGTTATGCGCAGCGCCAATCAGGCTGTTGATCCGGTTGAGCACCTGCTCACCCTGCCAGGGCTGTTCGGGGCCATGGAACAAACCCACCTGCATATCCAGGACCAGCAGTGCGCGTTTTGCTTGCATCTTCATCTCTCCGTGATTGGCCAGCCCGGACGGAGAAAAGACAAGGCCCCGTCCATTGCTGGCGGGGCCTTGGATTACCTGCTGCCTAAGGTTAAGCAGCCGTACCCGCCCCGCGTATAGCGGTGGTAGTGGTACGCGACGAGGTCAGCAGGCAAATCTTCATAGCTCGATAATGCGCCCGGGCCAGACAGCGGTCAACGCTTGTTTTCCTCGGCCACGCTCAGGTGATCCAGCGGCAACGGGCCGTGCGGCTTGACGGTCTGGATGGCGAAGTTGCTGCGGATATCACTGACGCCGGGCAATTTGAGCAAGGTGTCGATGAGAAAGCGCTCGTAGCTGCGCAGGTCCGGCACCACCACTTGCAGGAGGAAGTCCGACTCGCCGGACACCAGGTGCGCGGCAATTACCTGCGGCAGCGCCAGCACCGCTTGCTGAAAGGCCTGGGCGGCCGGCTCGTGGTGGCGCTCGACCTTGACCCCGACGAACACCGTCAGGCCCAGGCCGACTTCATCGCGGTCCAGTTGCGCGGCGTAGCCCTTGATCAGCCCCGCCTCTTCCAGCAGCCGCACCCGGCGCAGGCACGGCGAGGGCGACAGGCCAATGGCTTCGGCCAGCTCGACATTGCTCAGGCGGGCATTGCGCTGCAGGGCATCGAGAATCTTGCGATCAAAAGCGTCGAGGGTGATTTTTAGCATGATCTTAATTCTGTACGGTAGATCGTGGCAGTTTATAGCAATACACCCCGGCAAAGACGCAATAATCGCAAGCACCTGCCAGGCCTTTCGCGCTTAGAATTTTCTCGTCCCGTTACTTGCGCAGGAGCCCGTCATGTCTCAATACAGCCTGTTTTGCGCCGCCTTGCTGGTGGTCTACCTGGTACCCGGCCCGGACATGTTCCTGCTGCTCAATACCGGCGCCAGCCAGGGCCGGCGCCAGGCCCTGGTGACCGCTCTGGGCCTGGCCTTCGCCCGCGCGGCGCACGTAACCCTGGCGGCGCTGGGCTTGGCCGCCCTGCTGCGCAGTCACCCCTGGGCGTTTGACCTGCTGAGCATTGCCGGCGGTATTTACCTGGCCTGGCTCGGCTGGCAATTGCTCTGCGCTCCGGTCGCACCGCTGCCGCCGCGTCACACCGGGGTGCAGCAGCGCGGGCGCTGGCAGGCGGCATTGCGCCAGGGCCTGCTGACCAACCTGCTCAACCCCAAGGCGCTGCTGTTCTGCTCGGTGCTGTTGCCGCAGTTCATCGACCCGCACGGCGCTGCGGTCGGCCAGCAGTTTGCCGTGCTCGGCACGGTGCTGGTGGTGGTCGGCCTGGGCTTTGATGCTCTCTATGCCCTGAGCGGCGATCGCCTGGGGCGCTGGCTTGCCGCCAGCCCCTGGAAGCAGAAACTGCAGAACCGGGTGTTCGGCACCCTGCTGATCGGCTTCGGCATGCGTCTGGCACTGCTGCGCCAGCTCGGTGGCTGAAGATTTTCACTGCGACCAAGGTCCAATCTATGACTGGGCGTTCCCGATCTGCACGGGATGTATTATCGTGGCCGAGTGCGCAATAAGAACCGCCTGCCTGAGCAGGCATCTGCAACCGAATCGAGGGTGCCATGAGTAACGAAAGCATTAACTGGGACAAGCTGGGCTTCGACTACATCAAGACCGACAAGCGCTACCTGTCCTATTTCCGTAACGGCGAGTGGGACAAGGGCACCCTGACCGAAGACAACCAGCTGCACATCAGCGAAGGCTCGACCGCGCTGCATTATGGCCAGCAATGCTTCGAGGGGATGAAGGCCTACCGCTGCAAGGACGGCTCGATCAACCTGTTCCGCCCGGACCAGAACGCCCTGCGCATGCAGCGCAGTTGCGACCGCCTGCTGATGCCGCAGGTGTCCACCGAACAGTTCATCGACGCCTGCAAGCAGGTGGTCAAGGCCAACGAGCGTTTCATTCCGCCGTACGGCAAGGGTGCGCTGTACCTGCGTCCGTTCGTCATCGGCGTGGGCGACAACATCGGCGTGCGGACCGCGCCGGAGTTCATCTTCTCGATCTTCGCCATCCCGGTCGGCTCGTACTTCAAGGGCGGCATGACCCCGCACAAGTTCCTGATTTCCGACTACGACCGCGCCGCGCCACAAGGCACCGGCGCTGCCAAGGTGGGCGGCAACTACGCAGCCAGCCTGCAGCCGGGCTACAAGGCCAAGCAAGCCGGCTTTGCCGACTGCATCTACCTTGACCCGCTGACCCACACCAAGATCGAGGAAGTCGGCTCGGCCAACTTCTTCGGCATCACCGCCAACAACGAGTTCATCACGCCGAAATCCGCGTCCGTGCTGCCGGGCATCACCCGCCTGTCGCTGATGGAACTGGCGCAATCGCGCCTGGGCCTGAAGGTCATCGAAGGCGACGTGCTGATCAACAACCTGGACCGCTTCGTCGAGGCTGGCGCCTGCGGTACCGCCGCGGTGATCACCCCGATCGGCGGCATCCAGTACGGCGACAAGCTGCATGTGTTCTACAGCGAAACCGAGGTTGGCCCGGTCACCCAGAAGCTCTACAGCGAGCTGACCGGCATCCAGAGCGGCGACATCGAAGGCCCGGCGGGCTGGGTTGTAAAAGTCGCCTGACCTGCAACAGGGGGCCGCGTTGCGGCCCATCGCCGGCAACGCCGGCTCCCACAGGGGCCGGTGCACGCCGGCCCATTGTGGCCCCTCCCCTAGATGAATTTTTCTTTAACCCGGGCACCGCCTATTCTTTGGCACAATCAAGTCTCTACCCGCCGCCCAGGTAAAAGCATGCCCCGCGTACTGACTATCGAAGACGACGCTGTCACCGCCCAGGAGATCGTCGCCGAGCTTTCCAGCCATGGCCTGGAAGTGGAATGGGCCGACAACGGCCGCGAAGGCCTGGCCAAGGCCATTGCCGGCGGTTACGACCTGATCACCCTGGACCGGATGCTTCCGGAAGTCGACGGCCTGACCATCGTCACCACCCTGCGCACCCTGAAGATCGCCACGCCGATCCTGATGATCAGCGCCCTCTCGGATGTCGACGAACGGGTCCGCGGCCTGCGCGCCGGCGGTGATGACTACTTGACCAAGCCGTTTGCCTCCGACGAAATGGCCGCCCGCGTCGAGGTGCTGTTGCGCCGTAACAGCGTGCCGCTGGCGCAGACCCGCCTGCAGGTCGCCGACCTTGAGCTGGACTTGATCAGCCACGAGGCCAAGCGCGGCGAGCAGACCCTCAACCTGCTGCCCACCGAGTACAAGCTGCTGGAATTTCTCATGCGTCATGCCGGCCAGGTCATTACCCGGATGATGATTTTCGAGGAAGTCTGGGGCTATCACTTCGACCCGGGCACCAACCTGATCGACGTGCATATCGGACGCTTGCGCAAGAAGATCGACGCCGCCGGCCAGACACCGCTGATTCGCACCGTGCGGGGCTCGGGCTATGCCATTGCCGAACCCGTCTAAGGGCTGGAGCTCGTCCACCAGCCGCCTGCTGGCGCTGTACAGCTTTCTGTTCGTGGCCTGGAGCAGCATCCTCATGGGGGTGCTGTACTTCGAGGTATCGGACTACCTGAACAAGCTCACCCGCCACTCCCTACTGCAGCGCCAGCACCTGTTCGCGCACATGAGCGGCAAGCAGCTCGATGACGCGCTGATTGCCAGCCAGGCCTTTGAAGAACGCAGTTTCGATGCCTATGGGCTGTTCGACGCGCAGTTCAATCCGCTCGGCGGGCAGATCCGCCAAGTACCGCCAGAGCTTGGCCTTGACGGCAAGATCCATGAACTGAGCCGCTGCCTGGACGCCGACGACCCGCACCTGCCCCGCGACAGCTGCGATGCGGTGGCGATCAAGGTTCGCGATGGCCGCTGGCTGCTGCTGGTGCGCGACAACGGTTCGCTGTTCGTGGTCACCCGGATCATCCTCCACGCCCTGCTCTGGGGCCTGTCGCTGACTATCATTCCCGGCATCGCCGGCTGGTACTTGCTGCGGCGCAGGCCGCTCAAGCGTATCCGCGCGATCCAGGCCAGCGCCGAGCAGATTGTTTCCGGCGACCTGACCCGGCGCCTGCCGCTGTCGGCGCGGCGCGACGAGCTGGACATGCTGGCGGCCATCGTCAACGCCATGCTCGACCGCATCGAGCGCCTGATGCATGAAGTCAAAGGCGTGTGCGACAACATCGCCCACGACCTGCGCACCCCGCTGACCCGCCTGCGCGCCCAGCTCTACCGCATTCGCCAGCAAGCCGGCGATGACTCGCCGCAAGCCGAGGCGCTGGAACAGGCGATTGGCGAGACCGACACGCTGATGGCGCGCTTTCGCGGGTTGCTGCGCATCAGCGAGCTGGAAGACCGCCAGCGCCGTGCAGGCTTCGTCGAGCTCGATCCGCATGGGCTGTTGCAGGAGCTGCATGACTTCTACCTGCCGCTGGCCGAAGACGGCGAGATTGGTTTGACCCTGGACATGCCCGAACAACTACCGGTGCTGCATGGTGACCGCGAGCTGCTGTTCGAGGCGCTGGCCAACCTGGTGGGCAACGCGATCAAGTTCACCCCGGCCCAGGGCCAGGTGCTGATGCGCGCACTGACAGATGCCAAGGGGCTGCATATCGAAGTACACGACAGCGGCCCGGGAATTCCCGTGGACGAGCGTGGGGCGGTGTTGAAGCGCTTTTATCGCAGTGAGGAAGGCCAGCGTCACCCGGGGTTCGGGCTGGGCCTGTCGATCGTTGCGGCGATCGTTGACCTGCATGGCTTTGAGCTGGAGGTCGGCGGGAGTGAGCTGGGTGGGGCGAAACTGGTGTTGCACTGCAGGACGGGTGTCGTCAGTTAGGGGCTCATCGCGGGGCAAGCCCGCTCCCACAGAGGATTGCAGTCTTCTGTGGGAGCGGGCTTGCCCCGCGATTGCTTAGTCAGCCAAGCGCCAGGTGGTGCCGCCCTTGCCGTCTTCCAGCACCACGCCCATGGCGGTCAGCTGGTCGCGGATGCGGTCGGATTCGGCCCAGTTCTTGTCGGTACGCGCTTGCAGGCGCGCCTGGATCAAGGCTTCAACTTCGCTGGCGTCGACCTTGCCTTCGGCGCCAGCGCGCAGGAAGTCATCGGCCTCAAGCTGCAGCACACCGAGCAGATCCCCCAGTTCGCGCAGGCGACCGGCCAGGCCGGCAGCAGCCTGTGGGTCGTTCTCGCGCAGGCGGTTGATCTCGCGCACCAGGTCGAACAACACGGCGCAGGCTTCGGGAGTGCCGAAGTCGTCATTCATCGCCGCGGTGAAACGCTCGACGTACTCTTCGCCACCTGCCGCAGCCACCCGCGGCAAGCCGCGCAGGGCGTGGTAAAAACGCTCCAGGGCACCCTTGGACTCGCGCAGGCTGTCTTCGGAGTAGTTGATCGAGCTGCGGTAGTGGCTCGACACCAGCAAGTAGCGCACCACCTCCGGGTGATACTTGTCGAGCACGTCGCGAATGGTGAAGAAGTTGTTCAAGGACTTGGACATCTTCTCGCCATTGATGCGAATCATGCCGCAGTGCATCCACGAATTGGCGTACTGCTTGCCGGTGGCTGCCTCGCTCTGGGCGATTTCGTTCTCGTGGTGCGGGAACTCCAGGTCGTTGCCACCGCCGTGGATGTCGAAGCTCTCGCCCAGGCAGCAGGTGGACATCACCGAGCACTCGATGTGCCAGCCCGGACGGCCCGCGCCCCATGGCGACTCCCAGCTCGGCTCGCCGGGCTTGACGCCCTTCCAGAGGACGAAGTCGAGCGGGTCCTGCTTGGCTTCGTCAACCTCGATACGCGCGCCGATGCGCAGGTCTTCGATCTTCTTGCGCGACAGCTTGCCGTAGCCGACGAACTTGCCGACCCGGTAGTACACGTCGCCGTTACCCGGCGCGTAGGCATAGCCCTTGTCGATCAGGGTCTGGATCATCGCGTGCATGCCGGCGATGTGGTCGGTGGCACGCGGCTCCTGGTCCGGCGGCAGGATGTTCAGGCGGCGCTCGTCTTCGTGCATCGCGTCGATCATGCGGGCGGTCAGGGCGTCGAAGCTTTCGCCGTTTTCGTTGGCCCGGTTGATGATCTTGTCATCGATGTCGGTGATGTTGCGCACATAGGTCAGGTCGTAGCCGCTGTAACGCAGCCAGCGGGTCACCAGGTCGAAGGCGACCATGCTGCGCCCGTGGCCCAGGTGGCAGAAGTCGTAGACGGTCATGCCGCAGACGTACATCCGCACCTTGTTGCCTTCAAGCGGTTTGAAGACTTCCTTGGTCTTGCTGAGCGTGTTGTAGATGGTAAGCACGAGAGTTCCTTAGCTGCCCCACGAATCGCGCAGGGTCACGGTGCGGTTGAACACCGGGCGACCCGGCTGGGAGTCTTTCAGGTCGGCGCAGAAGTAGCCTTCGCGCTCGAACTGGAAGCGGTCTTCTGGCTGGGCCTGGCCCAGGGAAGGTTCCGCACGACAACCGGTCAGCACCTGCAGCGAATCAGGATTGATGTTGTCAAGGAAGTTGCCGCCATCTTCGGTCTTCTCGGGGTTGGCCGAGCGGAACAGGCGGTCGTACAGGCGCACTTCGCATTCGACGCTGGCGTCAGCCGGCACCCAGTGGATCACGCCCTTGACCTTGCGGCCTTCGGGGTTCTTGCCCAGGGTGTCGGGATCGTACGAGCAGCGCAGCTCGACGATGTTGCCGTCGGCGTCCTTGATCGCCTCGTCGGCGCGGATCACGTAGCTGCCGCGCAGGCGCACTTCACCGGCCGGCTCAAGGCGCTTGTAGCCCTTGGGCGGCTCTTCCATGAAGTCGTCGCGGTCGATGAAGATTTCACGGGCAAATGGCAGTGCGCGCACGCCCATGTCTTCTTTGGGGTGGCGCGGCAGTTCGAGGTTCTCGACCTGGCCTTCAGGGTAATTGGTAATGACCACTTTCAGCGGGCGCAGCACGCACATGGCGCGTGGCGCGGTGCGGTCAAGGTCGTCACGGATGCTGAATTCGAGCATCGACATGTCGACCACGCCGTCGGAGCGGTTGGTGCCGACCATTTCGCAGAAGTTGCGGATCGACGCCGGGGTGTAACCACGACGGCGGAAACCCGACAGGGTCGACATGCGCGGGTCGTCCCAGCCGTTGACGTGCTGCTCGTCGACCAGTTGCTTGAGCTTGCGCTTGCTGGTGATGGTGTAGTTCAGGTTCAGGCGGCTGAACTCGTACTGGCGCGGCTTGGCCGGCACCGGCAGATTGTCGAGGAACCACTCGTACAGCGGGCGATGGCCTTCGAACTCGAGGGTGCAGATCGAGTGAGTGATGCCTTCGATGGCGTCCGACTGACCGTGGGTGAAGTCGTAGTTGGGGTAGATGCACCAGGCATCACCGGTCTGGTGGTGATGGGCATGACGGATGCGGTAGAGGATCGGGTCGCGCAGGTTCATGTTCGGCGAGGCCATGTCGATCTTGGCCCGCAGCACACGCTCGCCGTCCTTGAACTCGCCGGCTTTCATGCGCGCAAACAGGTCGAGGTTGTCTGCAACCGAGCGCTCGCGGAACGGGCTGTTCTGGCCCGGGGTGGTCAGGTTGCCACGGTATTCCTTGGCCTGCTCCGGGGTCAGGTCGCAGACGTAGGCCTTGCCGGCCTTGATCAGCTCGACCGCCCAGTCGTGCAACTGGTCGAAATATTGCGAAGCGTAGCGCACCGGGCCGGTCCACTCGAAGCCCAGCCACTTGATGTCGCTCTGGATCGCGTCGATGTACTCCTGGTCCTCTTTGGCCGGGTTGGTGTCATCGAAACGCAGGTGACAGGCCCCACCGAATTCCTGGGCCAGGCCGAAGTTCACGCAGATCGACTTGGCATGGCCGATGTGCAGGTAACCGTTGGGCTCTGGCGGGAAACGGGTGACGATGCTGCTGTGCTTGCCCGAGTCCAGGTCTGCCTGCACGATCGGACGCAGGAAGTTCGCAGGGATGGCGGGAGCGCCTTTGGCAGCGGCGTTGGGAGCGGTGTCGGCAGTGGGCTTGCTCATAGGATCCTTGAATACGGGGTGCACGGCCTGGGTAGGCCGACTGAATCAAAGCGCTTATCATAGCCGAAGCGGTCGAGCTGCCGACAGGTCAAATAGCAGCTTCAAGCTACAAGCAACACGCTTCAAGACGAACGCAGTGCGCTTTTTCTTGCAGCTTGCCACTTGAAGCTTGAAGCTACACCACCGCAAAACCCCCGAACAGAGCGAGTTTCAAGCATGTCCAAAGTCAAACTGACTACCAACCACGGCGACATCGTCATCGAGCTGAACGCCGAGAAAGCCCCGATCACCGTGGCCAACTTCATCGAATACGTTAACGCTGGCCACTACAGCAACACCGTATTCCACCGTGTAATCAAGGGTTTCATGATCCAGGGCGGCGGTTTTGAGCCAGGCATGAACGAGAAGCGTGACAAGCGTGCCAGCATCCAGAACGAAGCTGACAACGGCCTGAAGAACGACAAGTACACCATCGCCATGGCTCGCACCATGGAGCCGCACTCGGCCTCGGCGCAGTTCTTCATCAATGCCTCGAACAACGACTTCCTCAACCACAGCGGCAAGAACGTGCAGGGTTGGGGTTACGCGGTATTCGGCAAAGTGACCGAAGGTACTGAGGTTGTCGACGCCATCGAGAAAGTCGCCACCGGTTCCAAGTCCGGTCACCAGGACGTGCCGAAGGACGACGTGATCATCGAGAAAGCCGAGATCATTGAGTGATACTGCTGATCTCTGATCTGCACCTGCAAGAAGAACGCCCGGACATCACCCGGGCGTTTGTTGATCTGCTCGACGGTCGCGCGCGGCACGCCGAGGCGCTGTACATCCTCGGCGATTTTTTCGAGGCATGGATCGGCGACGACGCCATGACGCCCTTCCAGACCTCGATCTGCCAGGCCCTGCGCGCCTTGAGCGACAGCGGCACGCAGGTCTTTGTGATGCACGGTAACCGCGACTTCCTGCTCGGCCAGGCCTTTTGCAAGGCCGCTGGCTGCACCCTGCTGGCCGACCCGAGCGTGGTCGAGATGGGCGGCGAGCCGGTGTTGCTGATGCACGGCGACAGCCTGTGCACCCGCGACCTGGCCTACATGAAAATGCGCCGCTACCTGCGCAACCCGTTGAGCCTGTGGATTCTTCGGCATCTGCCGCTGAGCACCCGGCAGAAGCTTGCACGCAAGCTGCGAAGCGAAAGCCGGGCACAGACGCGGATGAAGGCCAACGACATTGTCGACGTGACCGCCGAAGAAGTGCCGCGGATCATGCAGCAATACGGTGTGCGCACCCTGGTGCATGGCCACACCCATCGACCGGCGATTCACAAGCTGGTGGTTGGCGATCAACCGGCGCGGCGTATCGTGCTGGGCGATTGGGACCGGCAAGGCTGGGCGCTGGAGGTGGACGAGCAAGGGTTTCAACTGCAGCCTTTTGCTTTTCCCTGACAGGCCCAATCGCTGGCAAGGCCAGCTCCCACAAGGTTCCTGTGGGAGCCGGCCTTGCCGGCGATGCTTCTACTTCAGTGCCCCGCCGACGCCGGCCCGGCCTTGGCCGCAAACGGCGGCTTGGCCAGCCACACCAGCAATATCAAGCCTGCGAAAATCCAGCCCATCAGGGTGAAATAATCCACCGTCGACATCATGTACGCCTGACTGCTGAGCATCCGCTCCAGCTGCGCATACGACTGCCCGCTCGCCCCGCCCAGCTGGTTCAGCGCCTCGCGGGTCGCAGGTTCGTAGGTGCTGATGTTCTCGCTCAGGTAGGCATGGTGCTGGTCGGCCCGGCGAATCCAGATCCAGGTGGTCAGTGACGCGGCAAAACTGCCGCCCAGGGTCCGCAGGAAGGTCGCCAGCCCCGAGCCGTCGGCGATCTGGTGCGGCGGCAGGTCGGAGAGCAGGATGCTCAAGGTCGGCATGAAGAACAGCGCCACGCCGATCCCCATGAACAGCTGCACCAGGGCGATGTGCTGGAAGTCCACCTCGTTGGTGAAACCGGCACGCATGAAGCAACTGGCGCCAATCGCCAGGAACGCCAGCCCCGCCAGCACACGCAGGTCGAACTTGTGCGCGTACTTGCCGACAAACGGCGACATCAGCACCGGCAACAGGCCGATCGGCGCCACCGCCAGGCCCGCCCAGGTGGCGGTGTAGCCCATCTGCGTCTGCAGCCACTGCGGCAGGATCAGGTTGATGCCGAAGAACCCGGCATAGCCGCCGACCAGCACGATGGTGCCGATGCGAAAGTTGCGGTGCACGAACAGGCGCAGGTTCACCACCGGGTGTTTGTCGGTCAGTTCCCAGATGATGAATACCGCGAGGAACACCACCGAGATCAGGCTGCCAATGACGATGAAACCGGACTCAAACCAGTCCAGGTCATTGCCCTTGTCGAGCACGATCTGCAAGGCACCGACGCCGATGATCAGGCTCAGCAGGCCGATGTAGTCCATCGGCTGGCGGCTGGTGCTGACCGGGCGTGTGCGCATCTGCTGGCGCACCACAGCGGCGGCGAACAGGCCGATCGGCACGTTGATGAAGAAGATCCACGGCCAGCTGTAGCTGTCGGTGATCCAGCCGCCGAGAATCGGCCCGGCAATCGGCGCCACCACCGTAACCATGGCCAATAACGCCAGGGCCATGCCGCGCTTGGCCGGCGGATAGACTGCGATCAGCAGGGTCTGGGTCATCGGATACAGCGGCCCGGCAACGATGCCCTGGAGCACGCGAAAGCCGACCAGCTCGGGCATCGACTGGGCAATGCCGCAGAGGAACGACGCCAGCACGAACAGCAGCGTGGCCCAGATGAACAGCTTGACCTCACCGAAGCGCCGGCTCAGCCAGCCGGTCAGCGGCAAGGCAATGGCGTTGCTCACCGCAAACGAGGTGATGACCCAGGTGCCCTGCTCAGAGCTGACGCCGAGGTTGCCGGAAATGGTCGGCAACGCCACGTTGGCGATGGTGGTGTCGAGCACCTGCATGAAGGTCGCCAACGACAGGCCGATGGTGGTCAGCAACAGGCTTGGCGGGGTAAAGGAAGCCTGATTGGCGCTCATCGCTGCGCCGTCTTGCTGGAACCGGCACTGTTGTCATGGATCAGCTTGCTGATCAGGCGATCGGCTTCGACCAGCTGACGGTCGTACACCTGGGTGGCGAACGAGGCCTTCTGCGGCGGCTGCTGGGCCAGCACCGGGCCGCTCTGGTCATGCAGATCGACCTCGACCTGGGTCGACAGGCCGATGCGCAGCGGGTGCTTGGCCAACTGCTCGGCATTGATATGAATGCGCACCGGCACGCGCTGGACGATCTTGATCCAGTTGCCGGTGGCGTTCTGCGCCGGCAGCAGGGCAAAGGCGCTGCCGGTGCCGGCGCCGAGGCTGTCGATGGTGCCGCTGTACTTGACGTCGCTGCCGTACAGGTCGGCAACGATGTCTACCGGCTGGCCGATGCGCATGTTGCGCAGCTGGGTTTCCTTGAAGTTGGCGTCGATCCACAGCTGGTCCAGGGGGATCACCGCCATGGTCGCAGTGCCCGGTTGCAGGCGCTGGCCCAGTTGCACGGTGCGCTTGGCGACGTAGCCGGTGACCGGCGCCACCAGGGTGGTGCGGGCGTTGTTCAGGTAGGCCTGGCGCAGCTCGGCGGCCGCGGCCATCACCTCGGGGTGCGACGACACCACGGTGTCATCGACCAGCGCCGCGGTGGTGTTGAGTTGCTGTTTAGCATCATTCAAGGCGCTTTGCGCCGAAGACAGGTCGTCACGGGCGTGGGACAGCTCTTCTTTGGAGATCGCCCCACCGGCGGCCAGGGTCTGGCGCCGGTTGAAGTTCTCCTGAGCTTTTTTCAGCTCGGCCTGGCGCGCGGCCACCTGGGCCTTCTTGCCATCGACGTTGCTGTACAGGCCACGCACCTGGCGCACCGCACGCGCCAGCTTGGCCTCGGCGGCCTGCAGGCCGACCTCGGCATCGCTGGGGTCGAATTCGAGCAGCATCTGGCCTTCGTGGACCAGGTCGCCATCGTCAGCGCCGATGCTGACCACGGTGCCGGTGACCAGCGGGGTGATTTCCACCACGTTGCCGTTGACATAGGCATCGTCGGTCTCTTCGCTCCAGCGCCCGTACAGCTCGTGCCAGGCCCAGACGCCAGCGCCGGCGACGACGATCAGCAACGCCAGGGCCAACAGCCAGGTCTTGCGCTTGCGCTGGTTGTTGAGATCCTGCGTGGTGTCGTGCGCAGAAGAAGTAGTGGCCATTGTTAATACCTTGGCTGAGTGAATAGGTGAAATGGGCGCTTACTTGGCGCCTAAGCGCATGGCCGCCAGGGTGTCGCCGGAGGCCAGCAGCACCTTGCTCAGAATCGCTTCGAGGGTGGCCAGCTCGCCGGGCTCGAGCACGCCGAGCAGTTCGTTCATCGCTGCGGCGCCAATCTCTGGCAAGCGGTCGGCCAGTTTCTGCCCCTCTTCGCTGAGGCCCAGGCGAATCTGCCGACGGTCGTCAGGGCAACGGCGGCGCACGATCAGGTCTTTCTGTTCGAGACGGTCGAGCATGCGCGTCATCGAACCGCTGTCCACCGACAGGTAGCGGCACAGCTCGGCCGGGGTGTCGACGCCGTACTGGGCGACGATGATCAGCACCTTGAACTGCGCGGCAGTCACGCCGTAAGGCTGCATGTGGCTGTCGATGATGCGGTCTTTGACCAGCGCGGTGCGGCCCAGAAGCATGCCGAGGGTGCAGTTCTGGAAGTTTTCCGGGGTGTAGTGCTGCATGGACACAGATACCTGCTTAGGCAGTAAGTTACACAATGTTACTGCTTAGGCAGCTAACGTCAAGGCATTAATTAGCTTGCTTATTATTTTGTCGATAGAAGGCAATCGCGGCGACCCGACTTGCCCCGCGATCAGGCATTCAAAAGAAGTGATTAATCAGGCCGGCACGCCGCTATGAAAGCGGAACTCTTCATCCGGGCTGCTGATCAGGTCGGCCTCGACCGCCCTGACCTTCTCCACCACCCGCTCGATATCTGCCGCATCGCCGTACTGATGGGCAAGCTTGAGGTAACCCTGGTAATGCCGCGCTTCACTGTTGAGCAGGCCGTGATAGAACTTGCCCAGCTCCTCGTCCAGGTGCGGCACCAGCGCGGCAAAGCGCTCGCAGCTGCGCGCTTCAATAAAGGCACCGACCACCAGGGTGTCGACCAGCTTCACCGGCTCATGGGTGCGCACCACCCGGCGCAGGCCCGAGGCATAGCGCCCGGCCGACAACGGCCGCAGGGCGATCTTGCGCCGCTTCATCAAGCGCAGCACCTGCTCGTGGTGCACCAGCTCTTCGCGGGCCAGACGCGACATCATGTTGATCAGATCCAGGTGCGTGTTGTACTTGGCCATCAGGCTCAACGCGGTGCTGGCGGCCTTGAACTCGCAGTTCTTGTGATCGATCAGCAGGGTTTCCTGGTCGGCGAGCGCCGCCTGGACCCAGGCGTCAGGGGTACGGCATCCAAGGAAGGCTTCGATTTCGGGGATAAGGGACATAGGCTCACAAACAGGCAGGGCAAACGGCAAGACCGGCGATTATACCGGCAGCAGCGCCGATCACCAGTGAACTATGCTTGATACATATCAACGCCCGTTGCAGTTGGCGCCGACTATAGTCAGGCATTGGCCGCCATTTATGAAGGGAGTTCACGCTCATGCAAGAAGTACGCAGCATCCTGGTGGTACTGGACCCGGACCACGCCCACAGCCGGGCGCTGACCCGGGCCAAACTGATCGCCGGGGTCACCGGCGCACGCCTGCACCTGCTGATGTGCGACAAGAAGCAGGACCATAGCGCCCTGCTCAGCCTGCTGGCCAGCCAGCTGCATGATGATGGCTACGACAACGTGACCCATGAGCAGGCCTGGCACGACACCCTGCATGACTCGATCATCAGTGTGCAGCAGGCCGAAGGCTGCCAGCTGGTGATCAAGGAGCACCGCCCGGACAACCCGCTCAAGCGCGCCCTGCTCACCCCCAGCGACTGGAAGCTGCTGCGCCAGTGCCCGTGCGCGGTGCTGATGGTCAAGAGCGAGCGGCCCTGGACCGGCGGGGTGATTCTCGCCGCAGTCGACGTCGGCAACCACGACGAGGCCCATCGCCTGCTGCACACCAGCATCATCGATCATGGCTACGCGATCGCAAGCCTGGCCAAGGGCGAGTTGCACGTGATCAGCGCCCATCCGTCGCCGATGCTGTCGGCGTCCGACCCGGTGTATCAGCTCAAGGACACCATCGAGCGCAAATACCGCGAGGAGTGCGCGGCGTTCCAGGCCGAGTTCGATATCAGCAATGAGCGCCTGCATGTTGCCGAAGGCCCGGCCGATGTGCTGATTCCGTATACGGCGAAAAAGTACGAAGCGGCGGTGACGGTGATTGGCACCGTAGCCCGCACCGGGATTTCCGGGGCGCTGATCGGCAACACCGCAGAGGTGGTGCTCGATGCGCTGGAGTGTGATGTGCTGGTGCTCAAGACCGAGGAAGTCAAGGTGCATCTGACGGAACTGGCCAGGGGCTGAGGGCCTCATCGCGGGTCAAGCCCGCTCCTACAGGAGCAGGCTTGACCACCTACCCCAAGGCGTCCTTGAGAAACCCCGGCGCGATATAGCGCTGGTAATGGGCTTCGGACAGCAAGAAGAATTCCCGATCAATGGCATCGCGCAGCTCGGGCAGCTCCCAGTCGCGAAACTCCGGCAGCAGCACCATGCCGTAGGCCTCCAGCTCGCGGATCACCCGCGCCCCGCGTGCAATCAGTTGATAAGCCCAGCAATACTCGGACTGGTGCGCTACGAAGCGGATCTTGCGCTGCTCCAGTTGCTGGCGCAGGCGCGTGGCATCAAAGACTTCAAGTTTGGCCACCATGACCTGCACCAGCAATTGCTCCAGGCGCAGCCACACCGCACGCTTTTCATCTTCGTTGTAGCCGTTCCAGTTGATCACTTCATGGTGAAAACGCTTGCAGCCACGGCACACCAAGTCCCCGTAAACCGTGGAGCAGAGGCCGACGCAAGGCGTTTTAATTGACTGATTGGACATGAAAAAACCGACAGCTTGGCGGTGGAACAGGTTGCCATGTTAGCCCTTTGTCTAACGAGGGTCACCCGCTAAAGTCATCCAGCGCGCCTTACCTTTATCCACTTTTTACCGTAGAATCATCCGGCCTTTTTAAGGCAGCAATGTCCGTTAGAAGCTGTTTTCAAAGCGTCACGAGCACAGTTCATCCGGTAGAACGGCGTTGGCCCGGGATATTCGCTTCACGCATGTCCCGTGCCAGCCCTCATCAGCCTCCGTTCTACAGGCGTAAAACTTTGAAAGCAGCTTCTGTAAGGATTTCCTGCAACCCTGGCTACGCGGCCCAAGAAGCCGTATTGCGCATGGCTGCCGGAATTTCTGGATGAGCGTCCCGGACACCCATTTGGGACCACTGATGAGGGTAATAACTGTGCTTGAAGCCTACCGCAAACACATCGAAGAGCGTGCCGCCCAGGGTATCGTGCCCCAGCCGCTTAACGCCGAACAAACCGCAGGCCTGGTCGAGCTGCTGAAGAATCCCCCTGCTGGCGAAGAAGCAGTCCTCGTCGACCTGATCACCAATCGCGTTCCACCAGGAGTGGACGAAGCCGCCTACGTCAAGGCCGGTTTCCTTTCCGCCATCGCCAAGGGCGAAGCCACCTCGCCGCTGATCGACAAGAAGCGCGCCGTTGAGCTGCTGGGCACCATGCAGGGCGGCTACAACATCGCCACCATGGTCGAGCTGCTGGACAACGCCGAACTGGCCCCTGTCGCCGCCGAACAGCTCAAGCACACCCTGCTGATGTTCGATGCCTTCCACGACGTCGCCGAGAAAGCCAAGGCGGGCAATGCCCACGCCAAGGCCGTGCTGGAATCCTGGGCCGCCGGTGAGTGGTTCACCAGCAAGCCAGCCATCGCTGACAAGTACAGCCTGACCGTGTTCAAGGTCCCTGGCGAAACCAACACCGACGACCTGTCCCCTGCCCCGGACGCCTGGTCGCGCCCTGACATCCCGCTGCACGCCCTGGCCATGCTGAAAATGGCCCGTGACGGCATCGTGCCTGAGCAACAAGGCGCCATCGGCCCGCTCAAGCAGATCGAAGAAGTCAAAGCCAAAGGCTTCCCGGTTGCCTACGTCGGTGACGTGGTCGGTACCGGTTCTTCGCGCAAATCCGCCACCAACTCGGTGCTGTGGTTCTTCGGCGACGACATCCCGTACGTACCGAACAAGCGCGCTGGCGGCTTCTGCTTCGGCTCGAAAATCGCCCCGATCTTCTACAACACCATGGAAGACGCCGGCGCCCTGCCGATCGAGTTCGACGTGTCGAACCTGAACATGGGCGACGTCATCGACGTCTACCCGCACGCTGGCAAAGTCTGCAAGCACGGCACCGAAGACGTCATCACCACCTTCGAACTGAAGACCCCGGTGCTGCTCGACGAAGTCCGCGCTGGCGGCCGTATCCCGCTGATCGTCGGCCGTGGCCTGACCGAGAAAGCCCGCGCCGAGCTGGGCCTGGGCCCAACCGACCTGTTCAAGCTGCCTGAAGCACCTGTCGACACCGGCAAGGGCTACACCCTGGCACAGAAGATGGTCGGTAAAGCCTGCGGCCTGCCGGAAGGCAAAGGCGTGCGTCCAGGCACCTACTGCGAACCGAAAATGACCACCGTCGGCTCCCAGGACACCACTGGCCCGATGACCCGTGACGAGCTGAAAGACCTGGCGTGCCTGGGCTTCTCCGCCGACCTGGTCATGCAGTCGTTCTGCCACACCGCGGCCTATCCGAAGCCGATCGACGTCACCACCCACCACACCCTGCCGGATTTCATCCGCACCCGTGGCGGCGTGTCCCTGCGTCCAGGCGACGGCATCATCCACAGCTGGCTGAACCGCATGCTGCTGCCGGACACCGTCGGTACCGGTGGTGACTCGCACACCCGTTTCCCGATCGGTATCTCGTTCCCGGCCGGTTCCGGCCTGGTCGCCTTCGCCGCTGCCACCGGCGTCATGCCGCTGGACATGCCGGAGTCGGTACTGGTGCGCTTCAAGGGCAAGCTGCAACCGGGCATCACCCTGCGTGACCTGGTCCATGCCATCCCTTACTACGGCATCCAGAAAGGCCTGCTGACCGTCGAGAAGAAAGGCAAGATCAACGCCTTCTCCGGCCGCATCCTGGAAATCGAAGGCCTGGACGAGCTGACCGTCGAGCAAGCGTTCGAACTGTCCGACGCCTCGGCTGAACGTTCGGCTGCCGGTTGCACCATCAAGCTGCCAGAAAAAGCCGTTGCCGAGTACCTGAAGTCGAACATCACCCTGCTGCGCTGGATGATCAGCGAAGGCTACGGCGATGCCCGCACCATGGAACGCCGCGCGCAAGCGATGGAAGCCTGGCTGGCCAACCCGCAACTGCTGGCTGCCGACAAGGACGCCGAATACGCCGAGATCATCGAGATCGACCTGGCCGACGTCAAAGAGCCTGTGCTCTGCGCCCCGAACGACCCGGACGACGCTCGTCTGCTGTCCTCGGTACAGGGCGAGAAGATCGACGAAGTGTTCATCGGTTCGTGCATGACCAACATCGGTCACTTCCGCGCTGCCGGCAAGCTGCTGGACAAGGTCAAAGGCTCGATCCCGACCCGTCTGTGGCTGTCGCCGCCAACCAAGATGGACGCTCACCAGCTGACCGAAGAAGGCTACTACGGCATCTACGGCAAGGCTGGCGCGCGCATGGAAATGCCGGGCTGCTCGCTGTGCATGGGTAACCAGGCACGTGTTGCGGCGAACTCGACCGTAGTGTCGACTTCGACCCGTAACTTCCCGAACCGTCTGGGTGATGGTGCCAACGTCTACCTGGCCTCTGCCGAGCTGGCCGCTGTTGCCTCGATCCTGGGCAAGCTGCCAACCGTCGAAGAGTACATGGAGTACGCGAAGAACATCGACAGCATGGCTGCCGACGTTTACCGCTACCTGAGCTTCGACCAGATCGCCGAGTTCCGTGAAGCCGCTGCGAACGCCAAGATTCCGGTTGTTCAAGCCTAAGCTGACTTAGCGTGAAAAAAAGCCCCGCCAATTGGCGGGGCTTTTTATTGGGCCTGCTTTGCAGGCCATCGCTGGCAAGGCCAGCTCCCACAGGGAATGTCTACACAGGACCACTGTGGGAGCCGGCGTTGCCGGCGATGAGGCCCTTCAGATCACGAACAAATCCACAAACCGCTGCACCGCCGTCGCCTCAAGCGCCGCCTGGTCTTTGCACAAGACAAAGATCTCGGCGCTGCGCTGCCCGGTAAAACGCGTCGCCAGGTTGGCCTTGAACTTCTCTTCCAGCAATGGAATCCCCTCGGCCCGACGGCGGCGATGGCCAATCGGGTACTCCACCACCACTTGCTCGGTGCTCGAGCCATCGTTGAAGAACACCTGCACGGCATTGGCGATCGAGCGTTTGTCGGCCTCCAGGTATTCGCGGGTGAATCGCGGCTCTTCGACGATCTCCATCTTCTCGCGCAGGCGGTCGATGATCGGGTGCGCGGCATGGAAATCATCTTCGTACTGCTCAGCCACCAGATTACCGAAAATCAGCGGCACGGCGGTCATGTACTGGATGCAGTGATCGCGGTCGGCAGCATTGGCCAGGGTGCCGACCTTGGAGATGATGCGGATCGCCGACTCATGGGTGGTAATGACGATACGCTCGATTTCATGCAGGCGGTTGCGCACCTGCGGGTGCAAGGTCACTGCCGCTTCGCAGGCGGTCTGGGCATGGAATTCGGCCGGGAAGCTGATCTTGAACAGCACGTTTTCCATCACGTAGCTGGCGTACTTCTGACTCAGGCTGAAGGCACGCTTGTCTTCAGGCTTGAGCGCCAGGTCCTTGTTGGTGTGGCTGAACAGCACGTCATAAAAGCCCCACTGTGGCGCCGTCAGCACCCCGGGGATACCCATCTCGCCACGCAGGGCGATATCGGCCAGGCGCACGCCCCGGCTGGAGGCATCGCCCGCCGCCCAGGACTTGCGCGAACCGGCGTTCGGCGCATGGCGGTAAGTGCGCAACGCCTGACCATCGACAAAGGCATGGGAAAGCGCTGCCAGCAGCTGTGCGCGATTGGCGCCCATGAGCTTGGCGCACACCGCCGTCGAGGCGACCTTGACCAGCAGCACATGATCGAGGCCAACGCGGTTGAAGGAGTTTTCCAGGGCAATCACGCCCTGGATCTCGTGGGCCATGACCATCGCCTCAAGCACCACGCGCATGCTCAACGGTGGTTCGCCATTGGCCACGCGCTTTTGCGAGAGGTGATCGGCCACGGCGAGAATGCCGCCGAGGTTGTCCGAGGGGTGACCCCATTCGGCGGCCAGCCAGGTGTCGTTGTAGTCGAGCCAACGGACGATGCAACCGATGTCCCAGGCCGCCTTGACCGGGTCCAGGCGGTAGCTGGTACCTGGTACCCGCGCGCCGAACGGCACCACCGTGCCCTCCACCAACGGCCCCAGGTGCTTGGTGCATTCCGGGAAGCGCAGGGCCAGCAGGCCGCAGCCCAGGGTGTCCATCAGGCAGTTGCGCGCCGTGTCCAGCGCCTCCTGCGACTCGACCTTGTAGCTGAGAACGTAATCGGCGATGTCCTGCAGCACCCGGTCGTAGTCGGGACGGTTGTTCAGATCAACGTTGGCACTCATTTCACATCTCACTGTTGACGTAGGTAACAGGGAGCCAAGCGCCGCTACTGGTTAGAAGGCATCACCGGGTACCCGTACCCAGCCCTCCATCAGTACGCGAGCGCTACGGCTCATGATTGCTTTGGTGACAGTCCACTCACCGTTCACCTGGCGGGCTTCGGCGCCGACGCGCAGGGTGCCCGAGGGGTGACCGAAACGTACGGCCGTGCGCTCGCCACCACCGGCGGCGAGGTTGACCAGGGTGCCGGGCACTGCCGCAGCCGTACCGATGGCAACCGCGGCGGTGCCCATCATGGCGTGGTGCAACTTGCCCATGGACAGCGCCCGTACCAATAGATCAACGTCGCCGGCGGCCACGGCTTTACCGCTGGATGATTGATAGGCCGTCGCTGGCGCAACAAAGGCGACTTTCGGCGTGTGCTGGCGCTTGGCGGCTTCGTCGATATGCTCGATCAGGCCCATGCGCACCGCGCCATAGGCACGGATGGTTTCGAAACGGGCCAGGGCCTGCGGGTCGCTATTGATCGCCTCCTGCAGTTCGGTACCGGTGTAGCCGAGGGCCTCGGCCTGGATGAAGATGGTCGGGATGCCGGCATTGATCAGCGTGGCTTTCAGGGTGCCGACACCGGGCACCACCAGGTCGTCGACCAGGTTGCCGGTGGGGAACATCGAGCCACCCTCGCCGTCTTCGTCGGCGGCCGGGTCCATGAATTCGAGCTGCACTTCGGCGGCCGGGAAAGTCACACCGTCCAGTTCGAAGTCACCGGTTTCCTGCACTTCACCATTGGTGATCGGTACGTGGGCAATAATGGTCTTGCCGATATTGGCCTGCCAGATGCGCACCACCGCCACGCCGTTATGCGGGATGCGGCTGCTGTCGACCAGGCCGGCGCTGATGGCGAACGAACCAACGGCTGCCGAAAGGTTGCCGCAGTTGCCGCTCCAGTCGACGAACGCGGTGTCGATCGAGACCTGGCCGAACAGGTAGTCGACATCATGCTCGGGCTTGATGCTGCGCGAGAGGATCACGGTTTTGCTGGTGCTCGACGTCGCGCCGCCCATGCCGTCGATCTGCTTGCCGTAGGGGTCGGGGCTGCCGATCACCCGCAGCAGCAGTGCGTCGCGGGCCGGGCCCGGGATCTGCGCGCTTTGCGGCAGGTCGTCGAGGCGGAAAAACACGCCCTTGCTGGTGCCGCCACGAATGTAGGTGGCGGGGATTTTGATCTGGGGTACGTGAGCCATGGCTGAGTTGTCCTGTGAGTGCTTTGGGGGAGCTATCGCGGGTCAAGCCCGCTCCCACAGTTCAGTGGGAGCGGGCTTGACCCGCGATGAGGCCCTACCTCAAACCGCGACCGCCGATTCGAGGAAGTCCTGGGCAAAGCGCTGCAGCACCCCGCCCGCTTCGTAGATCGACACTTCTTCGGCGGTATCCAGGCGGCAGGTCACCGGCACTTCGACACGCTCACCGTTGGCCCGGGTGATGACCAGGGTCAGGGTCGCCCGCGGGGTGCGCTCGCCCAGCACGTCGAAGGTTTCAGTGCCGTCGATGCCCAGGGTCTTGCGGTTGACACCCGGCTTGAACTCCAGCGGCAACACGCCCATGCCCACCAGGTTGGTACGGTGGATACGCTCGAAACCTTCAGCGACGATGGCCTCGACACCGGCCAGGCGCACGCCCTTGGCCGCCCAGTCACGGGACGAGCCCTGGCCGTAGTCGGCACCGGCAACGATGATCAGCGGCTGCTTGCGCTCCATGTAGGTTTCGATCGCTTCCCACATACGGGTGACCTTGCCTTCCGGCTCGATGCGCGCCAGCGAACCCTGCTTGACCTTGCCGTTTTCCTGGACCATTTCGTTGAACAGTTTCGGGTTGGCGAAGGTTGCGCGCTGGGCAGTCAGGTGGTCGCCCCGGTGGGTGGCGTAGGAGTTGAAGTCTTCCTCCGGCAGGCCCATTTTCGCCAGGTACTCACCGGCGGCGCTGTCGAGCATGATGGCGTTGGACGGCGACAGGTGGTCGGTGGTGATGTTGTCCGGCAGCACCGCCAGCGGGCGCATGCCCTTGAGCGTGCGCTCGCCGGCCAGGGCGCCTTCCCAGTACGGCGGGCGGCGGATGTAGGTACTCATCGGGCGCCAGTCGTACAGCGGGGTAACCTTCGGCCCGGTATCTTCCTGCACGGCGAACATCGGGATGTACACCTGGCGGAACTGCTCGGGCTTGACCGCGGCCTTGACCACTGCGTCGATCTCTTCGTCGCTTGGCCAGATGTCTTTGAGGCGGATTTCCTTGCCATCGACCACGCCGAGCACGTCCTTCTCGATGTCGAAGCGGATGGTGCCGGCAATCGCATAGGCCACCACCAGCGGCGGCGACGCCAGGAACGCCTGCTTGGCGTACGGGTGGATACGGCCGTCGAAGTTGCGGTTGCCCGAAAGCACGGCGGTGGCGTACAGGTCGCGGTCGATGATCTCTTGCTGGATGACCGGATCAAGCGCACCGGACATACCGTTGCAGGTGGTGCAGGCAAAAGCGACGATGCCAAAACCGAGCTGCTCCAGCTCGTCATCCAGGCCCGCCTCTTTCAGGTACAGGGCCACGGTTTTCGAGCCCGGTGCCAGCGACGACTTGACCCACGGCTTGCGCGCCAGCCCCAGCTTGTTGGCGTTGCGCGCGAGCAAACCGGCGGCAATCACGTTGCGCGGGTTGCTGGTGTTGGTGCAACTGGTGATGGCAGCGATGATCACCGCGCCATCGGGCATTTGCCCCGCTACTTCGTCCCACTGGCCGGCGATGCCCTTGCTCGCCAGGTCACTGGTGGCGACCCGGGCGTGCGGGTTGGACGGCCCGGCCATGTTGCGCACCACGCTGGACAGGTCAAAACGCAGCACCCGCTCGTATTCGGCGTTGGCCAGGCTGTCGGACCAGAGGCCTGCGACCTTGGCGTAGGTTTCCACCAGCTTGACCTGCTCGTCTTCCCGGCCGGTGAGCTTGAGGTAGTCGATGGTCTGCTGGTCGATGGAGAACATTGCCGCGGTGGCGCCGTATTCCGGGGCCATGTTGGAGATGGTCGCGCGGTCGCCCAGGGTCAGGGCGCGAGCACCTTCGCCGTAGAATTCCAGGTAGGCGCCAACCACCTTTTCCTTGCGCAGGAATTCGGTCAGGGCCAGCACCACGTCAGTGGCGGTGATGCCCGGCTGCGGCTTGCCCGAAAGCTCGACGCCGACGATCTCCGGCAGGCGCATCCACGAGGCGCGGCCGAGCATGACGTTCTCGGCTTCAAGGCCGCCAACGCCGATGGCGATCACGCCCAGGGCATCGACGTGCGGGGTGTGGCTGTCGGTGCCGACACAGGTGTCCGGGTAGGCCACGCCGCGTTCGGCATGAATTACCGGCGACATTTTCTCCAGGTTGATCTGGTGCATGATGCCGTTGCCCGGCTGGATCACGTCGACGTTCTTGAACGCCTTCTTGGTCCAGTTGATGAAGTGGAAACGGTCTTCGTTGCGGCGGTCTTCGATAGCGCGGTTCTTCTCGAACGCCTGCGGGTCGAAACCACCGCATTCAACCGCCAGGGAGTGGTCGACGATCAGTTGCACCGGCACCACCGGGTTAACCTGGGCCGGGTCACCGCCACCTTCGGCGATGGCGTCGCGCAGGCCGGCGAGATCCACCAGCGCGGTCTGGCCGAGAATGTCGTGGCACACCACCCGGGCCGGGAACCAGGGGAAGTCGAGGTCGCGCTTGCGCTCGATCAGCTGGCCCAGCGAGGCATTGAGGCTGGCCGGGTCGCAGCGGCGCACGAGGTTTTCTGCCAGCACGCGCGAGGTATAGGGAAGACGGTCATAGGCGCCGGGCTTGATCGCATCGACCGCCGCGCGGGCGTCGAAATAATCCAGGCCAGTGCCCGGCAGGTTCTTGCGAAATTCACTATTCATGGCACAGGGACTCAATCACGGTAAGGTCGGTGGCACAGCGGCCAGCCCGGAACCCTGTGGGAGCTGGCCTTGCCAGCGATGCAGCCAGCGCGGTGCACCTGACACCGCGTCGATTCCATCGCCGGCAACGCCGGCTTGCTCCCACAACAGCACAAGCTCCAGTGCTGGCCCAGTGAGCCAGTCTCAGCGTTGTTCGATTGGCACGAACTTGCGCTGTTCGACGCCGGTGTACTCGGCGCTCGGGCGGATGATGCGGTTGTTGGCTCGCTGTTCGAACACATGCGCCGCCCAGCCGGTCAGGCGCGAGCAGACGAAGATCGGGGTGAACAGCTTGGTCGGGATGCCCATGAAGTGGTACGCCGAGGCATGGTAGAAGTCGGCGTTGGGGAACAGTTTCTTCTGCTCCCACATGGTCTTGTCGATGGCTTCGGACACCGGGTACAGCACAGTGTCACCCACCTCATCGGCAAGCTTCTTCGACCAGGCCTTGATCACTTCGTTACGCGGGTCGGACTCTTTGTAGATGGCATGGCCGAAGCCCATGATCTTGTCCTTGCGCGCCAGCATCTGCAGCAGCTCGGTGACCGCTTCCTGCGGGCTCTGGAAGCGCTCGATCAGCTCCATCGCCGCTTCGTTGGCACCGCCATGCAGCGGGCCGCGCAGCGAGCCGATGGCGGCAGTGACACAGGAGTACAGGTCGGACAGGGTTGAGGCACAAACCCGGGCGGTGAAGGTCGAGGCGTTGAATTCGTGCTCAGCGTAGAGGATCAGCGAGACGTTCATCACCTTGACGTGCAGCTCGCTCGGCTTCTTGCCGTGCAGCAGGTGCAGGAAGTGCCCGCCAATGGTGTCTTCGTCGCTACTGCAGTCGATGCGTACGCCATGGTGGCTGAAGCGATACCAGTAGCACATCACCGCCGGGAACAGCGCCAGCAGGCGATCGGTCTTGTCGCGCTGCTGCTCGAAGGTCAGTTCCTGTTCCAGGGTGCCGAGCACCGAGCAACCGGTACGCATGACGTCCATCGGATGGGCGTTGGCCGGAATGCGTTCTAGCACTTCCTTGAGGGCTTGCGGCAGGTCGCGCAGGGTTTTCAGCTTTTGCTGGTACTCGTCCAGCTCTGCCTTACTCGGCAGCTCGCCGTACAGCAGCAGGTAAGCGACTTCTTCAAACAGCGCGTGCTCGGCCAGGTCGCGCACGTCGTAACCACGATAGGTCAGGCCGGCACCGGCCTGGCCCACGGTCGACAGTGCGGTTTGCCCGGCCACTTGACCACGCAGGCCGGCACCGCTGAGTACTTTTGCTTCGGCCATGTCTTTCTCCACTTTTGAAATTGTTATGGAATCTTGGCTAATCGCGGGGCAAGCCCGCTCCTACAGGTTCGAGCATTCAGCCCTTTTTCTGGGCGAACAGGGCGTCGAGCTTCTGCTCGAACACGTGATAGTTGATGGCGTCGTACAGCTCCATGCGAGTCTGCATGGTGTCGATGACGTTTTTCTGCGTGCCGTCGCGACGCAGCGCGGTGTAGACGTTTTCGGCAGCCTTGTTCATGGCGCGGAAGGCCGACAGCGGGTAGAGCACCAGCGAGACATCGACCGAGGCCAGTTCTTCGGTGGTGTACAGCGGCGTGGCGCCGAATTCGGTGATGTTGGCCAGGATCGGGGCTTTGACCCGGTCGGCGAAGGTCTTGTACATCGAAAGTTCGGTAATGGCTTCCGGGAAGACCATGTCGGCACCGGCCTCGATGCAGGCGGCAGCGCGGTCCAGGGCCGCTTCCAGGCCTTCGACGGCCAGGGCGTCGGTACGCGCCATGATCACGAAGCTGTCGTCGGTACGGGCGTCAACCGCGGCCTTGATACGGTCGACCATCTCCTGCTGGGTGACGATCTCTTTGTTCGGGCGGTGGCCGCAGCGCTTGGCGCCGACCTGGTCTTCGATATGAATGGCAGCGGCGCCAAACTTGATCATCGACTTGACCGTGCGCGCAACGTTGAACGCCGAGGAGCCGAAACCGGTATCGACGTCCACCAGCAGCGGCAGGTCGCAGACGTCAGTGATGCGCCGTACGTCGGTCAGCACGTCGTCCAGGCCGCTGATACCCAGGTCAGGCAGGCCCAGGGAGCCTGCAGCTACGCCGCCACCGGACAGGTAAATGGCCTTGAAACCGGCACGCTGGGCCAGCAGCGCGTGGTTGGCGTTGATCGCACCGACCACCTGCAACGGGTGTTCGGCGGCAACTGCATCGCGAAAGCGCTGGCCGGGACTGCTTTTCTGACTCATGACTCACCTCGTGGGCTGGTAGCGTCCAGATAGTGACGCTCGATGTTGCGTTTGGAGGCGCCGATGTGGCGGCGCATCAAGAGCTCGGCCAGTTCACCGTCACGGTCGGCGATGGCATCGAGAATCCGGTGGTGTTCGGCGAACGCCTGGCGTGGCCGGTTGGGCGTGGCGGAAAACTGGATGCGGTACATGCGCACCAGTTGATACAGCTCGCCGCAGAGCATCTGCACCAGGGTGCGGTTGCCGCTGCCCTGGATGATCCGGTAGTGGAAGTCGAAATCGCCTTCCTGCTGGTAATAACCGAGACCGGCCTGGAAAGTGGCGTCGCGTTCGTGGGTGTCGAGCACCCGGCGCAGCTCGTCGATCTCGGCTACGCTCATACGCTCGGCGGCCAGGCGGCAGGCCATGCCTTCGAGGGACTCGCGGATTTCGTACAGTTCGATCAGTTCGGCGTGGCTGAGCGACACCACCCGCGCCCCGACATGCGGTACGCGCACCAGCAGGCGCTGGCCTTCCAGGCGGTGGATGGCCTCGCGCAGCGGCCCGCGGCTGATGCCGTAGGTGCGTGCCAGCTCGGGCTCGGAGATTTTGCTGCCGGGGGCGATCTCGCCTTTGACGATGGCCGCCTGGATACGCCGGAAGACGTTTTCCGAGAGGGTTTCGCTGTCGTCTGCCACTGTGCCGGGGGCTTGGGCTGTGTCCAGCATATTGTCGACACCTCATAAATCAATGAGGGCAAAACTAGCCAAATCGGCGCACAGAGTCAAAGACAAAATGAATATTGTCGACAATCGTCTAAGAACGAACTTCGAGGTCCTCGCTGTTGTCTGAGTGCAGCCGCTGGCGCCAGCACACCAGCGTGATAGAATGCCGCGCCTCCCGACGGGGCACGAATAGTGTGTCTGTCATCTGTTTATGCAGGTGCCAGGTAAACGAGGAAGCTTGCGCAGTACTGCCAGTGGCCTTGACCCGAACATCGCACAGCACCGCGCCAGGATTTATGAGACTTACGCCCCTCCCACTGTTGTTCAGCCTCTGTCTGTTGCCGGCCCTGGGCCAGGCTGCGGAAAAGACCGTGTACGGCCTTAATGAATACGCCCGCCTGGCCGATATCGACCTGGAAGTGGCGGCCAAACTCGACACCGGGGCCAAGACCGCCTCGCTCAGTGCCCGCGACATCAAGCGCTTCAAGCGCAACGGTGAGTCATGGGTGCGCTTCTACCTGGCAATTGACGCTGCCCACTCACATCCGATAGAACGACCACTGGCCCGCGTCAGCAAGATCAAGCGACGCGCCGGTGATTACGACCCGGACGAAGGCAAGGCCTATACCGCCCGCCCGGTGATTGCCATGAACATCTGCATGGGTACGGCCCTGCGCAGCATCGAAGTGAACCTGACCGACCGCAGCGCGTTCCAGTATCCGCTGCTGATCGGCTCCGAGGCCCTCAAGCACTTCGACGCGCTGGTCGATCCAAGCCTTAAATACGCTGCCGGCAAACCCGCCTGCGCCACTGACGCTCACACCGCAGAGTAATCCTGATGCGCTCTCTTACCCTCCATCTGAAAGTCCTGATTACCGTCCTGGTGCTACTGGGCATCCTGGTCACGGCCTATCAGATCTTCTTTCTCGGCATTCCGGTGACCGAGGACGAAACCGATGACCTGTGGAACATCGACGCCAAGGTCGAGTTCGTCGCCAGCCCCAAGGACCCGGTCAAGGTCCAGATGTTCGTGCCGCCGCTGAGCCGCGACTATGTGAGCCTCAACGAGAGCTTCATCTCCAACAACTACGGCGTCAGCGTCAACCGCGTCGACGGCAACCGCAAGGTGACCTGGTCGGCCCGTCGCGCCAGCGGCAACCAGACCCTCTACTACCGCCTGGTGCTGACCAAGCGCTACAGCACCGAAAAAGCCAAGATCAAAGGCCCGACCTTCCGCGACAGCCTGGCGGTAGAAGGCCCCGAGAAGATCGCCGCCGAAGCCCTGATGGCGCCTATTCGCCAGCACTCGGCCGACGTCGAAACCTTCGTCGGCGAGACCATCAAGCGGGTCAACAACCTCAACGACGACAACGTCAAGCTGCTGCTGGCCGGCGATACCTCGTCGCTGAACAAGGCCAAGGTCATCGACCTGCTGCTGTCGATTGCCCACGTGCCGGTGGAGAAGGTGCACACCATCCGCCTGGTCGCCGACCAGCCGCAAACCCCGGAACTGTGGCTGCGCAGCTTCAACGGCACTGACTGGCTGTACTTCAACCCGGACACCGGCGAGCAAGGCCTGCCGGCCGACCGCCTGCTGTGGTGGACCGGTGACGACAACCTGATCACCGTCGATGGCGGCAAGAAAGCCAACGTCAGCTTCAGCCTCAACAACAGCGAAATGAACGCCATTCGCCTGGCCAAGCTGACCGACGAGAACACCGACGCCGACTTCCTCGAGTACTCGCTGTACGGCCTGCCGCTGCAGACCCAGCAGACCTTCATGATCATGGTGATGATCCCGATCGGCGTGCTGGTGATCCTGGTGCTGCGCAACCTGATCGGCCTGCAGACCCTGGGCACCTTCACCCCGGTACTGATCGCCCTGGCCTTCCGCGAAACCCAGCTGGGCTTCGGCATCATCCTGTTCACGGTGATTACCGCGCTCGGGCTGTCGCTACGCTCCTACCTTGAACACCTTAAGCTGCAGATGCTGCCGCGCCTGTCGGTGGTGCTGACCTTCGTCGTGGTATTGATTGCCGCCATCAGCCTGTTCAGCCACAAGCTGGGCCTGGAACGCGGCCTGTCGGTAGCGCTGTTCCCGATGGTGATCCTGACCATGACCATCGAACGCCTGTCGATCACCTGGGAAGAACGCGGCGGTGGCCATGCCATGAAAGTGGCGATCGGCACCCTGTTCGCCGCCTCGCTCGCGCACCTGCTGATGAGCGTGCCGGAACTGGTGTACTTCGTCTTCACCTTCCCGGCGGTACTGCTGATTCTGGTGGGCTTCATGCTGGCGATGGGTCGCTACCGCGGCTACCGCCTGACGGAGCTGGTGCGCTTCAAGGCTTTCGTGAAGGCTGACGCCTGATGTTCGGTCTCTGGAAAACCTGGAAAGCCCTGGAGGCCCGGGGCATCATGGGTATCAACCGGCGCAATGCGGACTACGTCCTCAAGTACAACAAGCGCCATTTGTACCCGATCGTCGACGACAAGATCATCACCAAGGAGCGTGCGATCCAGGCCGGCATCCATGTGCCGGAAATGTACGGGATCATCTCCACCGAGAAAGAGATCGACAAGCTCGGCGAGATCATCGGCGGGCGCAGCGACTTCGTCGTCAAGCCTGCCCAGGGTGCCGGCGGCGACGGCATCCTAGTGGTTGCCGATCGCTTCGAGGACCGTTACCGCACGGTCTCGGGCAAGATCATCAGCCACGAGGAAATCGAGCACCAGATCTCCAGCATCCTCACCGGCCTGTATTCCCTGGGCGGTCACCGCGACCGCGCGCTGATCGAGTACCGCGTCACCCCCGACCAGATCTTCAAGAGCATCAGCTACGAAGGCGTGCCGGACATCCGCATCATCGTGCTGATGGGCTACCCGGTGATGGCCATGCTGCGTCTGCCAACCCGTCAGTCCGGCGGCAAGGCCAACCTGCACCAGGGCGCCATCGGCGTCGGCGTTGACCTGGCCACCGGCGTGACCCTGCGCGGCACCTGGCTGAACAACATCATCAGCAAGCACCCGGACACCACCAACGCGGTGGACGGTGTGCAACTGCCGAACTGGGACGGCTTCATGAAGCTTGCCGCCGGCTGCTACGAGCTGTGCGGCCTGGGCTACATCGGTGTCGACATGGTCCTGGACCAGGACAAGGGCCCGTTGATCCTCGAGCTCAACGCCCGCCCCGGCCTGAACATCCAGATCGCCAACGACTGCGGCCTGACCCTGCGCACCCACGCGGTCGAGGCCCACCTGGAGCAACTGGCCAAAGACGGCCGCCAGGAAAGCGCCGAAGAACGCGTGCGCTTCGCCCAGGAGCTGTTCGGCCACGTGCCGAGCTGAGTCCACATCCTGTTCGCGCCAGCCTGCCCGGCTGGCGCGCGCTGGAGCCTCTATGTCGTAGTCAGCGCTAGGAGCATTTCCTACAGAGGACTACAATCGCCTCCCCGCATTCATAGCTGTTACTTGCATGCCGACCTGTACGCTCCACCCCCTGCCCTACCAGGCCGACCCCGCCGCCTACTTCGCGCGCATCCGCAAGGCGCCCGGCGCCGTGTTGCTCGACAGCGCCCGGCCAGACGCCGAACGCGGCCGCTTTGACCTGCTCAGCGCCTGGCCCCTGCAAACCCTCGCGCCCACTGCGGCTGAAAGCGGCAGCGCCTACCTGCAGCGTCTGCGTGAAAGCCTGGCGCAGCTGGGCCAGGCGCAGGTACCGGATGGCATCGAGTTGCCGTTCGCCGGTGGCCTGATCGGTTACCTGAGCTACGACTTTGGCCGGCGCCTGGAGCATCTGCCGAGCATTGCCGTCGATGACCTGGGCCTGGCCGATGCCAGTCTTGGCCTGTACGCCTGGGCACTGATCAGCGATCACCGCCTGCAAAGTAGCCAGCTGCTGTTTCACCCAAGCCTGAATGCAGCCGAACGCCAGCGCCTGATCGAACTGTTCGAAGCACCAGCCACTATCGATACCGCCAGCTTTACCCTGCAAGCACCGATGCGCGGCGATATCAGTGCCCAAGGCTACCAGCAGGCCTTCGATCGGGTGCAGCAATACATCCATGCCGGTGACTGCTACCAGATCAACCTCACCCAACGCTTTCGCGCCCCCTGCCAGGGCGACCCCTGGCACGCCTACCAGGCCCTGCGCCAGGCGTGCCCGACGCCGTATTCGGGGTTCCAGTTGCTGGCCGACGGCAGCGCGCTGCTGAGCTTCTCGCCGGAGCGCTTCATCCAGGTCAGCAAAGGCCAGGTCGAAACCCGACCGATCAAGGGCACCCGCCCGCGCAGCAGCGACGCCGACGAAGATGCGCGCAACGCCGCCGAACTGCTGGGCAGCAGCAAGGATCGCGCAGAGAACCTGATGATCGTCGACCTGCTGCGCAACGACCTCGGGCGCACCTGTGAGATCGGTTCGGTGAAGGTCCCGGAACTGTTCAGCCTGGAGAGCTACCCCAACGTCCATCACCTGGTCAGCAGCGTCACCGGGCGCCTGGCGGCCGGCAAGGATGCCCTGGACCTGATCGCTGACAGCTTCCCCGGCGGCTCGATCACCGGCGCACCGAAGATCCGCGCCATGCAGATCATCGACGAGCTGGAACCCAGCCGCCGGGCGCTGTACTGCGGGTCGTTGCTTTATGTGGACGTGCGCGGCGAGATGGACAGCTCTATCGCCATCCGCAGCCTGCTGGTCAAGGACGGTCAGGTGTGCTGCTGGGGGGGTGGCGCAGTGGTGGCGGATTCGGACTGGCAAGCCGAATACGAAGAGTCGATCACCAAGGTCAAGGTGTTGCTCGAGACCTTGCAAGGCCTCTGAAAAGCATCGCCGGCAAGGCCGGCTCCCACAGGTAATGCATACACTGGACCCTTGTGGGAGCCGGCCTTGCCGGCGATGGGCTGCAGCGCAGCCCCAAAACCGTCAGAGGCTCAACGACCGGCTCGACGCCTTGATGAACTCTTTCTTCAGCGCCGCAAAATCATGCACCGCCGGGAACTGCGGAAACTCGCGAATGACGTTGTCCGGCGCATGGAACAGAATCCCCGCATCCGCCTCGCCAAGCATTGTGGTGTCGTTGTACGAATCGCCTGCGGCAATCACTCGGTAATACAGACTCTTGAAGGCCAGCACCGACTGGCGCTTGGGGTCTTTCTGGCGCAGCTGGTAGCCGGTGACCCGGTCGTTTTCATCGGTGATCAGGCGATGGCAGAGCAGCGTCGGGAAGCCCAGCTGGCGCATCAACGGCTGGGAGAATTCATAGAAGGTGTCGGAAAGAATCACCACCTGGAAACGCTCGCGCAGCCAGTCGACGAACTCGATGGCGCCGTCCAGCGGCTTGAGCGTGGCGATCACCGCCTGGATATCGGAAAGCTTCAGGCCGTGCTCATCGAGGATGCGCAGGCGCTGTATCATCAGCACGTCGTAATCGGGAATGTCGCGGGTGGTGGCCCGCAGCGATTCGATTCCGGTTTTTTCCGCGAAGGCGATCCAGATTTCCGGGACCAATACACCTTCCAGGTCGAGACAGGCAATTTCCACAGCACACTCCTCGAACAACGCCAAAAATGGGAAGCCGCACTCTACATGCGCGGCGTCTACCCGGGCAATTTTTGTTAAGATCAGGGCATTACGAGCGCCAAGCGCCATTCAATGACCGGAAGCCGCCTGATGAGCCAACCCTTCGACGTCGCCGCCCTGGCCGCGACCTACGCCAACAAGTCGCCGCAAGACATCCTCAAGCTGGCCTTCGAGCACTTCGGCGATGACCTGTGGATTTCCTTCAGCGGTGCCGAGGACGTGGTGCTGGTGGACATGGCCTGGAAGCTCAACAAGAACGTCAAGGTGTTCAGCCTCGACACCGGCCGCCTGCACCCGGAAACCTACCGTTTCATCGACCAGGTGCGCGAGCAGTACAAGCTGCCGATCGAGATCCTCTCCCCCGATCACAGCAAGCTCGAGCCCTTCGTCAAGGAAAAGGGCCTGTTCAGCTTCTACAAGGACGGCCATGGCGAGTGCTGCGGCATCCGCAAGATCGAACCACTGCGGCGCAAGCTGAGCACCGTCAGCGCCTGGGCCACCGGCCAGCGCCGCGACCAGAGCCCGGGTACCCGCAGCCAGGTGGCGGCGCTGGAAATCGACAGCGCGTTTTCGACTCCCGAGCACACCCTGTACAAGTTCAACCCGCTGGCGCAGATGAGCAGCGAGGAAGTCTGGGGTTACATCCGCATGCTCGAACTGCCATACAACAGCTTGCACGAGCGCGGTTTCATCAGCATCGGCTGCGAGCCCTGCACCCGCCCGGTGCTGCCAAACCAGCACGAGCGCGAAGGCCGCTGGTGGTGGGAGGAATCGACCCAGAAGGAATGCGGACTGCACGCCGGCAACCTGATCACCAAGGGCTGACCTCCTCGCGCTGGCAATAGCGCTCCAGGTGCTGCTCCAGGTCGACAATCGCCTGGCGCAGCATCTGTACCAGCTGGCTGATCCGGTGGGCCGGGGCCTTTGCGCTACAGGCCTGTTCCAGTTGCATACAAACCGCCAGCACCTCATGGGCGCGGATCATTCGCGCGCCGCCCTTGAGCCGGTGCACCAGGTCGGCCAGCGCCACCAGGTCCTTGCCATCGTGCAACCGGTCCAGCCCGCGCAGGTCCTGGCGATTGCTGCTGACCAGATCGCCGAGCAAGGACCGGACCTTGTCCTGGTCACCGGCAGCCAGCACCAGCAGGCTGGAGATGTCCATGCCCGGCAGCACCGGTACCGCTTCGCTCGCCACCGGCGCCACTACCCGGCCAGCTACACCACCCAACGCTTGCTGCAGATCATCGATGCTCAAGGGCTTGAACAAGCAGTCATTCATCCCCGCTGCCCGGCAGCGAGCGCGCTCGGACGCCTGGGCGTTGGCGGTCACCGCCAGCACCAGGCACGCCTCGCGTCCGCTGCGCCGTTCATGCTCGCGGATCGCCCTGGCCAGCCGATAGCCATCGAAAATCGGCATGTTGCAGTCGGCGATGACCACATCGAACGACTCGCGCAGCCAGCAGCGCAAGCCCTCGCCGCCGTGCTCACAGACCCGCACGCGATGCCCCAGGTAACCGAGCTGATGCATAAGCAGGATGCGATTGGCCGGATAGTCGTCCACCACCAGCACCTTCAACGGCTTGCTCAGGCCGGCGCTTTCCCGACGCCGGCCCGGGGCGTCGCTGGACGCCGCCGGTGGCAGGCAGGTCAGGTTCAACTGCACCTCGACACGGGTGCCGACACCGATACTGCTGTCCAGCTGCATGCGCCCGCCCATCAGTTCGCACAGCATCCGGCAGATGCTCAAGCCCAATCCCGCGCCTGGCAATAGGGTGTGCCCAGGCGCGACAAATCAGCCATGGGAATGCCGACGCCGGTATCTTCCACCACCAGGCTCACCGCCACGCGGCGCAGCCGACGCTGGGTGTGCAGGCAAACACGCACCGAGCCTTCGCGGGTGAACTTGATGGCATTGCTGATCAGGTTGGAAAGAATCTGCTTGAAGCGCAGGGCGTCGAGCAGCACGTCGCTGTCCAGCGTTCCGGTGACGTCCAGGTGCAGGCGCAAGCCCTTGCTCAAGGCCTGCTGATCGAACATGCGCACCACCCCTTCGACCTGCTGGCGCAACTGCGTGCGGCGCGGCTCAAGAAGCAGATGGCCGGACTCGATGCGGGTGACATCCAGCACATCGCCGAGCAGTTCGAGCAGGCCGCGCGCCGAGCTTGAGGCCACTTCGATGGCCAGCCGGTCGAGCACGCCCTGATCGGCCTTTTCCTGAGCCAGCTCGAGCATGCCCAGCAGGGCGTTCATCGGGGTACGGATCTCATGGCTCATGGTCGCCAGAAACGTCGTCTTGGCCTGGTTGGCCGCCTCTGCCTGTTCCTTGGCCGCTTGCAGTTCGGCGTACATCTCGGTCAGGGCGCGTTCGGCCCGTTCACATTTGCGGATCGACTGACGCAGGAAGTGAATCCACACCAGCGCCAGCGCCAGCAAGCTGCCGACCACTGCACAAGCCTGGGCAATCAGCCGACCGTTTTCGTGCCAGAAACTGTCGACAATCGCCAGCGTGGGGTTTTGCACCACCACTGCGTGCGCGTGCGCTTCAAAGGCGTGCAGGCCGCGGATTGCATCCGGCCAGATGCCTGGCGCTTCCTCCTCAGCCCCGGCCACCCCGGCCAGGCCCAGCAGTGCCAGCAACACCAGCGCCTGCAGCAAGCGAGCATGCACACAATTGGGCAACCTAAATGAGCAGGTTGCGCTTGGCGACATCCGCCAGGTCCACCAATGATTTGACCCTCAATTTCTCGATCAGACGGGTTTTGTATGTGCTGATGGTCTTGTTGCTCAACAGCATCGCATCGCCGATGGCCTTGTTGCTCAGGCCGCGGGCCAGTTGCTGCAGCACCAGCAGTTCACGGTTGGTCAGGCTGGCGATGCACTCGGCTTCCGAGGCCCGCACATCGACCCTGCTTACCGAGCTCAGGGCCACTTCCGGGAAGTAGGTATAGCCGGACATGACTGCGTGCACGGCCTTGCTCAGCTCGCACAGGTCATCGGTTTTCGACACATAGCCGACCGCGCCGGCCTTCATGCAGCGCAAAGAAAAATACTCAGCCTGCTGGGAGGTCAGTATCAGAATCTTCAGCGCAAGCTTCATCGCCTTGACCCGGGCAATCACCTCCAGGCCATCCAGGCCCGGAATACTGATGTCGAGGATCATCAGGTCAGGGCTCAGTTCGCGAGCCAGACGCACAGCGTCGATACCGTTGTCGGTCTGGCCGACGACGTTGAAGCGCTCGCTGACCAGCAGCAGATTGACGCTGGAGCGAATAAACGGGTGATCATCCACGATCAGGACACTGCTCATACCTTCCCTCATACCACGACGGTGATTCGGTCCGATTCACCCCTTGAAGGCAATTTCGCGACGTTGCTCGCCCTCGACCAGCTCAAAGCGATAGTGGCGCCCGGCCTGTTTCTCGAATGCACGGACCTTGCCCGGCAACACATGGTGCTTGGTCGCCGGAGCGCAGTCCTTGTTGTCGGCGGCGCAGTCATTGAAATGATCGAGGACGATGGTGGTGTTGCCCCGGTTGGGGATCAGGAAGCGCCCGGCCTCATGCTCGACCGCGGCCTGGTAGTGGCTTGCCTGAGGCCGCACAAACAGGATCGAACCGTAGCCGGCAAGGATGTTGACCCCGACCTTGAGGGCATTTTCATAGCGCTCGGCTTCATCTTCGGTCACGGCAAAACCGTCATTGGCCTCCGGCAACACCGGGATGAAACGCAGCCTGAAGTAGCGTTCGTGGTCACGCTCACCGCGATACAGCAGGCGCACTGCCTGCATACCGCTGGCGGGGATGATCAGCCGCGCCGGGCTCACCACCAGGCCACGCTGCAACGCCTCGCGGCCATCCATCTCGACCTCGTGCGCCTCTCCCTGCTGGTCATAAATCAGCTCGACAACACTGACCTTGACGAAGGCGGTGGTATCGCCAGCATTGCGCACCCGCTTGAGCAGCGTGCTCTTGTCGCCATCCAGGTAATCGTAGAACGTACCGATGTTGAGTTCGGGCCCTGCAAAGGTGGTTGTGCTCATCAGCACCAGCAGGGGTACTACTGCCAGCATTCCCTTCATAACTTTAGCTCCCAGCAAACTGGCTAATTAATATCATTCTCGGGCACTCAACCTAGGTGAGCAACCCACACGACCCGTAGGAAACTTCCTTAACCGGCAGTGAAATTTCCATTGGATACGCCAGCGGCGGCCTAAAGCGCAGCATCCACCACCAGCGTCACATTCCCTTGAAAGGTATCGCCCGGGTAGACCAGCATCGACGCGGTATCGGCCTGGTTCACTTCGAACAGCAGCCGCGCCTGGCGGTCGATCGTGTTCTCTACGGTGTCGATGGTCAGCGCGGCCGGCGCGCCGACCGGCAACGCCAGGTTGCTTACCGGCGCTCCGAGGTGCGTCATGCTGGCCGGCAGGGTCAGGGCGACTTTCAACGGAACCTGATGCCCGCCGCGCCCGCGAATGCCACAGCGTCCGCCCATGTCGTATTCGCAGCGGGTGTGCACGCGGATCGCATTGTTGGTCGAGATTTGGAACGGCAGGACCCGGTACAGGCGTTGGGGCGGTGCGCCACGATTGATCCAGCCCGTCCAGCCGCCTGGTGGTTCAAGCACCGCGCGGTCGGAGCCAGCTGGAAACTCGATTTTCAAAGGATGTTTTACGGTGAATGCAAAATTGAGGGTCAGCACGTTGGTGCTTACACTGGTAAAACGATTACCCAGATCGAAATCCGCCCCATTGCCACCGACGCTCAATTGCAACTGCGCCCGGTAGACACCGTTCTTTAGCGTAAGGGGTGACGGCAGTTGCAGCTCAAAACCCAGCCCCTGAACTGTGCTGTCGACATTTACCACGGTGCCGGGAGTGCCGCTTCGGGCATTCATATAGCAGCCTCCAGGCACGTGCGCCATCAGCCGCCCCAGGTACTGGCTAGCGACTCGATCTTCAATTTGAGCCACATTTTCGCACGCGCCGCTGGAAGGCCCCCCGATCAAAACCGTAAGACCCGGCGTGATTCTCAGACCGATATGCGTCGGTCGAAACGGGGTCGAGAAGGTGTCTCCGTGCTCATTGACCAGATTGATAGTTCTGGCCGGCGGTAGATCGATGTAATAGCTGTCGCGCACACTTGGCGACCGGTGGATGAATGCAGTAGAGAAGCTTAACGGCACATTTACCGTGTATCGATACTGACTCCCGGCGCAAGACACCAGCCCCGAACAGAAAGCCGGCCGCGGCGAGGTAACTATAAAATCTCTTTGCGTGCTACCTGCATGACTGGGTATGTACTCGGCAGTGAAGTCCACCACGCTTGCCTGAACAGCATCTGTGAATACCCCCAAATACAAAGTCACTACTGCGGCGAAAAGTGTCCTGAACGGCGCACACCGAGGTTTTTCCAGCCATCGCATCACGCATCCTCCTTCATGTGTTTCAACTCGGCCCGGGCCACGTTGGCACCGGCGCAGGTCAGGTCGCCGACCAGCAGGACGTCGTTCTCACGGGTGTACTTGCCTTGATCGAAACTGACCAGGCACAAGGCTTCGGCGCCCCGGCGAATTTCCAGGGTGGGTGTCGACTCGCTCATTTCGATGGCGAAGAAACCGTCCGCTTCACTGACACTGCGGCTGGCGTGGTTGATCACCATCGCCCCCCTGAGCGGCT
Source organism: Pseudomonas sp. 2835 (assembly GCF_050435905.1). Taxonomy (NCBI): domain Bacteria; kingdom Pseudomonadati; phylum Pseudomonadota; class Gammaproteobacteria; order Pseudomonadales; family Pseudomonadaceae; genus Pseudomonas; species Pseudomonas sp. 2835. Next base: position 61,895 of record NZ_JBNDLE010000010.1, on the reverse strand, counting down.
GGCCTTTGGCATCGACCAGTCGACCAATCACCGTGAGGGTCTGCATCACGCGAATCTGGTGATAGTCGACCCCGCCGCGGTTGAGGTGGTACTCCACCGTAGCGGGCTGGATGACCGCGGCATGGGCGTCCGTGCCTTCGAAATCGAAGTGCACCTGGCCGGCCTTGTAGGCACTGACCGGAATCACATTGCGCCCCGGGCGCAGCACGGCGCTGTGGCCGTGATGGTCATCGGCGCGCATGCGCAGCCCTTGCAGGTCGGAATCGACATCGACGATCAGCCCTGCCTCCTGGGGCTGGTATTGCCCGGACATCGCCACTTTGCCGGCACCAATCGCCAGCACGCTGTCGAGGTTCAAGCCGGCGGTCAGCTCGCCGTTGTAGGAGGAGCGCTGGGCATAGGCATCGCCATGCAGCAACGGGCTCTCGAACAAGGCGTTGCCGCCAAACCCGGTACCGTAGCGGTCCAGCGAAACGGTACCGGCCAGGCTCTGCAAGGCACCGTAGTCGACGTCCTGCTGATAAGTCAGCGAGGCGTTCTGGTCACGTCCGCCGTCGCGCGAGGTGCGGCTGCCGAGGGCCGCTGAAATCCTGCGTCCCGGCCCGCCGAGGCTCATGCTCATGCTCAAGGTCACGCCGCGGTTGCGGGCGTCGCCGGAGCTGCTGCTACCTGGCCGGTCAAACAACGATAGACGCCAGTTGGTATCGGAGTTCAGCAGCTTGCCGAAGTACCCCCAGCCGACATCGAAGCCCATGCCATCAGCGCCTGTGCCGCTGCTGTGCGACACGCGCAATGTCGCGGTGCTTTGCCGGTCGACCCGGTGGTTGAGCGACAACGCACTCTGGCGCACCTCGCGAACGTCGAACTGGCGATAGGCGGCGGGCTGTTGATCGTCGAAGCGCCGGCTGTCCAGCCAGGAGCGGCTCTGACTGAACACCAGCGAGCCCGAGGCATAGTTATAGATGCCTTGCAGGTCGTAGCCGTTGCCGTGGTCTTCGGTGTGGAAAACACTGCCATACAGTTTGAGCGGATCGAGTACATCCCAGTCCAGCGAACCGCCGAACTGCATGAGTTCGTCGATGCGTTGGGCCGACAGCCCGAGCACCGCCCGCGGGTGCACCAGGTAATTGCTGAACACACCGGCAGTCAGGCTGTTGTCATACTCCTTGTCCCAATTGCTCCACAGGCTGCTCTGTTGCCCGACATACACGTTGTAGCGCCAGGGGGACTGGGCGTTGCTCCAGTTGCTCGGTTTGTAGATGAAGGCTTCGCTGCGCGAAGTTTCCTGGTTGTCTTCAATCAGGCGGATCTCTACCTCATAGATGCCGCCGGGCAGCACCCGGGTGTCCAGCGCCTGCAGGCCGGCCTGCACTGCCTGGCTGTTGATCAGCACGCCGTCACGGTAGATTTCGGCGACGCCGGCGCGGTTTGGCGTGACATAGACCGGGGTGGTACTGGCCTGACCGTTGTTGACTGCCAGGCTGTCGCTGCTGCCAAGCATCAGTCCACGGGTGGTGTCGGGCAGGTTGCCAAGCAAGCGCGGCTGGCGGGTTAGGCCTTGGGCGCCCGGGGTGAAATAACCCAGGCGAAAGAAGTGCTGGTCGTGCAAACGTTCGGCGTAGAGCTGGTCCACGCGGTGCCGGGTTTGCTCGGCATAGTCGCTGTTGCGGTCGAACCGCGCCTCGCCAACGGTGGTCCAGTTGCCGAAGCTGCCCTGCCCTTGCACGGCATAACGGCCGGTGGTTTCCAGGTCGCCACCGACCAGGTTCAACTGGTTGCGCAGCAGCAAGCCGTGGCTGCCACGTTCGGGCAATTGATGATAAAGCGACGGTTGATCGCTGCGTTCCGCTGCCGAGGTCAGGATCGACAGCTGCGAATTGACCAGGCTGTAGTGCAAGGCCAGCAGTCCCAGCGGACAACTGGACAGGCAGTTGCCCAGCGGCCTGGGCTCCTGCAACTGTTCGCGCCAGCGTGAGCGCTCGGTGTCGGCGGCGTTGCTCTCGAAGGTGTCGGTAAAGTCGAGCAGGTGCACGCGCTCATCGCGCGACAGCACCACCAGGGCATCGCCCAGGTAACGCCCATCGAGGTCGACGCGAACCGCCAGGGGCACATCGAAGAAGTGCTCGCTGAATTCTTGCGGCAAGCCTTGCGCCTGACTCAGCACCCCCAAGGGTCCGGGCTGCCCCTGGGCATTGGCCCAGGCACAGGCTGAACCCGAGAGCACAAGACACCCCAGGGCCAGTCGGATGGATGCAGCAAGAGACAAGTAGTTGGCCATGTCCATTTTTTCACAGGCAATACTCACCCCGCACCCGCTCAAGCGAGCGAGTAACAGGGTGAATAGATGGGGATGGAAAAGCGCTTGGCGGACGAATTACGGCGTGACAGTCTCGAACAGCATGCTGACGATGCCCTGGTAGTTGCCTGGCACGTAGCCGCCAGCACCAGCCGACTGGGCGGCAATGTCGAAAGCGACCCGGGTGCCGGCCGCTGCTGCAGCTGCCGGTACCACCGGAGCCGAGGTGGTGGTCAGGCCGTTACCGTTGACCGACACGTCCAGGCCGATGCTGTTGGCACCGCTGTTGATCACCGCAGGGCTGAGCAGACGGGCAGAAATCGCCCCGGTGGTGCTCTTGACCTGCAGTTGCTTGCTGATCGGTTCAAGCGATTCGCGAATGGTGTTCCACGACATGGTCTGCGGATCGTTCATCCAGTTGCCGACCGGCTCGACGTAGAAGTTCTCGGTCGGGATAGTGGCGGTTACGATGACTTGTTTCTCCAGGGCCTCGGCGGCAAAGACATTACCAACAGCCAGCAAGGCGAGAGGCAGGGCCAGAAAAGTGCGCTTCATAAGAAAATCTCCTCGAATAGACCTGTGAAATCGTCACAGGTGACGTGCCGGCGGCGATTGCCGCACCGCGCAAGGCGGTTGGCGAGGAGGATTATTTGGCAAATATCCAACGCAAAAAGTCGGATCACTCCCAGCAAGATTGGGAAATTTCCCAAAGAAAGTCAGTGTTTAATCGCCCATAAAAAAACGCCCCGTCAGGGGCGTTTTCTGTGCATCAAGCGGCCACGCGGATCAATGCACCGGCAGCTCGACACCTTCGAACAACTCTTCAAGCTCCTGCTTGTTATGGCAGGCGATCGCCTTGGCCATCACTTCGCGAGTCAGGTGCGGGGCGAACTTCTCGATGAAGTCGCACATGAAGCCACGCAGGAAGGTGCCACGGCGGAAACCGATCTTGGTCACGCTGGACTCGAACAGCTCGCTGGCATCAAGCACCACCAGGTCATTATCGAGCTTGGTGTCGACCGCCATCTTGGCCACGATACCCACGCCCAGGCCCAGGCGCACGTAGGTCTTGATCACGTCGGCGTCGGCAGCAGTGAACACCACCTTCGGGGTCAGGCCGCGGTGGCTGAAGGCTTCGTCGAGCTTGGAGCGGCCGGTGAAGCCGAACACGTAAGTGACGATCGGGTATTCGGCCAGGGCTTCCAGAGTCAGCTTTGGCAGTTTGGTCAGCGGGTGGCCCTGGGGCACTACCACGCAGCGGTTCCAGCGATAGCACGGCATCATCACCAGGTCGCCGAACAGTTCCAGGGCTTCGGTGGCAATGGCGAAATCGACGGTGCCATCAGCGGCCATCTCGGCAATCTGCATGGGCGAGCCCTGGTGCATGTGCAGGGCCACTTCCGGGTACTGCTTGATGAAGCTGCTGATCACCGGTGGCAGGGCATAACGCGCCTGGGTGTGGGTGGTGGCGATCGACAGGGTGCCCTTCTTCTCGTTGGAGAATTCCTGGGCGATCTGCTTGATGCTTTCGACCTTGCGCAGGATCTCGCCGGCGGTGGTGATGATGCGCTCACCGGCCGGGGTCACGCGGGTCAGGTGCTTGCCGCTGCGGGCGAACACTTCGACGCCAAGCTCGTCCTCGAGCAGGCGGATCTGCTTACTGATGCCCGGCTGGGAGGTGTACAGGCTCTGCGCTGTCGCGGAGACGTTGAGGTCGTGGTGCGCCACTTCCCAGATGTAGCGCAATTGTTGAAGCTTCATAGGTATCCCTCAAATCAGCTGGGGCGTCACCGGCAGCAGCGACGATTTATAACTATATTAGTGGTTTGAAGAATAAATCTAGAACTATTTTAGCAGTCTTCCAGGAACCTACCTACGTCGCGTAGTTAAGACTTCCTACGCCCCAAGTGTTGCGCAAGCGGCACCATGTACACCGGCACGGGCGACAGCTGCAGCAAGCGCACCGCCGTGCGGCCGATCGGAATGTCGACGCCAGCGCCCTGGCTGTGGCTGCCGAAGATCAGCAGGTCGACACTCAGGCGCTGGGCCTGCTCGAGAATCACCTGCGCCGGGTCGCCCTGGCGCACGCGCACGGCCTTGATCAGGGCCAGGTCGGCCTCCTCGCCTAATTCGTCACGAAAGTTTTCCAGGACCCGCTGTTCGATGTTGGCCATCACCGTGGTGACGCCTTCGCTGTGCAGCTCATCGAGGGTCTGCTCGTCCAGGTAGCTTTGTAGCAGTGATTCGGCGAACTGACCCATGGGTTCGACCGCATGAATGACGTAGAGCTCTGCGTTGAAGGTCCGCGCCAGCGCCAGCGCGTGTTGCATGACAAAAGGCGCGTACACACCGAGGTCAGTGGCATACAGCATGGAACGGATCATTCGACCTCCTCGACTGCCACGACGGCAGAGCAAGCTTCAGCTTAGCAGCGCCAAGATCAGCCGCAGGGCCGTCCGGCGCCGAGGTTTGCCGGTCAGTCCAGGGCCGGTTCGTTGCTGATCCCATGAGGCACATGGCCAGTGGCGACGACGTTGCGGGCCCGTTCGCAATGGCCGGCCTGATCATCGAAAAACACATCGGCGGCGAAGGCTTCGAGGAACGCCGATTTGTCCAGGCCGCCAAGAAACAGCGACTCGTCCAGGCGAATATCCCACTCACGCAAGGTGCGGATCACCCGCTCGTGGGCCGGCGCCGAACGGGCGGTGACCAGCGCCGTGCGGATCGGACAGGCGCCTTCGGGGAACTCCTTTTGCAAAAGGTTCAGCGCGGCCAGAAACGGCTTGAACGGCCCGCCTCGCAACGGCTCGCGCGCCGATTGACGCTCGCTGGCCTGAAAAGCTTCGAGGCCGCCGAGCTGATAAACCCGCTCGGACTCATCGGAGAACAGCACCGCGTCGCCGTCAAAAGCGATGCGCAACTCATCACTGGCCGCACGCTGGGCGCCACCGGAGAGAATGGTGGCTGCGGCAAAGCCCGCTTCCAGGGCGCTGCGTACGTCATCGGCATCGGTGGACAGGAACAGGTGACAACCAAACGCCGCCAGATACGGATAAGGACTACGACCACCGACGAAGGCGGCGCGATAAATGCCCAGGCCGTGATGCTCGATCGAGTTGAACACCCGCAGGCCGGTGTCGGCGCTGTTGCGCGACACCAGCACCACCTCGACCCGCGCCTGGCCAAGATGGGCGTTCAGGCCCAGGAGCTTTTGCACCAGCGGGAAGGCGTCACCGGGTTCGAGCACTTCGTCTTCGTGTTCGATCTGGTACTGGCGGTAGGCTTCAACGCCTTCAGCCAGGTACAGGCGGTGGCTCTCGCTGAGGTCGAACAGCGCCCGTGAGGAGATGGCCACGACCAGTTTGTCGCCGAGGTTCTTGCTCATGTGCTGTTCCTTTTGCGCTGTTCTAGGGGGTCTCATCGCGGGGCAAGCCCGCTACTACAGGGGCGATGCTGTTTTGCCGGTCAATAAAAGCCAAGGCCTGATACAACACCTGCATCTTCGGCAACTCACAACCCGCCGCCCGTGCCTGAGCCAACGGCTCGGCATAAATCGCCGCCAGCTCCAGTGGCCGCTGCTGGACAAAATCGTGGTACATGCTCGGCCAGTAGTCGGGCATCTTCTGCGTCACCGCAAACAGGTGTTCGGCATAGCCTTGCGGCAACTCATGGCCACAGGCACGTGCGCCCTGCACCACCTCGGCCATCAGCGCCTGGATCAATGCGCGGCTGTCGGCATCGGCCATCAGTGGCGTGGTGCTGGCCTTGAGCAGCACTGACAAACCATTGTAGGGCACATTCCACACCAGCTTCTGCCAGCGCGCCTGGGCCAGGTTACTCATGGCCTGGGAGTCTATGCCGGCGCCATGGAACAACGCTGCCCCGGCTTCGACAATCTGCTGGCGGCTGTCTTCATCCGCCGCCGGGCCGCTGTGGTAACCCAGGTTCACCGCCCCCAGCGACTGATGGCGAATCACCCCCGGCGCTTCGCGGTTGACACAGATAAAGCACAAACCGCCAAGCAGGTGCAGGTTGGCCGGCAGCAACGGCCGTAGCTGCTCTTCGACGCCCAGGCCGTTCTGCAACAGCACTACCTTGGCATCCGGCGCCGCCACCTTGACGATCAAGGGCGCGAGTTCGGCATTGCTGGTGGTCTTGGCGCCGACCAGCAACCAGTCGCAGGGCGGCATGTCGGCGGCATCGGCATAAGCCGCAACCTTCATCTGCACCGCGCCATGCACGGCGCTGTCGAGGCGCAAACCATTGTGCTGAACGGCGTCGAACTCGCTGCGCAAGAGGAAGTGCACCTCGAACCCGGCGCGCGCCAGCATCAGGCCATAAAAGCCGCCAATGGCGCCGGTTCCGATCACGCCGATACGCGGGCTGCTCGTGTTCATCCTGCTCTCCTCAACCGTTCATTTTTTGTCCAAATTTTTTACACGTAAATCAACCGCTTTACCAACCTTCACTATACTGAGGCGAACAAGGTCAAAAAATCGACACGGAGTCGAGCATGCGTGGCTTCCTGCTGCACCCGGACGATGTTCCGGTGGAACTGACCCTGCGTCAGTCGCCCAAACTGTTCCGCCAACGGCTGCACACTATCAGCCTGGGCGGAATCGCCTGCAACCACCCGCGAGCCTACCGACGCGGCATGGCGGTGGAAATGCTCATCCCCTCCCTTGGCGCCGAGGCGCGCTACCCCGGTTACGTGGCCTGGTGCCAGAAACACCAGGACGGCTATCGGGTGGGTATTGCCTTCATTGACGAACAGGCGCTGTTTGGCGCACGCATGGGTGAACAGGTGTGCCAGATCCAGCACTTCTGCCAGGCCCAGGAGCAAGCCGCAAACCCCGATACGGATGTCGAAGCCCTCGCCCAGCAATGGGTCAGCCTGCACGCCGGTGAGTTCTCCGAGGCCAGCCTTGAGGCAAGCCATACCCGGCAAATCCTCCTTCCGGGGTAAAAACCCCGTGGCTGTGGGCTTTTCCTTGCAGGAAAGCCGACCTTGCCCATTGTCGAGCCACGGTGTAACGCGCTAAGGTTCGGCTCCCCGCTGCGTACAATTTTCGCTGCTCCGCCGCACGGGGATCGCTGGCGGCCGGCACCCGTGACCTGACGAGTAACACGATGGCTGATTTACCGATCGATGACCTAAACGTTGCCTCCAACGAGACCTTGATCACCCCCGATCAGCTCAAGAAGGAAATCCCTCTCAGCGCTACTGCCCTGCAGACCGTGACTGCCGGTCGCGAAGTGGTGCGCAATATCCTCGACGGCAAGGACCACCGCCTGTTCGTGGTGATCGGCCCCTGCTCGATCCACGACATCAAGGCTGCCCACGAATATGCCGAGCGCCTCAAGGTGCTGGCAGCAGAGGTGTCCGACACCCTGTACCTGGTCATGCGCGTGTATTTCGAAAAGCCGCGCACCACGGTCGGCTGGAAAGGCCTGATCAACGACCCGTACCTGGACGACTCGTTCAAGATCCAGGACGGCCTGCACATCGGTCGCCAGCTGTTGCTGGACCTGGCAGAAATGGGCCTGCCGACCGCTACCGAAGCCCTCGACCCGATCTCCCCGCAGTACCTGCAGGACCTGATCAGCTGGTCGGCCATTGGCGCACGTACCACCGAATCCCAGACCCACCGCGAAATGGCCTCGGGCCTGTCCTCGGCGGTCGGCTTCAAGAATGGCACCGACGGCGGCCTGACCGTCGCCATCAACGCCCTGCAGTCGGTGTCCAGCCCGCACCGTTTCCTCGGTATCAACCAGGAAGGCGGCGTCTCCATCGTCACCACCAAGGGCAACGCCTACGGCCACGTGGTACTGCGTGGCGGCAACGGCAAGCCCAACTATGACTCGGTCAGCGTCGCCCTGTGCGAACAGGCCCTGGCCAAGGCCAGGATCAAGCCGAACATCATGGTCGACTGCAGCCACGCCAACTCCAACAAGGACCCGGCCCTGCAGCCACTGGTAATGGAGAACGTTGCCAACCAGATCCTCGAAGGCAACCAGTCGATCATCGGCCTGATGGTCGAGAGCCACCTGAACTGGGGCTGCCAGGCAATCCCGAAAGACCTCAACGACCTGCAGTACGGTGTCTCGATCACCGACGCCTGCATCGACTGGGCGTCCACCGAGAAAACCCTGCGCAGCATGCACGCCAAGCTCAAGGACGTCCTGCCCAAACGCCAGCGCGGCTGACAGGCAGATACAAAAACGCCGGGCAATTGCCCGGCGTTTTTGTCTGGTGCGTTGAACAGCAGCGCTGATGGCTACCCTTCGTGATCTTCAGGCCTTGTTGGTGGCGTGCTTTTGCTGACGTTCCATGTAGCGCTCGACGTAGGAGCACGACGGGATCACGGTATAGCCCATGTCTTCGGCGTACTTGAGTGCCTGTTCGGTGAGTGCCGCAGCGATACCCCGACCGCGCAACGCGTTCGGCACGAACGTGCGGTAGATATCCAGGGTCTGCTTACCCAGGTCCATGTAGGTCAGGTAAGCACGATGACCGTCCACATTGGTCTCGAACTGATGACCAGCCTGGTCATGGTGGATGGACAACGCCTCGCTCATCACTACTCCTCGCGGGTCTTGTGCTCTGACCCCTACCTTACCGATGTTTGTCCGGCGAAGGAACCTCTACGCCACCCCGTGCCCCATTGGACAGCGAGAAGAGCATGGCTGTTCTCTGGCAAATGAGCACCTACAAATAGTAGGCGCCCCCTGCCCGAATGCTCAAGGTGGCTGGTCGCAAATTTCATCCACTTGTGCAAGCGGACACGGCGGCGAGCATCGGCCTGAACAGTTGCCGGATGTTGTAGTGCTATGACGAAGGATGACACTTTAAGTCACTTTTAGTTCAACAAAATACACACTTGCTACACTTGTTAGCACCCGCGCACGCGGCGCCTTCACAGTTTTTCTACATAAGGCTGTGGCGGACCCGGGACAGGCGCATTTTTTTGCAGTTCTTGCGCTCTGTCAGTTTACTTACTACAAGTAATGGGTACTATGTACGCCGGCCAGTTTCTCTTTCTTGAGAGATGGCTATTTAATAGAAAGTCCTTGAAGGGGAACACGATGAACAACGTTCTGAAATTTTCTGCTCTGGCTCTGGCCGCAGTCCTGGCTACCGGTTGCAGCAGCGTATCCAAAGAAACCGAAGCTCGTCTGACCGCTACCGAAGACGCAGCTGCTCGTGCACAAGCTCGTGCCGATGAAGCCTATCGCAAAGCTGACGACGCTCTGGCTGCTGCTCAAAAAGCACAACAGACCGCTGACGAAGCTAACGAGCGCGCTCTGCGTATGCTGGACAAAGCCAGCCGCAAGTAATAGTCCTTCGGGATTGTTATTGGAAGCCGACCCACTTGTGGGTCGGCTTTTTTATTGCCGCAAGGAAAGTACAACGCCAGAAACGACGAGGCCTGCACGTTGGCAGGCCTCGGCTACAGCAGGAATGGCTTACTGCATGTCGTAAGGCACGCTGGAAACCATTGGCGCCGGATTGCCATTGCCATTGGGCACGGCGATCTCGACCGGCATGCCGTCTTCGGCGGCGACCACGTCACGGACCATGTCCCAGTTCATGCGCAGGTTATTGGCCAGGTCTTCACGCTTGAGCAGCGCGTTGATGACCGCGGTGTGCTTGTCGACCACCGACGGGTCGCCCTTGTCGTCCAGCGGCGTGTGCGCCTCGAGGTAGACCTTGCCAGCACTGATGCCGAACTTGTACGGCTCGTTGATGATGCGTACCGGCACACCGACCGGAGCCATCTTGGCCAGCTCCAGCACGTTGTTGTTGAACATGCGGAAGCAGCCGTGGCTGGTGCGCATGCCGATGCCGAACTTTTTGTTCGAACCGTGGATCAGGTAGCCCGGCACCCCGAGGGTGAACTTGAACGGCCCCAGCGGGTTGTCCGGGCCGGCCGGCACCACGGTTGGCAGGATGTCGCCGTCTTCGGCGTGTTCCTTGCGGATCGAGGCTGGCGGGGTCCAGGTCGGGTTCGGGGTCTTGGCGGTGACCCTGGTGTTGGCGATCGGCGAGCCCCAGCCTTCACGGCCAATGCCCAGCGGGTAGGTATGCACCACGTTCTGCCCTTTCGGGTAGTAGTACATGCGGTACTCGGCGAGGTTGATGACGATGCCTTCGCGCGGGCCTGGCGGCAGGATGAAGCGGGTCGGCAGGATGATCTCGGTGCCGGCGCCCGGCAGCCATGGGTCGACGCCCGGGTTGGCAGCGATCATTTCCAGGTAGCCAAGGTCGTTGGCGGTGCCGATGTCGGCAAAGGTGTCTTCGTACTTGGCCTTGATCACCTGGACCTGGCCGATGACGTCTTCACCGGGAGGCGGCAGGGGGAACTCCAGCGCAGCAGCGGGACCTGCCGCCAGCAGGGCGGCCAGGGACAGGCAACGGGTGACGGCGGGAAAGCGCGGCAACATCCGGGAAATCCTTCGCTAATTCAATTGAGTCAAGCAGTCGATTGTACACCGCCCCCCGCGCAATCGGGAGATGTCCCGGGCGCAGTTGGCCGTGCAGGGGATGAAAGGTTATATCAGCGCGTTACAGCTCGGGCCACACCGGCCGCGTGCCACGGCGCTGGGCATCGAGGATCGCCCGGCACAGCGAGCACAGGCGACGGTCACGGTAAATGCTGCGCTCGGCCTGCGACCAGCGCGGTTGCGCCGGCAACAGGGTGCCGCAGAGGGTGCGGTCGGCCGAGCCACCGAGCTCGAGCTGGCGGGCTACCAGGTGGACGCGGATCTCCTGGCAGGCGAACAGGTCAAGCTGTTCGTCAGGCTCGATCAATTGATAGGCATACAGGGACCAGGCGGGACGCGGCATCGGGGGCTCCAAATCGGGGGCGCAACATTAGCCGAAAGCCGGTCACTATAAAAGCGTCAAAGCAGCGGTTTTAGTTGCGGCCAGGCATTTTCCAGCAACCTGGCCTGGGCGCCCTGCCCCGGATGAATGCCATCGGCCTGCATCAGCTCCGGCACACCGCCCACCCCTTCGAGGAAAAACGGCACCAGCGGCACCTTTTTTTCCGTCGCCAGGTTTTCATACACCTGGGCAAAAGCCTCGGTATAACGCTTGCCGTAGTTGGGCGGCAGGCGCATGCCCAGCAGCAGTACCTTGGCGCCGGCAGCCCGCGAGCGGTCGATCATCGAGGCAAGATTTTGTTGCAATTGCGTTGGCAGTTGCCCGCGCAGGCCGTCGTTGCCGCCCAACTCGAGCACCACCAACTCCGGCTTGTGCTCTGCAAGCAGCGCCGGCAGCCGCGCCTGGCCGCCGGCACTGGTATCGCCACTGATCGAGGCATTGATCACTTTGGCGTCAAAACCCTCGCTTTTCAGGCGTTGCTCCAGCAAGGCAACCCAGCCTTGACGGGTATCCAGGCCGAAAGCGGCACTGATACTATCGCCGACAATCAGCACGGTCCCCGCCGCTGCGCCCTGGGCCATGCACATCAAGGCCAGGCCAGCACTCAATAACCACACTCGCATCGGATTCTCCATGGGCCCCAGCATTCTCAGTGCGCGCAACCTTAGCAAAGTGGTCCCCAGCGCGGAAGGCGACCTGACCATCCTGCACGAACTCTCGCTGGAATTGAAACAGGGCGACAGCCTGGCCATCGTCGGCGCCTCGGGCTCGGGCAAATCGACCCTGCTCGGCCTGCTGGCCGGCCTCGACCTGCCTAGCGCAGGCTCCGTGACCCTGGCCGGCCATGACCTCGGCCCGCTGGATGAAGACCAGCGCGCGCGGGTGCGGGCCGAGCATGTCGGCTTCGTGTTCCAGTCGTTCCAGTTGCTCGACAGCCTCAACGCCCTGGAAAACGTCATGCTGCCGCTGGAGCTGGACGGTCGCCGCGATGCCCGCGAGCACGCCCGCAGCCTGCTCGAACGGGTGGGCCTGGGCCAGCGCCTGAGCCACTCGCCGCGCCAGCTGTCCGGTGGCGAGCAGCAACGGGTGGCCATCGCCCGTGCCTTTGCCGCCGAGCCTGCGGTGCTGTTTGCCGACGAGCCGACCGGCAACCTCGACAGCCACACCGGCGAGCGCATCAGCGACCTGTTGTTCGAACTGAACAAGGAACGCGGCACCACCCTGGTACTGGTCACCCATGACGAACGCCTGGCCCAGCGCTGCCGTCGCCTGATCCGCCTGGACGCCGGCCACCTGGTCGCGCCGCTGGAGCCCTGATGAAACGCCTGCCGTTGTTCCCCCTGGCCCTGCGCCAGTTGCTGCGCGACGCCCGCGCCGGCGAGTTGCGCGTGCTGTTCTTTGCCTTGCTGGTAGCCGTGGCGGCCAGCACCGCGATCGGCTACTTCGGCGCCCGCCTCAATGGCGCCATGCTGCTGCGCGCCACCGAATTCCTTGGCGCCGACCTGGTACTGCAAGGCAGCTCGCCGGCCGCCCCCGAGCAGGTCAGCCGCGGCACCGCCCTGGGCCTGCAACATGCCCAGGTGGTCGAGTTCTCCAGCGTGATCGCCACCGACAACGGCATTCAGCTGTCGAGCATCAAGGCAGCCAGCGACAGCTATCCGCTGCGCGGCGATCTGCGCAGCGCCGCCGAGCCCTATGGTGCCGAAACCGCTGGTGGCGGCCCGGCACCGGGCGAGGCCTGGGTCGAGCCACGGCTGCTGGCAGCGCTGGAGCTGAAAATCGGCGACAGCATCGATGTCGGCATGAAAACCCTGCGCATGAGCCGGGTGCTGACCTACGAGCCCGACCGCGCCGGCAACTTCTATAGCCTGACCCCACGGGTACTGATCAACCTTGCCGACCTTGAGGCCACCGGGGTGGTGCAGCCCGGTAGCCGGGTCAGCTATCGCGAACTCTGGCGCGGCGAGCCCGAGGCCCTGGCCAGCTACCGTGATGCGGTGAGTAAAAGCCTCGCCGCCAACCAGCGCCTGCAAGACTCGCGCGATGGCAACCAGCAGATCGGTGGCGCCCTGGGCAAGGCCGAGCGCTACCTGAACATGGCAAGCCTGGTGGCGGTGCTGCTCGCTGGTGTCGCCGTGGCCCTGTCGGCCAGCCGCTTTGCCACCCGGCGTTTCGATGCCAGCGCCCTGCTGCGTTGCCTGGGCTTGTCGCGACGCCAGGCGCTGAGTTTGTTCTGCCTGCAACTGGCAATTCTCGGCAGTATCGCCGCGCTGTGTGGCGCGGCGCTCGGCTGGCTGGCACAGCTGGGCCTGTTCCAGTTGCTGCAGGGGTTGATGCCGGCGCAGATCCCACCTGGCGGCATCGGCCCGGCCCTGGCCGGGATTGCCACCGGCCTGGTGGCCCTGGCCGGTTTCGCCCTGCCGCCGCTGGCCGCCCTGGGCCGGGTGCCACCGCTACGGGTACTGCGCCGCGACCTGCTGCCGGTACCGGCCAGCAGCTGGCTGGTGTATGGCGCCGCACTGTTCGCCCTGGGGCTGATCATGTGGCGGCTGAGCCTTGACCTGCTGCTGACCTTCGCCCTGCTCGGCGGTGGCCTGGTCGCCGCCTTGCTGCTGGGCGGCCTGTTGTTGCTCGGGCTGCGCAGCCTGCGCCGTCTGCTGGCCGGCAGCCCGCTGGCCTGGCGCCTGGGCCTTGGCCAGTTGCTGCGCCATCCGCTGGCGGCGGCCGGGCAATCCCTGGCTTTCGGCCTGATCCTGCTGGCCATGGCGCTGATTGCCCTGCTGCGCGCCGAACTGCTCGACAATTGGCAGAACCAGTTGCCCAAGGATGCGCCGAACTACTTTGCCCTGAACATCCTGCCGGACGACAAGAACAGCTTCGCCCAGCGCCTGAGTGAGTTTTCCGCCGAAGCCGCGCCGCTGTACCCGGTGATCCCCGGGCGCCTGACCGCAATCAACGGCGAGCCGGTGCAGCAGATCGTCAGCAAGGAATCCACCGGCGACCGCGCCGTGCAGCGCGACCTGAGCCTGACCTGGGCTGCCGACCTGCCCCAGGGCAACACCCTGAGCGAAGGCCAGTGGTGGCAGGCCCAACCGCAGGCCGATGCCCTGCCCGGCGTATCGGTGGAAGCCGAACTGGCCCTGAGCCTCAAGCTCAAGCTCGGTGACACGCTGACCTTCACCATCGGCGGCCTGCAACGCCAGGTGCAGGTGAGCAGCCTGCGCACAGTCAACTGGGACAGCTTCCAGCCCAACTTCTACATGATCTTCCAGCCGCAAACCCTGCAGGACCTGCCGACCACCTACCTGACCAGTTTCTACCTGGCACCTGGGCACGACCAGCAGGTGGTGGCGCTGTCGCGGGCGTTCCCGGCGGTGACGATCCTCCAGGTCGATGCATTGCTGGCGCAACTGCGCAGCATCCTCGCCCAGGTCACCCTGGCGGTGGAGTACGTGCTGTTGTTCGTGCTGGCGGCAGGCCTGGCGGTGCTGTTCGCCGGCTTGCAGGCGACCCTTGACGAACGCATTCGCCAGGGCGCCCTGCTGCGCGCCCTGGGCGCCGGGCGCGGATTGCTGGTCAAAGCCCGGCGTATCGAGTTCGGTTTACTCGGAGCGGCCAGCGGCCTGCTGGCGGCGATAGGCTGCGAACTGATCACCCTGGTGTTGTACCGCTACGCCTTCGACCTGCACTGGAGCCCGCACCCGTGGCTGCTGTTGCTGCCGGTCATCGGCGCGCTGCTGGTTGGCGGCGCCGGGGTCTACGGCACGCGCCGGGCGCTCAATGCCAGCCCGCTGGCGGTGCTGCGCGAGGGCTGATCAGGGTTTGACGTAGTCGATGGCGTTGACCCACCAGCACATCTCGCCGGAAGGGGTCTGGACGATGACTTCATCGCCGACCTCTTTTTTCAGCAAGGCGCGGGCCATGGGCGAGTCGATCGAGATGTAGTCCATGCGCCCGTAGATCTCGTCGTAGCCGACGATGCGAAAGCGTTTGGTCTCGCCCTCCTCGTTCTCGATCTCGACCCAGGCGCCGAAAAACACCCGGCCTTCCTGCTCCGGCGAATACTCGACCACACGCATGTCTTCCAGGCGCTTGCGCAGGTAGCGCACGCGGCGGTCGATCTCGCGCAACAGCTTCTTGTTGTACTGGTAATCGGCGTTTTCACTGCGGTCACCCAAAGACGCCGCCCAGGTGACTTTCTGGGTGATATCGGGACGCTTTACCCGCCACAGATGGTCCAGCTCCTGCTTGAGCGCTTCGTGACCTTCCTTCGTGATGATTTGCGTACTCAACAAAAATTCTCGCTTCCAGGCTGACTGAGTGGCTTGCAGGGCCTGATCATCAACCCTGTCGAAGCGCGGCGCAACTGCACGTGACTTGTGCCTGCCGGCTCCAGTCCCAAGAATGAAACCGCAGACAACCACAACAATACGGTCTGACCCGCATGCACGCCCAACGCACCGCCTTGCACAACGAGTTGCACGCTCGCCCGTCGCTGTATTTCGATGAGCCCGCGCATGTTTTCCACCTGGCGTTTCTCGGCAGCGATGCCGACTGCAATGCCCTGCTGCAGCGTTGCTGCCCCGACGCCTTCGAGCCTGATGCCGCACAGGGCATCACCACGCTGGACGGCCATGCGTTCAAATGGGAGCGCCATTCCGAGTTCTTCACCCTGACGCTGGTGGTACCCGCCGCCAGCGGCGAGCTGCACTGGACCACCCTGCCGCCGGCCCTGGCCGCAGGTGTCGAGCCCTACCGCGAGCAGATGATCAACTCGGTGCAGGTGCTGGTGCGCGATGAACACAACCTCGACCTCAGCCGCTACGGTTTCAAGGACCCCAGCGGCTCGTGCGTGGGCGGCGGCGATGCCGTGGTGTGGAGCGATTTTCGCCTGACTGCCGATGGCACCAACCGCTTCCTGTTCATCAATCGCAGGCTCAATGCTTACCGCCAAGGGCGTATGATCCGCCGGCTGCTGGAGATCGAGACCTACCGGATGATGGCGTCATTGTCGCTGACCGCAGCCAAGGCCCTGGGCCCGCAACTGGACGCCTATGACCGCAAGCTGGTGAGCCTGTCGGAGCGCAACGTCAGCAGCGACGGCGGCAATGCCAAGGCGCTGCTGGCCGATATCGCCCAGTTGTCGCGCCAGGTGGTCGGCAGCACGGTCAAGCACCGCCACCGCTTCAGCGCCACCCAGGCCTATGCGCAACTGGTGTTCGAGCGCCTGGGCGAACTGCGCGAGAGCCATGTCGGCGATTGCCAGCGCCTGGGAGTGTTCATCGAACGACGCTTCAAGCCCACCGTGCGTTACTGCGCGGCCACCGAGCAACGCCTGGAGCATCTGGCCGAAAGCGTGGCCAACCTTGGCGACCTGCTGCAGGCGCGGGTACAGGTAGAGATGGAAGAACAGAACGCCGAGATCCTGCGCAGCCTCAACGCTCGCGCCGACACCCAGATCAAGATCCAGCGGGCTGTCGAAGGCCTGTCAATCATCGCCATCAGTTACTACCTGCTGAGCCTGTTCAAGCTGTTCTATGCCGGCCTGCACACCCTCGGCGCGCAGATTACTGCACGCGAGGCGCTGCTGGGCATGGCGCCGGCAGTGATGTTGATCATGCTGGTGATTTTGCTACGGATCAGGAAAGCCAAAGCGCATTGACCTGCAGGCCCGGGCGCTTCAAGCCCGGGTAATCAAACCCTGGCGGGCGACGCGGGTCAGGTGGCCGATGACTTCGGCAGCGTCGTCGGCGCTGGGCGACTGAATCACCGCGAGGTCGAAACGGTCGTTGGCGAACTGGCCAAGGGAGTCACGGCTGTCGGCGAACTGGATAAGGAAGGCGGTGTTGCGGCTGTTGCGACGCGGCCAGCCGTCGAGGTAGCGCAGGAGGGTTGGCTGATGGCTGCCGCCCAGAAGAATACGCGGCGTGCGCGTGCCTTGGCTGGCGGGCAACGGGGTCAGGCAAACGCTGGAACGTGGACAACTCATGGGGTTAGATCTCCGCCTCGCAAAACCCGCTGGGCTGCGGTGGGAGGCGTCACCGAACCAGCGTTTTAGCGGTATTTGGTGAAACCCCCGAAGAGGTAACCCTGCGCCCCGCAAGTAGCTGTTTAAATCGGCGCAAGTCAGCATCCTAGAGGCGCTGCGGGTGGAATGTCAATATGTGCCCTGCGCAGTCGTCGCACCCATAAAGCAAGAGCGAAGCGAATTGTGCTCTTGATCTTGATCTTGATCTGCTTTTGATCTTGATCTCCCCGGCCCCGTTAACCAGAAGGGCCGAGTGCAGGGGTTGCGAAGGGGTGAGTGCGCAGCACCTTCGGCGTTAGCCGAAGTTGCGAAACGTAGAGTTGCTTGCAACTCGTAGTTCGCAATGCCCCGTAGCGACACCGGAGCGAGGGGACCCGAAGCGCAGCGCAGGGCCCACTGGTGGGGCGAGAATTTTTGCTTACTTTTTTTTCGACTGAAAAAAGTAAGGCGCCGTAAGGGCGCAAAGGTGACTCAGCATCACCGCCCCATCCGGATCTCCCTGAACCCTAATGAGCAACAACACCCTCACTAACGTCCATTACCCTTCCCCCCTTTGGGCTCCAGCGAAGCCCTCTCCCGATCAAACGCCAGGTAATACTTGTTGACGCTGTTCACATAGCTCACCGGCCCCATGCCCACCTGCTCCATGGCAATGCGCTCGGTCTGGAAGAACCACTGATTGCCATTGAGCCCACGCCGCCGTGCCTCGGCGCGCATCGCCTGCACCCGCTCCGGCCCCAGGTTGTAGGCCGCCAGGGTGAAGGCCATGCGCTCACGCTCGTTAAGCTGGTTGCTGGAAAAGAACTTGCGCCGGATCAGCGCCATGTAACGGGCGCTGGCCTGAACATTGCCATCGACATTGGAAATATTGCTCACCCCCACCCGCTGGGCGGCGCTGGGGGTGATCTGCATCAGCCCATGGGCGCCACCTGCGCCGCGCGCGGTCGGGTCAAGGGACGACTCCTTGAAGGCCACCGCCGCCAGGTTCAGCCAGTCGATGTTCTGTGCGCTGGCATGGCGCTGCAGCACCGGGCGCAGGGCCTCCAGGCGCTTGCGGTCGCTACGCGCCAGCGGATTGTGCACCCGGTACAGGCGCCGGTAGATCCGCTCGAACGCTGCGTCCTGGTTGGCCGGTGCCTTGTAGCCCTGCAAAAAACGATCGACGCTGGCGTGCAGCATCACTGCATCCCGGCGCACGTACCAGCGCATGGCCTCGGGGCTGGCCACATGCAGCTTGCGCTCGACCCGCAGCTTGGGCATGACCTTGGCCCAACGCTCGGCAATCGGCTGTTCGACCACGGTCAGATGAAAGATCCCGGCCTGGACCATCTCCAGCACGTCTTCCACGGCCAGCGTCGGGTCAACCCACTCGACCTTGATCGGCGCGAGTTTACGCAGGGCCAGTTTCTGGTTGATCTCGTGCAGGGTGTCGCCGGCAGCGCTGGAGCTGGTCAGCGCCAGGGTGCGCCCGGACAACTGCTCGATACGCTGGAAGCTGCGCTCGCCCTTGCGCCCGACCAGCACCAGCGGCACCTTGTCGACCACCGGGTCACTGGCGCTGAGGCCACGGGTAGAAGTCGGGTCGACCAGCTCGCCAGGCGCCACCAGGTCGGCTTCACCGCGCTGCAAGGCGGCCAGCAGTTGCTCTTTGGCGCGAGGGATGATTTTCAGGCGGATTTCCTCGCCGTCGCGGGCGCGGGCATTGAGGTAATGCTCGAAAGCGCGCAAGCGGTGGTACTCGACACCCACCGGCTCGCCCTTGACTTCGCCGGAGCTGTTGCGGCTCTGGTTGACCAGCACCTTCAACACCCGGCTGCTGCGGATTTGCGCAAGGTCGCGCGCCTGGGTCTTGGGCACCGCCTGTTGCGGCCCGGCCAGGCGCGCGCTGGCCGGCCCGGCAGGCAGCAGCGAGAAGCTCAGCACGATCAACAAAAACAGCGCTCGGGTCATCCGTTGCGAGGTCCGCGCGTGTGGGGTTGGCGCCATAGTTTGCAGTCGTTCCATGACAATTGACCGCAAAAGACCACGACAACTCGTTGAAGTTCTTGGCTTTATCGATTTCGGTCGAGCTTTGTTATGCTGGCCGGCTTCCGGCCTGAGGTAGCACCATGCAACTCATCGACATCGGCGTCAATCTGACCAACCCAAGTTTTGCCGATAAACACCAGGCAGTTCTCGAGCGCGCCCTGGCCGCCGGGGTGGTACAGATGATGGTCACCGGCACCAGCCTTGAGGGCAGCGAACAGGCCCTGGAGCTGTGCCAGCGGCTCGATGAAAGCGCCCAGCACCTGTTCAGCACCGCCGGCGTCCACCCCCATGACGCCAGCAGCTGGAGCAGCGCCAGCAGCCGCCAGTTGCGGGCCTTGCTTGAGCAGCCGCGGGTGCAGGCCGTAGGTGAATGCGGGCTGGATTTCAACCGCGATTTCTCGCCACGCCCACAGCAGGAAAAAGCCCTGGAAGAACAACTGGCCCTGGCGGTGGAGCTGCAGATGCCGGTGTTCCTCCACGAGCGCGATGCCAGCGAACGCCTGTTGTCTATCCTCAAGGACTTTCGCGACCGCCTGCCGGCAGCGGTGGTGCACTGCTTTACCGGCGAGCGCGCGGCGTTGTTCGGCTACCTGGACCTGGACCTGCACATCGGCATCACCGGCTGGATCTGCGACGAGCGCCGTGGCACCCACCTGCACCCGCTGGTCAGCAGCATCCCCCAGGGTCGCCTGATGCTCGAAAGCGACGCCCCCTACCTGCTGCCGCGCAGCCTGCGGCCCAAACCGAAAAGCGGGCGCAACGAACCGGCGTTCCTCACCGAGGTGCTGCGTGAAGTGGCCCTGCACCGTGGCGAAAGCGCCGAGCAACTGGCCGCCCACAGCACCGCCACCGCCCGCGCCTTCTTTAACCTGCCCGCGATTATTTGACGCATATCAAAACGTCTTGATGATCGAGTCGGCACAATGATGGCACCTTGCCAACAATGTTTCCGCTCAATCAGAGAAGACCTACCATGGGTGCCTGGCTTAGCAATATCTCCCTGAAGTACAAGTTCTGGGCCGTGAACGCGGTCGCCTTCGTCACCACGTTGTTCCTGGTGCTGTATGCCGTGCACCTGGAGCAACAGGCGCGGGCCCAGACCGCCCAAAGCAAAGCCGAGGCCCAAGCGCAGTTGCTGGCGGCCTGGCCTGCCGGGCAAGCCCTGCCGAGCGATGCGCTGTGGCTGACCTACAGCCCCGGCCAGGCGCCGCAATACGATGGGCAAAGCCTCGAGGCACTGGCCACGGCCCAGGGCTGGGTCGAGCTCGAAGGCTTGCCGTTGCTCGGTGAAAACCCATTGACCGGCGCCCAGGTGATCAGCCGCGGCGACCAGCAGATTGCCGTGCTCGCCCCCTCCCCTAGCTTGATCCAGGTGTTCACCGATCGTTTCACCAACTACGCGGTGTGCGTACTGATCTTGATGCTGGCAATGCTCTGCGCCTCGCAGTTGTTGATCCGCTTCCTGCTCAGCCAGCTCAACACCCTCAAGGATGTGATGCTGCACGTAGAGAAAACCGGCGACCTGTCGGCCCGCGTGCCGCTGGCCTGCGGCGATGAAGTCGGGCAGATGGCCAGCGCCTTCAATGCCATGCAGACCACCTACCACCGGGTGGTCAACACCGTGGCGCGCACCGCTGCGCAACTGGATTCCGGTGCCGCGCGCCTGGCGGCCAGCATGAACGAGGTGCGCCACGGCATGCTCGGCCAGCAGAGCGAGACCGACCAGGCCGCCACCGCCATCAATGAAATGACTGCCACGGTCTATCACATTGCCCAGCACGCCGGCGCCACCCGCGACCTGTCGCAGAGCGCCGACACCCTGGCCGGCAGCGGCCAGGAGGTGGTCAGCCGAGTGCAGACCTCGATCGCCGGGCTGTCCAGCGGCGTGCAGCAGACCGCCGAGATGATTCGCCAACTGGCCGACGACAGCCAGAAGATCAACGGCGTGGTCGGGGTGATCCACAGCATTGCCGAGCAGACCAACCTGCTGGCCCTCAACGCCGCCATCGAGGCCGCCCGCGCCGGTGACCTGGGCCGAGGCTTTGCCGTGGTCGCCGACGAGGTACGCAACCTGGCCAAGCGTGTGCAGGCCTCCACCGACGAAATCACCACCATGGTCTCGGCGCTGCAGGCCGGTACCCGCGACGCTGTGGACTTCATGCAGGAAAGCTCGTTCAAGGCCGACGACTGCGTACAGCAGGCCCAGGAAGCCGGCGCCGCCCTGGCGGAAATCACCAGTGCAGTGGCGCAGATGCGCGAAAGCAACACGCAGATTGCCGTGGCCGCCGAGCAACAGAGCCAGGTGGCCGAAGAAATGAACCGGGCAGTGGTAAGCATCCGCGACGTGACCGAAGAGACCGTGCAACAGACCGTCGACTCGGCCACTACCAGCAGCGAGCTGGCGACTCTGGCCGGCGAGCTGAACAAAGCCATCGGCCAGCTCAAGCTATAGGCGCCATAGCCGCCATCGATTGGCCCCTTCACCGGGGCCGCACTATTCTTCAGGCAAGACCCTGAGGAACATTTCCATGAGCAAACGCCTGCCCAACCTGCCCGCCTGGCAATGGCGTGGCTACCACCACAACCACCGCAACCCGACCAACCTGGTGCTGCACCTGATTGCCGTGCCACTGTTCATCCTCGGCGTGCTGCTGGTGCTTTCGGGGCTGTTCTCGCTGGACCTGGGGCAACTGGCGGTGGGCATCATCGCCCTGATCGCCGGGCTCGGCCTGCAACGCCAGGGCCATCGCCTGGAAACCGAGCAACCCGAGCCGTTCGCCAACCGCAAGGATGCCGTTGGCCGGCTGCTGGTGGAGCAGTTCATCACCTTCCCGCGCTTTGTCCTCAGCGGTGCCTGGTGGCGCGCCTGGCGCGACCGCCACCGGCATTGAATGGCGTCAGCCGAACACCGTCACGGTCTGGCGACTGAGCGCCAGCAACTCGCCCTTGTCGCTCCACAGCGCAGCCGCCGCATGGCCGTAACCATCGCGGGCATGTTCGGTTTCGACGTGATAGCGGCACCAGTCCAGGGTGGTCAGGCTCGCCACCGGCTGGATGAACTCGATGGTCCAGGTCAGGGTGCTGCCGGTCGCCGGCTTGTTCAGGTGCGACAGCAAGGTCGGCGGCCAGGCATCGACCAGCGCCAGTAAGTGCGCCTCGCTGACCGGCTCTTCACGCTCGGTGTCGCGAAAACGTACCCAGCCGCCCATGTCGCGGGACGTGTTGTTGCTGAACGGAATGCCGCCGATGGCCCAGCGCAGTGACACATGGCGCATGAACTCGGGAGTCACACCCTTGATGTATGGCAGCTCCATGCTCGACTGTTCCAGCGGCTTCATCTCTACCGCCGGCAAGGCCGGTACATCGATCACCGAATCGCGACCGCTGCCAAAGCTGCCCTGCATCAGGGTAACCACCTGGCCGTTCTGCACGGCGCGCCCCAGCAGCGAGCTGACCGCCTTGCCTTCGCGCAACAGCTCCACTTCGAAACTGATTGGCGTTTCCGGCTCGGCCGGGCCGACAAAGGTGATAGCCAGGGAGCGTACCGGTCGACCCGGCGAAGTCTTGGCCAGCATGGCCTCATACAGCAAGGCCGCCATCAGCCCGCCGAAGCAGGCCCGGCCCTGGGCCCAGCTGGAGTCAATGATTACTGACTGCGGATGCTGGCGGACCGCCGTGAGCAATTGGGAGAAGTTCATGCCGACCTCAGCGATCTGGAAAAAACTGATCTTAACCAGCCAGCAAGCGGTCTACAGCACGCATTTCGGCCATTTCAGCGGGTTATCGCTGCGCTAGCTGCGCCTGCAGGCGTTCGAGGGTGGTGTCGGCGCGTTGTTCGGCCTTGGCCAGTTGCGTTTGCCAATGCCTGACGCACGGGGACAGATCGCGTTGCTGCTCGGCTTGCAGCAACCACTGCAGCAGGTCGTGCCAGCTGCCCAGGTCACCCTGGGCGCGCTTGAGGGCCTTCTGCAGGCGCGGGTTGGAGTGCTGCAGTTGCGGGTAGGCTTCGGCCGCGTAGCGCACCCGCTTGATCAGCAGGCGCAGGCGATGGCGGTCGTGGGCGGGATCATCGAGGGCCTGGCGCAGTTGCTTCCACTGTTTTTCCAGGCGTTTGTCGATGCGTTGCTGCAGACGGCGGATCAAACCCTGGCGCTGCGCCGCGCGCAGGAACACCGGGAAGGCGTCGATGATCGCCAGCAGGCGCGCCAGTTCAGCACTGGCCGCGACCCTGGCGAAGGTTTGCTGGCGGTGGGCCAGGCGCGATTGCGCGGCGGCCACTTGCCGACGCTCAAGCAACTGTGCGGCCAACACTTCCCGGTCACGCATGGGCGTGGTCAGGCTCCCCAGTGCCTGGGCAGCCGCTTCCAGCTGCTCGACCCCGGGCAGTTCACGCAACGGGCGCAACAGGCTGCGCAAGCGCCGTACACCGATGCGCAGATCGTGCAGCGCCTCGCCGTCGGTATCGGCGGCCAGGCGCGCCTGGCAGGCCAGCAGGCGTACCTGAAGGCTCAATACCTGGGCAATGACGTGGTCGAGCATGGCCGACGACATGGTTTACTCCTGTAATCAGCGCCCGGCGCGGGATTCACGAATGTAGAAGCGGGCCTTCTCGGCCTTCTTGCTGCAGCCCTCGAAGGCTTCGAACTGCTGCTGGGTTTTGGCCCCGGTCAGCAGCGAAAGTGCCTTGGAGTAGCTGACGGTACCGGCGAAACCTTCGGCCTTGGCCAGGTCGAGCTCTTTCCAGGCCGAGTCCAGCTGATTGGCGCAGCTGTCACGGTAGGCTGTCTTGCCAGCGCAACCGGTCAGGACCAGAGCAATCAGGGGCAGGCAAATCCAGGCTTTCATCGGCAATACCTCAAGAGAAAATGTTCAGGGTGGCGACTTCGACGGTAAACAGCGAGAAAAGTGCCCTGTTCAGCGTAGTCCAGTGCCAGTGACGATTGAAGCACAGACACAATTGGGCGCATTGTTAGACCATGGAAGCAGAACACCGGGGAAGCATCATGAAAAAACGCGTCGCACTGGTTCTGGGTTCGGGCGGGGCCCGGGGCTATGCACACATTGGCGTGATCGAGGAGATCGAACGCCGTGGCTATGACATCGCCTGCATCGCCGGCTGCTCCATGGGCGCGGTGATTGGTGGCATCTATGCTGCCGGCAAACTCGATGAATACCGTAACTGGATCGAGAGCCTGGACTACCTCGACGTCCTGCGCCTGGTGGACGTGAGCTTTCGACTGGGGGCGATCCGTGGCGAGAAAGTCTTTGGGCAGATTCGCAAGATCGTCGGCGAGATCAACATCGAAGACCTGCGCATCCCCTACACGGCAGTGGCCACCGACCTCACCAACCAGCAGGAAATCTGGTTCCAGGAAGGCTGCCTGCACCAGGCCATGCGCGCCTCGGCGGCGATTCCCAGTCTGTTCACGCCGGTCGTGCAAGGCAACCGCATGTTGGTCGATGGCGGCATCCTCAACCCCTTGCCGATCATCCCGGTGGTGTCCAGCCACTGCGACCTGATCATCGCCGTGAACCTCAACTCGACCAACCAGAAGCAGTATCAACTGCCAGTGATCGAACGCCCGGCAGCATTCAAGCTGCGTTTTGACAACCTGATCAACTCCCTGGGTTCGCACTTGCCGTTCCGGCGCAAACCGGCCGAGCAACTGATGCGCATCGAGCAGGAGCTGCAACCGGAGGCAGCGCAGATTCCCAACCCCTGGCTCAGCGATGCCGCCGACCCCGAAGCCCAGCAACCGGCAGCGGCGCCAGAAGCTGAAGGCGCGCCGAAATCGGCGACCGGCTCGTTCATCATCGACAACGTCGGGCCGGCGTCATTGCTGGATTTGATCAACCAGAGTTTCGAGGTGATGCAGACCTCGCTTGCGCAGTACAAGATCGCCGGGTATCCGCCGGATGTACTGATCAACGTGCCCAAGCGCGTGTGCCGGTTCTTCGAGTTCTACAAGGCGCCGGAACTGATCGCCCTGGGGCGGGAGATTGCCCGCGATACCCTGGATAACTATGAAGCGGAGCGGCGTTGATGACTAACAGCATCGCGGGGCAAGCCCGCTCCTACACTTGCTGTGGGAGCGGGCTTGGCCCTACTCCGGTCCGATCAGCCTGTACCCCACCCCGGGCTCAGTCACGATGAACCGCGGCGCCGTCGGGTCATCGCCAAGCTTCTGGCGCACATGGGCGACGACAATGCGCAGGTAATGGCTGTCATCGACGTGGGTCGGCCCCCAGATATCCTTGAGCAATTGCTGCTGGGTAATCACTCGCCCCGGGTGGCTGGCGAGTTGCGCCAGCAGCGCATATTCCTTGCGCGTCAGCGCCACCTCGACGCCGTCCAGGGTGACCTTGCGAAACGCCAGGTCGACGGTCAACGGCCCGAAGCTCAGCGCCGAAGCAGTGGCTGATGCCTGCGGCGCCTGACGCAGCAAAGCCCGCACCCGGGCGAGAAATTCCTGAATGCCAAAGGGCTTGGTCACGTAGTCGTTGGCGCCGTTGTCCAGCGCCTCGACCTTCTGGATTTCACTGGCGCGCACCGACAGCACCAGCACCGGCACCGCGCTCCACTCGCGCAATTCACGCAGTACCTGCTGGCCGTCCATGTCCGGCAGGCCCAGGTCAAGCACCACCAGGTCAGGGCGCGCCAGTGCCGCCTGGGTCAGGCCTTCGGCGCCGGTACCGGCCTCTACCACCTTGTAGCCCTGGGAGCTCAGGCTGATACGCAGGAATTTACGGATTTGCGGTTCGTCATCGATGACCAGCAGGGTCGCACTCTGGCTCATGGGGCTTCGCTTTCAGGCTCGGGTTGGGTCGGCAGCGGCAAGCATAGAGTGATGCAGGTGCCCTTGCCATCGATACCGTCGGCAACGCGGATGTGCCCGCCGTGGGCGCCGATCATGCCCTGGCAGATCGCCAGGCCCAGCCCCGTGCCCTGCCCGCCCCGATCACCACGCGCAGCGGTGTAGAACATGTCGAAAATCCGCTCGCGGTCGGCTTCGGGAATGCCCGGCCCTTCATCGCTGACGGCAAGGCACAGCAACTCGCCGTCGACGCTGACCTGCAGGTCGAGCCGGCCAGCCGCCGGAGAGAAGCGCGCGGCGTTCTCCAGCACATTGATCAGCGCCTGCTCGATCAAGGCCGCGTGCACGAACAACAATGGCAGGTCGGCCGGCACCTCGGTGCGCAGTTGCAACGGCGCCAGCACTACCCGCAGGCGGTTCAGGGCGCTGCCGACGATGTCGGTGGGCGCTACCCAGTCGCGCGCAAGCTTCAGGCCGCCATGGCCCAGGCGGGTCATGTCGAGCAGGTTCTGGATATAGCGATCCAGGCGCTCGGCTTCATTGCGGGTGCCTTCGAGCAGTTCCTGGCGGTCGGCCTTGGGGATCGCCTCGCCGAGGGCCAACAGGCTGTCGATGCTGCCGCGCATGGCGGTCAGCGGCGTGCGCAAGTCGTGGGACACCGAGGCCAGCAAGGCGCTGCGCAGTTGCTCGGTTTCGCCGTGCAAGCGCGCCGATTCCAACTGCTCAGCCAGCCGCGCCCGCGCCAGGGCCTGGGCCAGCGGCTGGCTCAGGGCCTTGAGCAGGCGCCGATGCTGAGCGCTGAGTTGCTCGCCCTTGTGCGGACGCACGCCCAGCAGCGCCAGGCGCGCATCGTCCACCGACAGCGGCCACCACCACCAACGGCCGTTGGGCAGGGTATCACTGCCCAGGCCCGCCGCCTGGTCGTGCTGCCAGGCCCAGTCGGCGGCGGCGCGTTCGTTATCGCTGAACTGCAGGTTGCCGCCGCTGGCCACCTGCAGGCGGCCTTCGGCGTCGCGCTCGAGCAGGCACACCTGCAGGTCCTGCCAGCCATCCAGGTGCTGGCCGGCGGCGGTGAATACCGCCTGGCGGTCGGTGGCGGCGGTGAGCTTGCGCGACAGGTCGAGCAACTGGCTGGTCTGCTCCTGGGTCTCGCGCAGGGCTTGCAACTGCCGGCGCTGGCGCGCCGCCAGGTTACCGGTAAGCGCTGCCATCAAGAGGAAGAACAGCGAGGTCAGTACGTCTTCTTCACGCTGGATGCTGAAGGAGAAATTCGGCGGGATGAACAGAAAGTCATAGGCCAGGAACGACATCACCGCACAGGCCAATGCCGGGCCCAGGCTGCTGCGCACCGCCACCAGCAATACCGCCGCGAGGAACACCAGCGAGATGTTGGGCAAGGCCAATACGCTGGCCACCGCCCAGGCCAGGCCGGTGGCCAGCACCGTGGCGGCGAAGGCCAACAGGTAGTGCCGCCAGACCCAGACCTTTTTCGCCGCGGCACTGGGCGGCTCGGGCTGGGTGTCGCGGTCGAGCACGTTGATTTCCAGGCCATGGGCATCACGCAGCAAGCGCGTCGCCACACCGGCGCCGAACAGCCGCCGGCGCAGGCGATCGCGCGACTGGCCGACCAGCACCAGGCTGGCGCGGCGCTCCAGGGCATGCTGGATCAGGGTCTTGGCCACCTCGCCAGCGCGCAGCAACACCACTTCGCCGCCCAGCCGTTCGGCCAGTTGCTGGGCTGCCTGCAAGCGCTGGCGCGCGGTTTCGTCACGCAGCCGGCCGTTGTCGACGTGCACCAGGGTCCACGGCAAATGACGCCGCTGCGCCACGCGGCTGGCGTGACGCACCAGGCGTTCGGCCTGAGCATCGCCATCGACGCCAACCAGCAGGCGCCCACGCAAGGCCGGCGCATCCTGGCCAAGCTGGCGGTAACCGTGGGCCAGGTCGGCATCGACCTGGGCCGCAGCCGTTTGCATGGCCAGCTCGCGCAAGGCGGTGAGGTTGGTCTGGGTGAAGAATGCATCGATCGCTGCCCGTGCCTGCTCCGGCACGTAGACCTTGCCCTCGCGCAGGCGCTCGAGCAGTTCGCGCGGCGGCAGGTCGATCAGCACCAGCTCGAAGGCTTCCTGCAGCACCCAGTCGGGCAAGGTTTCGCGCACCTGCACACCGGTGATGCCGCGCACCTGGTCGTTGAGGCTTTCCAGGTGCTGGACGTTGACCGTGGTGTAGACGTCGATGCCGGCGGCCAGCAGTTCCTGGACATCCTGCCAGCGCTTGGCGTGACGGCTGCCGGGGGCATTGCTGTGAGCCAGCTCGTCGACCAGCACCAGTTGCGGGCGGGCCTTGAGCAGGCCGTCGAGGTCCATTTCTTCCAGCAGCATGCCGCGGTATTCGCTGCGCAGCAGCGGCTGCTGGGGCAAGCCGCCGAGCAATGCTTCGGTCTCGGCGCGGCCATGGGTCTCGACCACCGCCGCCAGCAGCGCTACGCCCTGGCGCAGTTGGGCGTGGGCGGCCTGGAGCATGGCGTAGGTCTTGCCTACCCCCGGTGCCGCCCCCAGAAATACCTTGAGCCGACCGCGCCCTTCGCGCGGCAGCCCGGCCAACAACGCATCAGCGCGTTCGGAATTGCTCATGCTCACTGCCTGTCCTTATTTCGACGCCGGCGACAGCTGCTCAAGCGCGCTGTTCAGGGCCAGTACATTAACCACCGGCGGGCCGATCAAGGGGTGCAGGGTGGACTGCTCGACCAGTACTTGCAAGGCCTCGGGGGCAACCTTGCGCGCCGCCGCCACCCGCGGCAGCTGGTACGCCACCGCCGCCGGCGACAGGTGCGGGTCGAGGCCGCTGCCGGAAGTGGTCAGCAACGCCAGCGGCACCGGCCCCTGCGCTTCGATATACAGCTGCGCGGCGCTGCTTTTGACCCGCTCGGCCAGTGCCGGGTTGCTCGGCGCCAGGTTGCTGGCACTGCTCGATACCGTGGCGTAGTCACCGGCCGACGGCCGCGACTGGAACCAGCCCTCGCCCTCGAAACGTTGCGCGATCAATTGCGAGCCACGCACCTGGCCCTGGCCGTCACGCAGCAGGCTGCCATTGGCCTGCTCGGGAAAGGCCAGCTGCGCCACCCCGGTGACCACCAGCGGGTACACCGCGCCGGTGATGAATGTCATCAACAGGATCAGGCTCAGGGCCGGACGAATAGGGGTAGTCATGGTCATCTCCTTGGTTCAGACCAGCTTCAGGGCGGTGAGCAACAGGTCGATCAGCTTGATCCCGGCGAACGGCACGATCAGCCCGCCCAGGCCATAGATCAGCAGGTTGCGGCGCAGCAGGTGGGCGGCGCTGGCCGCCTGTACCCGCACCCCGCGCAGGGCCAGCGGGATCAGCACGACGATGATCAGGGCGTTGAAGACGATCGCCGAGAGGATCGCGCTCTGCGGGCTGCTCAGTTGCATCAGGTTGAGCACGCCCAGTTGCGGGTAGATCGCCGCGAACAGTGCCGGAAGAATGGCGAAGTACTTGGCCACGTCGTTGGCAATCGAGAAGGTGGTCAGCGCGCCACGGGTCACCAGCAGCTCCTTGCCGACCTGGACCACATCCAGCAGCTTGGTCGGGTCGCTGTCGAGGTCGACCATGTTGGCCGCCTCGCGCGCGGCCTGGGTGCCGTCGTTCATGGCCATGCCGACATCGGCCTGGGCCAGCGCCGGGGCGTCGTTGGCGCCGTCGCCGCACATCGCTACCAGGCGGCCGTCGTTCTGCTCCTGGCGAATGCGCGCCAGTTTTTTCTCCGGAGTGGCTTCGGCGAGCACGTCATCGACCCCGGCTTCGGCGGCTATCGCGGCGGCGGTCAGCGGGTTGTCGCCGGTGACCATCACCGTGCGGATACCCAGCTTGCGCAGTTCGGCAAAGCGCTCGCGGATGCCCGGCTTGACCACGTCCTTGAGGTGGATCACCCCCAGCAGGCGCTTGTCGGCGCACACCAGCAAGGGCGTGCCGCCGCTCTGGGCGATCTTGTCCACTTCGCGGGCCAGCGGCGCAGGCATTTCCAGGCGCTGCATGGCGACGAAGGCCAGCACCGAATCCACCGCGCCCTTGCGGTAGCGACGTTGCTGGTAGTCGATGCCGGACAGTCGGGTTTCGGCGCTGAAAGCTACAGGCGTGAACTGCTCGGCGTTGGGTTCGTTGAAGTCATGCAACTGGCGCAGGTATTCGACAATCGATTTGCCTTCGGCGGTATCGTCGGCCAGCGACGCCAGCAAGGCGCCCTCGCCAAGCTCGCGGGCGGTGACGCCGGGCGCGGCATGCAGGGCGCTGCAGCGGCGGTTGCCGAAGGTGATGGTGCCGGTCTTGTCGAGCATCAGCACATGCACGTCGCCCGCTGCCTCTACTGCACGGCCGGACCGGGCGATGACGTTAAGGCGCACCAGGCGGTCCATGCCGGCGATGCCGATGGCCGACAGCAGGCCGCCGATGGTGGTCGGGATCAGCGTGACCAGCAGCGCCACAAGGAACACCAGGGGGATGCTGCCACCGGCGAAATGGGCGAACGGCTGCAGGGTCACCACGACCACCAGGAAGATCAGGGTCAGGCCGATCAGCAGAATATCCAGGGCGATTTCGTTGGGGGTCTTCTGCCGCTTGGCGCCTTCGACCAGGGCGATCATGCGGTCCAGGGTCGACTCGCCAGGGTTGCTGGTGATACTGATCAGCAACCAGTCGGAGACCAGCCGGGTATTGCCGGTCACCGCCGAGCGATCACCACCGGACTCGCGGATCACCGGCGCAGATTCACCGGTAATCGCCGCCTCGTTGACTGCGGCGATACCTTCGAGCACCTCGCCATCGCCAGGGATCATCTCCCCGGCCGAAACCTTGACTACATCACCTTTGCGCAGGCTGGTGGCCGGGACAATCTCGAAGCTGCCCGAGGCCGTCCGGCGGCGGGCGCTGAGGCCCTGGCTGCCAGCCTTGAGGCTGTCGGCGCGGGCCTTGCCGCGGCCCTCGGCGAGGGCTTCGGCGAAGTTGGCAAACAGCACGGTGAACCACAGCCACAGGGCGATCTGCACCGCCACGCCCGTGGGCACGCGGCTGTCGGGCAACAGGCACAGCAAGGTGGTGAAGATCGCGGTCAGTTCCACCACCAGCATCACCGGCGAGCGCTTGAGCTGGCGCGGGTCGAGCTTGACGAAGGCCTGCACCAGCGCCGGGCGCCACAGGGCGGCAAAGGTAGTGCGCGCAGCCTCGGGGGCCTGCGCCTTTACTTCAGGAATCGGCATGTTCATCAGTTGTTCCTCACAAGCCCAGGCTCAGGTATTCGGTCACCGGCCCCAGGGCCAGGGCCGGCAGGAAGGTCAGGCCACCGACCAGCAGGATGGTCACCACCAGCAAGGTGACGAACAGCGGGCCGTGGGTCGGGAAGCTGTTCTGCCCGATCGGTGCGGACTTTTTCAGCGCCAGGCTGCCAGCCAGGGCCAGCACCGGCAGGATGTAGCCGAAGCGGCCAATCAGCATGCCCAGGCCGATCATCAGGTTGTGGAAAGTGGTGTTGGCACCCAGACCGGCGAAAGCCGAACCGTTGTTGGCGCTGGCCGAGGTGTAGGCGTACAGCAACTGGCTGAAGCCATGGGCACCGGGGTTGCTGATCGCTGCCGCAGGGCCGGGCAAACTGGCCGCCAGGGCGCCGAGCACGAGCACGCCGACCGGCATCACCAGCAAGGTCGCCACCAGCAACTGCACTTCCCGCGCCTGCAGTTTCTTGCCCAGGTATTCCGGGGTGCGGCCGATCATCAAGCCGGCGAGGAACACCGCGATCAAGACGTTGAGCAGCATGCCGTAGAGCCCGGCACCGACGCCGCCGAAGATCACCTCACCGACCATCATGTTGACCAGCGCGACCATGCCGCTGAGCGGGTTGAGGCTGTCGTGCATGTTGTTCACCGAGCCGTTGGAGGCGGCGGTGGTGGTCACCGTCCAGAGCACGCTGGCGGTGGTGCCGAAACGGCTTTCCTTGCCTTCGAGCGGCGCGCTCTGTTCAACCAGCGGGCTGCTCAGGTTCGGGTTGGCCTGGTACTCGCTCCACAGCGCGGTGCCGCCGCCGATCAGGAACAGCGCAAGCATGCCGGCGATGATCGCCCGGCTCTGGCGCATGTCCTTGACGTAATGGCCGAAGGTGAACACCAGGGCCACCGGAATGAGGATGATCGAAGCCACCTCGAACAGGTTGCTCCAGGCCGTCGGGTTCTCGAACGGGTGCGCCGAGTTGACGCCGAAGAAGCCACCGCCGTTGGTGCCCAGTTGCTTGATCGCAATCTGGCTGGCGGCCGGGCCCAGCGGGATGGTCTGGTCGGCGCCTTGCAGGGTCAGGGCATGGACATAATCGGTGAAGGTCTGCGGTACGCCCTGCCACACCAGCAGCAAGGCCAGCACCAGGCACAGCGGCAGCAGGCCGTAGAGGGTGGCGCGGGTCATGTCGACCCAGAAGTTGCCCAGGGTCTGCGCCGAACGGCGGGCGATGCCGCGGCACAGGGCAACCAGCACGGCGAGGCCGGTGGCGGCGCTGACGAAGTTCTGCACGGTCAGGCCGAGCATCTGGCTCAGGTAACTGACCGAGGCTTCGCCACTATAGGACTGCCAGTTGGTGTTGGTGACGAAGCTCACGGCGGTGTTGAACGCCAGCGACCACTCCTGCCCCGCCAGGTGCTGCGGGTTGAGCGGCAGGTAGCCCTGCAACAGCAGCACGGCGAACACCAGCACAAAGCCTGCAAGGTTGAAGGCCAGCAAGGCCAGGGTGTACTGCTGCCAGCTCTGCTCTTTGCTGGCATCGACCCCGGCGAGCCGGTAGCAGCCACGCTCGACCGGCCCCAGCAGCGGCGACAGCCAGGTGCGCTGGCCCTCCATCACCTTGAAATAAAAACGCCCGAGCAAGGGTGCCGGGAGCAGTACCAGCGCAAAGAACGCCAGCAGCAACGCGTAATCGTAACTGTGCATGGTCGCTCCTAACCCCGATCGGCGCGCAGCAGCGCGACCAGCAGGTAGATCATCAAGGCCACTGCCAGCAGCAGTGACACCCCGTCCAGAATGCTCATGAAAACTCTCCGTCCTTACGGCACGTGCCGCTGACGGTCATTGTCGGTAGAGAGGCTGTAAAGGGGCGAGATCGAGAGGCTGGGGTGGGCATAAAGAATGCGTAAATAACGCGAGCTCAGCGTCGCCTGGATTGCGAGCGCTGCGCGCTCGATCGCGGGGCAAGGCCCGCTCCCACAGGGGCAGTGCATAGAAATTTGTGGGAAGGTTCCTATTCCGCCCAGCGGGGCGCCAGATTTACCTGGCCCCTGAACGCCCAGATCGGATTCGGCTTGGCGCCTTTCGTTATCGCGCTATCCGGCGTTGCCATCGACGTGCATATCGCCTGCTCACGACATTTCGAGGTGATGTGTGCAGCGCTACAGAACAATCGCGGGCTCGAGCAACAAATTCAGCTATGGGGACGCAGGGGCGTTATGTCACGCACCCTGGTGGTTGCATCTGTCAGTGGCGCGCTAGCTTGGCCGACCATCGGTGTTGCCAGGAGGGTGCTGGAAATGGAGGAAACTCGCGAGCTTCCAGCCTACCTGCAGCGTCGAATGAAGGTGTCTTGCTGGCTGACGCTTGTAGGCGGCATCTGGCTGATGGTCGGCGCCGGCTTGGTACAGTTGGGGAGGTACTAGTGAGCCCGGCGTCGCCTGGATTGCGAGCGCTGCGCGCTCGATCGCGGGGCAAGGCCCACATTAGGGCTGCCCCTACAGGGTCTTCCACTGTAGGGGTTGCTGGTAATCGGCAACCCAGCCGATCACCTGCTCGGCCGGCATCGGCCGGGCGATGCAGTAGCCCTGGGCAATGTCGCAGCCAAGGCCCATCAGCAACTGGCCATGCTCGACCGTCTCCAGGCCCTCGGCGATCACCTGGCGGCCAAAGGCGCGGGCCAGGCCGATGACGGCGCGGGTCAGGGCCAGATCGTCCTGGTCATGGAGGATGTCGCGCACGAAGGATTTGTCGATCTTGATGGTCCGCGTCGGCAGGCGCTTGAGGTAGCTCAGCGACGAATAGCCGGTGCCGAAATCATCCAGGGAGAACTGCACGCCCAAACGCTGGCAGGCCTCCAGGCACTGGCTGACGCGCTGGATGTTTTCGATCGCCACCGACTCGACGATTTCCAGGTCGAGCATCGCCGGCGCGACGTCCGGATGACGCCCGAGCAGCAACTGCAGGCGCTCGACAAAGTCGTCACGCTGCACATGACGGGCAGCGATGTTGACGCTGACCGGCCACTGATGATCCTGCGCTTGCCAGCGCTGCATCTGGCTCATGGCCTGGTCGATCACCCACTCGCCAATCTCGACGATCAGGTCGGTCTGTTCGATCTGCGGCAGAAAATCGCCGGGCAGCACCAGGCCCTTGCCCGGGTGCTGCCAGCGCAGCAGCGCCTCGAAGCCGATCACCACGCCGCTGTGCATGTTGACCTTGGGTTGGTAATGCAGGCACAGCTCACCCTGGTGCAGGGCCTGGCGCAGGCGCGCCACGGTCTGGTGGGTGGCCTTGACCTCCTGGTCCAGCGACACGTCGAACAGGTGAAAGCGGTTGCGCCCGCTCTGCTTGGCCACGTACAGGGCCTGGTCGGCATGGCGCACCAAGGTGTCGGTGTCTTCGTTGTCCTGGGGGAACAGGGTCACGCCGATGCTGGCGCTGACGCGAATCTCCCGGTCGCGGATCCGGTACGGCGCGGCGATCGCGGTCAGTACCCGGTCGAGCGCCGCCTGCAAGTGGGTCGGGTCCTGCACATGGCGCAGAATCAGCACGAACTCGTCGCCCGACAAGCGCGCCACGGCATCGCCGCCACGCAAGATGCCCTTCAGACGCGTGGCCACCTCGACCAGCAGCAGATCGCCGCTGGCATGACCGTAGCCATCGTTGACCGCCTTGAAGCCGTCCAGGTCGAGCATGCACACCGCCAGGGGAATGTCCTCGTTGCGCGAGAACTCCAGGGCCTGGTTGAGCAGGTCGGACAGGTAGGCCCGATTGGGCAGGCCGGTGAGCACGTCGTGGCCGACACGCCATTGCAGGGTATGCAGCAGCTGGCGCTTTTCGGTGACGTCGAAGCGAATTGAAACGTACTTGCGCACCTTGCCCGTAGCCGGGTCGATCAGCGGCACCATGGTGCTGTCGACCCAGTACAGCGAACCGTCCTTGGCGCGGTTGCAGATCTCGCCCTTCCACACTCGTCCGGCGACCAGCGCGCGCCACATGCCGATGAAGAATTCCGGCCCGTGCAGACCGGAGTTGAGGATCCGGTGATTAGCCCCCAGCAGTTCCTCGCGGCTGTAGCCGGAGATGCTGCAGAACTGCTCGTTGACGTAGGTGATCCGGCCACTGAGGTCGGTTTCGGAAAAGATCGCGGCGGCATCGACTGCCGCGCGGTAGTTATCGTCCATGAATTCCTCTGCACCCTGGTGGCTAGCGATTGAAACGCTCGACCAGGGCCCGCAGGCCCGAAGAAATGCTTTCCAGTTCGGCGCCGCGGCTGGCCGCGGCATTGGCGTTGTGCGCGGTGGCCTGCACCGTGCTGGCAACCTTGTTGATCTGCTCGGATACGTCTTCGGCCACCGAGGATTGCTCTTGCGAGGCGGCGGCCATCTGCTGGCTCATGTCGCTGATGCGCTCGACAGCCGCGCGAATGCCCTGCAAGGCGCGCTGCGCCTCCAGCACCTTGGCCACGCCCTGCTCGGCCTCGTTGATGCCGAGGCTGGCGATGCTCACCGCCTCGTCGGCGCCGCTGCGCAGGTTCTCGATGATGCCCTGGATCTGCACGGTCGATTGCCGGGTCTTGGCTGCAAGTGCCCGAACCTCATCGGCGACCACGGCAAAACCACGGCCCTGCTCGCCGGCGCGAGCCGCTTCGATGGCCGCGTTGAGCGCCAGCAGGTTGGTCTGTTCGGCAATCGCGCGGATCACTTCGGCGGCGAGCATGATGTCCTGGGTCTGCCCGGCCAGGTGGGTAACCGCCTGGTTGATCTGGCTGACGGTAGTGGCCAGCAACTGGATGGCCTCGCGGCTGGTGCCGGCGACCTGGCTGCCCTGCTCGGCCAGTTGGTTGGCGGTCTGCGCCTGCACGGCGGTCTGCTGCACATGCTCGGCCACCTCGCCGATGGAGGCGGCCATTTCGGTCATGGCGGTGGCGGTCATGTCGGTTTCGGCGCGCTGGTCGAGCAGCGCGGTTTCGGTGCTGCGCGACAGGCGACTGGAGTCACTGGCCGCTTCGGCCATCTGCGTGGCCAGGTCGCTCAGACGGGTGAGCGCGGTTTTCAGCCGCGCTTCTTCGCTGATCAGGATCATCTGCAACTGCGCCGCCGGGCCCAGTTGATCGCTGTAAGCCAGGGCGCTGATCTGGTCGGCAAAGGTATGCGTCGAACACGCGACGATCTGCCCGAGCTGACGGCCCAGGCGGCCGTGGGCCCAGAGGCCGAGCAGCGCGAACAGGCCCAGGGTAATGCCCTGCCCCGGCCAGCCTGGCAGCATCTGGTTGGCCGCCACGGCCAGTGCGCCGGCAGCCAGGGGCAGGCTCATCACCTGGCTCAACTGGGCCAGCCGGCGCCCGGTCGACACCGCCGGCTTACCTTCACGCAGGCGTGCATACAGCGCTTCGGCACGGCGAACCTGCTCGCGGGTCGGCTTGACCCGCACCGACTCGTAGCCAACCAGGCGGCCGTCTTCAAGGATCGGCGTAACATAAGCGCTGACCCAGTAGAAATTGCCGTTCTTGCAGCGGTTCTTGACAATCCCCATCCAGCTCTGGCCGGTCTTGAGGTATTGCCACATCAAGGCAAACACCGCCGGCGGCATGTCCGGATGGCGAACCAGATTGTGCGGGCTACCGATCAGCTCGGCCTGGCTGAACCCGCTCATGGCGGCGAATTCGGCGTTGCAGTAGGTGATATTGCTGGCGGTGTCGGTGGCGGAAATAAGCCGCTGATCCTCGCCGAAAGTCTGTTCGACCGAGGTAACCGGCATGTTGAGACGCACGATAAAGCTCCATTTGCAGTGGTCTGCCAGGTTGTCCTGTGCAGCGCACAAACCATTCGTCCGACACCGAGATCAGCCTTCTGCCGGGGTGCTTTGCTGAATAGTCTCAGCTGGCTGACCCCGGTTGAAACTCGATGACTTTTGACCTGTCCAAACGGTCAATTCTACGAATTACATCACATTATGCAAACAAAGGTGATGAATTGTGGCGTTGTCTCTTGCGGATAGATATCGTTAAGTTCTTGATTCTAAATGGGAATTAAGCGATGACAATTTCAAGTTTGGGTTCGGCCATCAGACGTTACCGCAAGGTAGCCGGGCTCACTCAGGCTGAACTTGGCGAGAAAACCGGTTTTGACCCCAAGACCATCAGTCGCTTCGAAACCGGCACCTACACTCCCAGCGTGGAAGCCCTGCTGACCTTTGCCGAGGTACTGGGCATCAAACTCAAAGCCTTCTTCGCCGAGCAGGACGACGAAGACGAGCAACGTGCCTACCTCTTTGGTGTCATTCACAAGGCCCCACGCCAGGACCTGGGCAAGCTGATTGCGGCGGTGGACCTGGCCATGTCCAAGCCTTAGCCCCGGCAAAACGAAAAAAGCGGCAGGCTCGTCCTGCCGCTTTTTTTGCCCGGGCATTGCACCGCAACTGGTCAGACCGGTAAAGCCAATTCTTACCCATTCAGCCGAAAACCCCTTGCAAACCCGAAAAAAGCGCGCCTACACTGCCCACGCACTGGACATACCGGTAAGACCACAATAATTAAGTCCTCCGCTCTTTCGCCCGCCGCGGCATCGAAGCAGGGACACCGACCAGAGATCCCTCCCATGCTCAAATGGTGCTCGCGTTCGATCTTCCTCCAAGTGGTGTTGGGCCTTGTGCTAGGCATAGCCTGCGGCCTGAGCTTTCCTGAAGTTTCCCTGCAACTCAAACCCCTCGGTGACGGCTTCATCAAGCTGATCAAGATGTTGATCGGGCTGATCGTGTTCTGCGTGGTGGTCAGCGGCATCTCCGGTGCCGGTGACCTGAAAAAGGTCGGGCGCATCGGCCTGAAATCGGTGATCTACTTTGAAATCCTGACCACCATCGCCCTGGTGATCGGCCTGGTGTTCGCCTTTACCTCGGGCATTGGCAGCGGCGCCAACATCCACCTCGACCAGCTGGCCAGCAGCGAAGCCAGCAACCTGGCCGAACGCGGCCAGCACATCCACGGCACTGCAGCGTTTCTCATGGACCTGATCCCGACCTCGGTGGTCGGCGCCTTTGCCGACAACAACATCCTCCAGGTCCTGTTGTTTTCAGTGCTGTTCGGCAGCGCCCTGAACCTGGTCGGTGAAGCGGCCTCGGGCATCTCGCGGCTGATCAACGAACTGAGCCACATCATCTTCCGCATCATGGGCATGATCGTGCGCCTGGCGCCGATCGGCGTGTTCGGTGCCATCGCCTTCACCACCAGCAAATACGGCCTGGAATCGCTGCAGCACCTGGGCGGTCTGGTGGCCTTGTTCTACCTGACCTGCACCGGTTTCGTGCTGCTGATCCTGGGCACCGTGATGCGCCTGTCGGGGCTGAAGATCCTGCCGTTCATCAAGTACCTGCGCGAAGAGCTGACCATCGTCCTCGGCACCGCATCCTCCGACGCCGTGCTGCCGCAGATCATGCGCAAGCTCGAGCACCTGGGCATCGGCAGCTCGACGGTGGGCCTGGTGATTCCTACCGGTTATTCGTTCAACCTCGACGGTTTCTCGATCTACCTGACCCTGGCCATCGTCTTCATTGCCAACGCCACCGGCACGCCGCTAGCCATGACCGACCTGCTGACCATCCTGCTGGTGTCGCTGATTACCTCCAAGGGCGCCCACGGTATTCCGGGTTCGGCGCTGGTGATCCTTGCCGCGACCCTCACCGCGATTCCGGCGATCCCGGTGGTCGGCCTGGTGCTGGTGCTGGCGGTGGACTGGTTCATGGGTATCGGCCGGGCGCTGACCAACCTGATCGGCAACTGCGTGGCCACCGTTGCCATCGGCCGCTGGGAGGGCGATATCGACATGGAACGGGCCAACAATGTGCTGTCGGGCAAACAGGGTTTCGGCTTTGCCCAGCGCAAAACCCCCAACGCCCATCAACAAGAGTTCTGAGCAACAGGGCCGGCAGTACATCTGCCGGCCACAGGAGCAAACCATGCAAGTGTTCTCATGGAGTGACCAATGATTACTTCATCAACCGTCGTCAACTCAGTGGTGGAAAAACTCCGCCAGGCCCTGGCCCGCGGCCAGTGGCGCTCCGGCGACATGCTGCCGGGCCAGCGTGAACTGGCCGAACAACTGGGCATCAGCCGGCCAAGCCTGCGCGAAGCGGTGACCGTGCTGGAAACCCTCGGCCTGGTGCGCTCGATGCCGGGCAAGGGCGTGCTGGTGCTGGACGCCGATGCGGCGCACAGCACCTCGCCCCAAAGTGGTGTCGCCGAGGCCAGCCTGGAGGACGTGCTGCAACTGCGCTACACCCTCGAGCCGTTCATTGTCGGCCTGGTGGCGCAGTCGATCAGCAGCAAGGAAATCGGCCAGCTGCGCCTGACCCTCATGGACATGCGCGAAGCCCTCGAAGCCGAAGACAGCGAAGCCGGGGTCAACGCCTACATCGCCTTCCACGAAGAGCTGTTCACCCTGACCGCCAACCCGATCTTCCAGAGCGTGGTGCAGCAGACCAGCAACGCCCTCAAGCAAAGCGCCGCAGTGCTGCGCAATTCGCCCGAACACCTGGCGGCGCGGCTTGAGGAGAACGAAGCGGTGGTGCGCGCCATCCGCAACAAGAATAGCGCCCAGGCCAGCGCGCAGATGCGCCACCATATCCTTCAGGAAGGCCGGCGCATGGGCATCGAACTGAACATCCCGGACGATCATCCGGGCAACTGACCCCAGGAGTGCGACCATGAACGCCAGCGCCCACGCCCATGACACCGCCCTGCCCCCGTTGCTTGCCCACGGTGAGCGGCGGTTGTCGGCCGAGCAGATCTACCCGCGGCTGTTCGATGCCATCCTCGAACAGCGCCTGGCCCCTGGCAGCGCCCTGACCGAGCAGGCCCTGGGCGATGCCTTCGGGGTCAGCCGTACGGTGATCCGACGGGTGCTCGGACGCCTGTCGGATCAGCAGGTGATCGTCCAGCGACCGAGCCACACCGCACGCCTGGCCGCGCCTGACCCGCAGCATGCACGGCAGATCCTCAGCGCCCGGCGCCTGGCCGAAACCACCCTGATCAGCCTGGCGGCCAAGCGCTCACGGCCGGCCAAGATTCGCCAGTTGCGCGAACTGGTGGCCCGCGAGCGCCAGCACCATGAACAGGGCCAGCGCTGTACGGCGATCCGCCTGGGCGGCGAGTTCCACCTCAAGCTGGCGGAAATGGCCGACAACGTACCGCTGGCGCGTTTTCTCAATGGCCTGGTGCCGCAAACTTCGCTGATTATTGCCCAGTACGAAGCACGGCCGTGCAGCCACTGCGCCTGGCAGGAGCACGCGGCGATCATCGATGCGCTGGAGCAGGGTGACGGCGAGGCGGCGTTGGCATTGATGCATGAGCATCTGGACCATATCGAGGCCAAGCTCGACCTGGAGGATTGACCGAAGGGCCTCATCGCCGGCAACGCCGGCTCCCACAATAGTGGCATGCACCGAACCTGTGGGAGCTGGCCTTGCCAGCGATCGAGTGCGAAGCGCTCGCCTACCAGGCGACAGTTATAGCCTGCCCGCTTTACCATGGCGTCAATCGCCTTGGAGCGCACGCTGATGACACCTACGCAGCCTATGACACCGCAGCAGCGCCAGCAGGTGCGCGTGGCGATGTCTGATGCCTTTGTCGACACCCACATCGAATACCTGTGGATCGCCCGCCACCTGGTGGGCTTTGACCGC
Source organism: Pseudomonas sp. 2835 (assembly GCF_050435905.1). Lineage (NCBI taxonomy): Bacteria > Pseudomonadati > Pseudomonadota > Gammaproteobacteria > Pseudomonadales > Pseudomonadaceae > Pseudomonas > Pseudomonas sp. 2835. Next base: position 20,883 of record NZ_JBNDLE010000010.1, on the reverse strand, counting down.
GAGCTGCTGAAGGAGATCTTCTACAGCGAAGTTGCCCCCGCCTGCTACGGCAACATCATGACGCCGGTACCGCCGGTCTGGACCGGGTTCGACGAAACCTGGCTGCAGGAGGAGATCGAAGAAACCCTCCAGGCACGCCGCGACAGCTGGTGGCGGCGCCATATCGACCGCCTGTTGAACGCGACCTGGGTGTGGTTTTTCTGCAAGGAGATCTGGGCCGACATCCTCCTGGCCCTGGACGAGGCCGAAGCCGAAGCCGAAGCCGAACAGCAGCCCGAGTGACGGCACCTATACTCAAGTAACCACTCCGCTCGACCTTGCCTGACCACAGGGGGCTGCGCCTTGATTCCGCGTTCCCCACTCATCGCCCTGCTGCTCGCCGTATTCCTGGCGCTGGGCGGCTGCGGCTCACGGCAAAAGGTTAGCGAGCCACCGCCCATCCCGGTCAACGCGGCGACCTGGCAACAGATCGACCGCGACATCATCGACGCTTCGCTGGCGGCCACCAGCTCCGTCAACGACTATGCCCGGCGCTCCATGCGGGTGTGGAAGGACCGAGTGCAGCAGTACACCGAAAGCGACTTCATCCCCTGGTTCACCGGCTACTGGACCCAGCAATGGCTGACCATGAAAGTGGCCTGGTACAAGATGAACAGTGGCGACGGCAGCGAACCTCCGGAAAAGCGCCTGGCTCAGTACCTGCAGGAGCAGTACCACGAACGGGTGCTGGACCCGGTGGCCAAGGAGATCGACCCCGAGGCGATTCGCGACCGGGCCATGGAGCTATACATCCAGCTGCTCGGCCAGCAACTGCAGCAAATCGCCCAGCGCTACCGGGCGCCGCCGGAGCAATTCAACCTGCACCTGACGCGAATCCAGGCGATCGGCCTCGGGCCACCGGCCAACAACAATGCCTCGCTGCATCAGTTGCTGTTCAGCAAGCCGCTGGAACAGCAGCCCGCCTACGCCGCACTGATCAAACGCCTGCACAGCGCCGTGCGTGCCGGCACCCAGCGCTCGGACATCGGCCTGTCATCGGTCGCCCGGCAAGCCAGTGAAAAACTCGGTGCCACCCTGGCGCCACGGGGCATCGCCAGCGCCGTAGCGGCAGCCGTCGGGCGTGCGGCGGGCACGGTGATTTCCCTGGCAGCCACCGGCATCGGCGTGATGACCCACAACCGTGAACAGCCGGCGATGATCGAGCAACTGCGGGTGATTCTTAACGTCGCGCTTAACGAGGAATGGCGCGAACTGATGGAGAACCGCAAGACCGGCGCCATGGCCGGGGTCTACTACCTGTCGGGGGAAATCGAAGACAGCCTGCTGGCTGCCGAAGGCCCCGAGCGCGAGCCGCAGCCCGCCGCCCAGGTAATCACCCTGCCCGCCCAGTAGCAGCCCGGCTTATGCGGCGACACGGTTATCGGGCTGGGCCTGGGCCGAAGTCGGCAAGCCGAAGATGCGGTCGAACAGCCAGTTGTATAGGAAGGTGTAGCAAGGGATCAGGACGATAAATGCCAGGTCCACCACAAAGGCTTCCAGCAGGCTCATGTCCAGCCACCAGGCAATCAGCGGAATCAGGTACACCACCAGGGTCAGCTGAAAACCGATGGCATGCGCCAACCGCCGGGCAACACTGCGCCCGCGCTTGGCCTGGCGGCTTTCCCAGTACTCGAACAGAGTGTTGTAAATGAAGTTCCAGGCCATGGCGATGGTGGTGATCATCACTGCCAGCGGCCCGGTATTGCTCGGCACGCTGTCGGCCAGGTAGGCCAGGCCCAGGGTCGACATGCACAGGCCGATCAGTTCATAGGCGGTCACGTAGACCAGTTTGCGTTTGACACCTTGCACGTTGCTAACCTCGGTTTTGCGCTAAAACGCCGCCCTGCTGGGCAGCTGAGGTGGTCAAGCATGCATCAATGTTCTTGACAGCCAAAGTCAGCAGCTATCAGATTGACTGACAGGAGATTGCCATGAACTTTTCCAGCGACAACATCGAACTGTTTCTCGCCGTGCTCGACCGCGGCTCGTTTTCTGCTGCTGCCCGGGCCTTGGGGCGGGTGCCGTCGGCAGTGAGCATGGCGATTGGTAACCTGGAAGCGGAACTGGGCTTCACCCTGTTCGAACGCACGCACCGGGAAACCCGCCCCACCGCCATGGCCCAGGCTCTGGAGCCGCATGCAAGGATGATCGCCAACCAGCTGGGGCAATTGCAGGTGCATGCCCTGGAGCTGTCCCAGGGGCTGGAAAGCACCCTGAGCATCAGCGTGGTGCCGGACATCGACCACACCCGCCTGCTGGCCGCGATCAGAACCCTCAGCGAGCGCCACCCGCTGCTGGAGGTCGAGGTGCTGAGCGCGCCGCAGGAAGATGCCCTGCAACTGCTGCACGACGGTCGCGTCAGCCTGTGCCTGGCCTTCGCCGGGCTGTCGGTAGACGCCCGCCAGCGCTTTCAGAACATCGGCATGGAGTCGCTGGTGGCCTGCATCGGCCCGCAGCACCCGGCCTTGCAGCAGCGCCCGCGGCAGATCGTCTACCTCGAAGACCTGGCCAACGTAAGGCAGATCCTGGTGGCCAGCCGCGACCTGCCGCTGAGCGATACCCGCGCCCTGATCGGCAAGGCGCACTGGCGCACCGACAGCCTGGCCATGGCCATCGAGATGGTCGAAGCCGGCCTGGGCTGGGGCGACTTTCCGTTGTCGCGGGTGGCGCCGTTGCTGGACGCAGGGCGCCTGGTGCGCCTGAATTTCAGCAATACCCGTAACGAGCTGCAGTTGCCGGTGCATGCCTTCTGGCGCCAGCACCAGCCGTTGCAGAAGGCCGCCCAGGCGCTGGTTCGTTTGCTCGGGGTGCAGTAAAGCTGCCTGGCTGAAACACGCACGCCAGAGCAGGCTGTAGGAATATCCTGTCAGCCCCTGCGGCAAAACTTCCTATCAATTTTTCAGTTTCGCGGCCGATACCCGTCTGGATAGGTACGAGCACACGCCAAAAGCGCCGCTCGGCACTCCTCTTTACTGGCACAAGGTCTCGGAACATGAACCTGAAATTTCGCCACAAGATCCTGCTGTGCGCCTGCGGCGTCGTGGTTCTGGCATTTGCACTGTTCACCCTTTACAACGATTACCTGCAACGCAACACCATCAAACAGAACATCGACTCGTCGGTCAAACAGGCCGGCGCACTGGCTGCCAGTAGTGTGCAGAACTGGATGAGCGGGCGCATTCTGGTCCTGGAAAACCTCGCCCAGGACGTCGCCCAGCAAGGTGCCAACGCCGACCTTCCGGGCCTGGTCGACCAGCCTTCGTACACCAAAAACTTCCAGTTCACCTACGTTGGCCAGGCCAACGGCGTGTTCACCCAGCGCCCGGACGCGAAGATGCCTGACGGCTACGACCCGCGCCAGCGCCCGTGGTACACCGCGGCCGTCGCTGCCAACCAGACCATGCTGACCCCGCCATACATGGCCGCCGTCGGTGGCCTGGTGGTAACCATCGGCATGCCGGTCAAAAGCAAGGCCAACGGCGAACTGCTCGGCGTGGTCGGCGGCGACCTGAGCCTGGCCACCCTGGTAGACATCATCAACGCCGTAGACTTCGGCGGTATCGGTCACGCATTCTTGGTCGACCGTAATGGTCAGGTGATCGTCAGCCCGGACAAAGACCAGGTGATGAAGAACCTCAAGGACATCTACCCGGGCAGCAACCTGCATATCGCCCCGGGCACCCACGAGGTCACCCTGAACAAACAGGACCGGATCATCTCCTTCGCCCCGGTCAGCGGCCTGCCAACGGCTGACTGGTACATCGGCCTGTCGATCGATCGCGACAAAGCCTACGCCGGCCTGAGCCAGTTCCGCACCTCGGCCATTATCGCCATGCTCATTGCCGTGGCGGCCATCGCGGGCCTGCTGAGCCTGCTGATCCCGGTGCTGATGCGTCCGCTGACCACCATGGGCCGCGCCATGCAGGACATCGCCCAGGGCGAAGGCGACCTGACCCGCCGCCTGGTCGTCGAGAACAAGGACGAGTTCGGTGAACTGGCCGGAGCCTTCAACCAGTTCGTCGAGCGTATCCATGCCTCGATTGCCGAAGTGTCTTCGGCCACCCGTCAGGTCCACGACCTGTCCGAGCGCGTGATGAGCGCTTCCAACGCGTCGATCATCGGCTCCGAAGAGCAAAGCATGCGCACCAACAGCGTGGCTGCGGCGATCAACGAGCTGGGCGCCGCCACCCAGGAAATCGCCCGCAACGCCGCCGACGCTTCGCAACACGCCAGCGGCGCCAGCGAGCAGGCCAACGACGGTCGTCAAGTGGTGCAGGAAACCATCTCGGCGATGACCTCGCTGTCGCAGAAGATCAGCGAATCCTGCGAGCAGATCGAAACCCTCAACGCCAGCACCGACGACATCGGCCAGATCCTCGACGTAATCAAGGGCATCTCCCAGCAGACCAACCTGCTGGCGCTCAACGCCGCCATCGAAGCGGCCCGTGCCGGTGAGGCCGGGCGTGGTTTTGCCGTGGTGGCCGACGAGGTCCGCAACCTGGCCCACCGCACCCAGGAATCGGCCGAAGAGATCCACAAGATGATCACCACCCTGCAGGTCGGTTCGCGCGAGGCGGTGCACAACATGAACGCCAGCCAGGTCTCCAGTGAAGAGAGCGTGATGGTCGCCAACCAGGCCGGCGAGCGCCTGAGCAGCGTGACCCAGCGCATCGGCGAGATCGACGGCATGAACCAGTCGGTAGCCGCCGCGACCGAAGAGCAGACCGCCGTGGTGGAAAGCCTGAACCTGGATATCACCCAGATCAACGTGCTCAACCAGCAAGGCGTGGCCAACCTCAATGACACCCTGCGTCATTGCGATGCCCTGGCCCAGCAGGCCGGACGCCTCAAGCAACTGGTCGACAGCTTCAAGATCTAACGCGCAAACAACGAAGGGGCCGTTAATGGCCCCTTTGTTTTATCCCGCCCGCGCTATACCGCCAGCACCCGCTTGGCCCGCCCCAGACGCAACCAGCCGATCAAAACCGCCAGCATCAGCACGAAACCCAGGTAGCCGAAAAACGGATAGACCTGGCCGACCAGGCTGATAAAGCCGATCAGGCTGCAGACAAACGCTGCCACCCCCGCCGCCACCGAACCCAGGCGAAAACTGCGGGTGCCGGCCGGCAACAGCCGCGCCAAAAACGAATACAACGTGCCCACGGCGGTGTTGACGATCATGCCGAAGATGATCACGCACATGATTATCCCCAAGGCCGGGGAGATTTCGCTGGCGATCGACAGCATCGGCATCGGCAGCTCGGCCACGCTGTCCAGGCGCGACAACAGCCCGGCGCTCATCACCAGCATCAGCCCGCCCAACGCCGCGCCACCAAGAATCCCGCCCCAGATCGCGGTCTTCTCCAGACGCGCGGAGCCGCCAAGAATCGCCAGGATCGGCGCCCCGGCAACGATGTTGTACGACACATAAAGGAACGCACCGAGCAGCCAATGGCTGGTGCCCGCCTCCTGCCGGCTGGCCACCTGGTCAAGCTCGGCAAAGCTCAGCTCGCGGGTGAACACCGCGTACAAGGCAATGGCCGTGGCGACCAGGATCAGGAACGGCGTCACCGCACCGATCAGCAGGATCACCTTCTGCACATCCAGGCACACCACCGCCACCACCAGCACGGTCACCAGCACACTGCCGGCCAGCGCCGGAATGCCGAACTGCTGCTCGAGCAAGGCCCCACCGCCGGCAAGCATCACCACAGTGACGGCGAACATGAAAAAGGTGATCAGCAAATCGACGAACAAGCCCAGGTAACGCCCGCAGATGGCGTACACCACGTCCTTGTGCGAGGCGGCCTGCAAGCGATTGCCCAGCCCGGCCAGGGCCATGCCGAGAAAGGTGAACAACGCCGCACTGACCAGCGCCCCAAGCAGGCCCCAGAGGCCGAAGTCGACAAAGAACAGCAACAGCTCCCGCCCCGAGGCGAACCCTGCGCCGACGATCACGCCGATAAAGGCGCCTGCAATTTTCAGCTGCTCTTTCATTTTCAGCCCTCTGGTATCGATGGCCCTTCAGGGCCTTTGTTGTTGTTTTTACCCAGTGTTGCCGTGCTGACTCAGTCGTTGCCGATCCAGGCCTGCACTTCGATCTCTACGTCCACACCCAGGGCCAGGCCGGCGCTGACGGTGGAACGCACCGGGTAGCCGTTGGCAAAAAAGCTTTTGTACACCTCGTTGAAACCGGCGAAATGGGCCATGTCGGACAGCCACACGGTGGCCTTGATCACCTGGTCGAAGCCGACGCCGCACTCGGCCAGGGTTTCACCGATACGCTCAAGCGCCGCCTGGGTCTGGACCTGAATGTCGCCACGCACCACTTCACCGTCGGCGCGCATGGGGATCTGCCCGGAAAGAAACAGAAAACCGCCGACCTTGACCGCCTTGGAAAACGGATATGGCAGGTGGCTGGGAATACGCTCGATAGTCGAACTCATGGGAAATCTCCTTCGGGAATTAACGAAAACGCGCCGGGGACAAGCGTTGCGGCTCGACCCCTTCGGCGCTCAGGGTTGCCGGTAACGGCTGCTCAAGCAACAGCGCGCAGGCCAGTTGTGAAGCGCCTGCGGCGGACTGGATACCATAACCGCCTTGCGCCGCCAGCCAGAAAAAAGCCGGGTTGTGCGGGTCGCGGCCGATCACCAGGTCGCCATCGGCAACAAACGAACGCAACCCGGCCCAGGTGTGGCTGGGGCGGCGAATCGCCAGGGTGGTGATGGCCTCGATGTTGTAGATGCCGATGGCCACGTCGAGCTCTTCGGGCACCACGTCCTGGGGTTCGACCGGGTCGGCGTTTGCTGGCGAGCCGAGCAACTGTCCGGCATCGGGTTTGAAATAAAAACTCTCATCGACGCCGATCACGGCCGGCCAGCGGCTGAAGGCCTGGTCTGGCGGACCGTCGAAGGTAAAGGCTGAGCGTCGGCACGGCTGCAGGCCAACGGGCTGCACACCACAGACTTGTGCAATGTGGTCGGCCCAGGCGCCTGCGGCATTGACCAGTTGGCGCGCCTGAATGCAGCTGCCATCGGCCAGCACGACCTGCCAGTAACCCTCGTGGCAACTGCCCTCGACCACCTCGGCATTGCAGCGTAACTGACCGCCGGCCTGGCGATAACCACGCAAAAAGCCCTGGTGCAGCGCGTGTACATCCAGGTCCATGGCGCCGGGCTCGAGCACCGCCCCGGCCACCACCTCGGCACGCAGGCTCGGCACCAGCGCTAGCGCCCCGTCGCGGTCGAGCAAGCTGACCTCGGTGCCGTTGGCCAGGCTTTGCGCATAGGTGCTGGCGAGCAGCGCCTGTTGCTCCAGGGTCGCCACATACAGGCAACCCCGCGGCTCCAGCAGTGCATGCTCGCAGAAACCTGGCGGCGGCGACTCATAAAAGGCCCGGCTGGCGCGGGTCAATGCCTGGATCTGCGGGGTGCCATAGGCCTCCATGAACATCGCCGCCGAACGCCCGGTGGAGTGGTAGCCGGCCTGTGCTTCGCGTTCAAGCATCAGCACCTGCCGCCCTGATGCCAGCCGATAGCCCAATGAAGCACCGGCAATACCGGCGCCGATGATCACGATGTCGAAGGTCTCTGTCATAGCCATGCAATCACCTGCGAGATGAAATTATCATTTGTGAGAATTCTAATATCTGAGAATTTCGGATTATGCAAGCGCTCACGGTAAGATGCGCATCCGTTTTGCCTGACCGAGATGCTTGATGAGTGCCGACCGCTCCCCTGCCGACGCCCGCCCTGGTGCGCTGCCGCTGATTGACCGCGCCGAAGTTGGCGCGCGCTTGCGCAGCGTGCGCAAGGCCCAACAGTTGACGCTCAAGCAACTGTCGGCGCTGTCTGGGGTGCCGGTCTCGACCCTGTCGAAAATGGAACTGGCGCAGGTTTCGGTGAGCTACGAAAAACTCGCGGCAGCGGCGCGGGCATTGCAGGTGGATATCGCCCAACTGTTTCGCGCCTCAGGCGTAAGCGATGTGCCAGTGCCGACCACCGTGGTGGTCAACTCCCTGCCCAGCGCGCCCGGCTACAGCACCGGCACCTACGACTACCACCCGATTGCCGGCGAATTCCCACAGCGCCTGATGACCCCGATGTACGCGCGAATCATCGCCCGCGAACGGCAACAGTTCGACGAATTCATCCGCCACCCCGGGCAGGAATTTGCCCTGGTGCTCAGCGGGCGGGTGCGGATAGTGTTTGAAACCGGTGAAGCTGTGAGTATCGGCCCGCAGGAGACGGCCTACTTCAACAGCAATGTCGGGCATATTTATCTTTCCGAGACGGAAGATGGCGGCGATGCGCATGTGATGGTGGTGATGACGGATCGGTAACAGCGTTGTCTGTAACACCGCATCGCGGGTCAAGTCGAGACGTCGCACCGCCGCTCCCACAGCGCTACGCGCTCAACAAGAGCGAAGCGAATTGTGCTCTTGATCTTGATCTACCGCCCCGTTAACCCGAAGCGCAGCGTAGGGCCCCTGGTGGGGCAAGCCCTTTGGTTACTTTGGGGCGACTGCCAAAGTAACCCGCCGTAAGGGCGCAAAGGTGACTCCGCGCCACCATCACAACCGGATAAGCCCCTCCTCTCACAGCCACCACCGGTTATAACCTAATAACGAACAAGTCTATTTGGCTATAAAAAAACCTTTATGCTGGCTGCCATCCGATCACGGGCACGTTGGGCGTTTAGGTTACTTATGGATGTAGGTTCTTTCGGTTTCACCATTGCAGGCCTGGTAGTTGGATTCATCGTCGGCATGACCGGCGTCGGCGGCGGCTCGCTGATGACCCCGATCCTGCTCTGGTTCGGCATCAACCCCGCCACCGCCGTAGGTACCGACCTGCTCTACGCCGCCATCACCAAAGCCAGCGGCGTCTGGGTCCACGGCAAAAACAACAATATCGACTGGAAAATCACCGGCTGGCTGACCCTCGGCAGCGTCCCGGCTGCCGCCCTGACCCTGTGGTTCCTCGCCAGCCTCGACGCCGATACCCAGGCCGCCAACGCCATCATCAAACAAGGCCTGGCTGTAGTCCTGGTGCTCACCGCCCTGGCCATCCTGTTCAAAAGCAAACTTCAGGCATTTGCCAGCAAACACGCCGGCGACCGCTACCACCTGAGCGGCACCAGCCTCAACCTGCTGACCGTGGCCACCGGCGTGGTGCTCGGCGTCATGGTCTCGCTGACCTCCATCGGCGCCGGCGCCCTGGGCACGGTGGCATTGTTTCTGCTCTATCCGTACCTGGTCACCCGCCGCCTGGTCGGCACCGAAATCGCCCACGCCGTGCCCCTGACCCTGGTGGCAGGTCTCGGCCATGCGAGCATGGGCAACATGGACTGGTCGCTGCTCGGCTACCTGCTGCTCGGCTCGCTGCCGGGCATCTACATGGGCAGCCACCTGACCGGGCGAATTTCCGACAGCATCCTGCGCCCGTGCCTGGCGGGCATGCTGCTGATGATCGGCTACAAACTGGCGTTCTGATCACTGTCAGGCAACACAAAACCCTGTAGGAGCCGGCCTTGCCGGCGATGGGCTACGCAGTAGCCCCAGGGTCAATCCTGTGTACGCCACAGCACCGGCCACTTGTCCGGCCAGCTCCCGCTGCAATTGCCCATCCGCGCCAGCGAGCGCAATTGCATACGCTCCCCATCGAATCGCCAGCTCTGGTCGATACCACAATCGCCGATGCCCCGCGCCAGGATGAAGCTGCTGAGCACCCCGGTGTCCGGGTCATAGCCCACCGAGCCACCAAAATCCCCCCACTGCTCCTGCGCCGCAATCTTCTCCAGCTGCAGCGCCTTTGCCTGCTCGGGGTGCGTCCGCGAAGTGGTGTACAACGCGTACTCGCAGTTGTAGGCGCCGCAGGCGAAACGAAAGCTGACCAGCGCAGTGTCCTTGCTCAGGGCATAAGCCTGGGCACTGTCCGGGGTCCAATCCGCTTCGGGGTCGCGCCAGTCGTTTGCAGTAGCGGTCATGACCACCTCGCTGATGCGCCTCGCCTCCGCTTCGCCCATCGGCGCGGGGCGTACGAATGGCGCCAACTTGGGCAGCGCTGGCGCAGGCGGCACGGCGCTATCTGGCCCGTCACCGACGCGCACCAAGGCACTGCGGTGCCCAACCCGCCCCTGCACCGAATCGATCAGCAACAACGCAGCCGTCAGGCCGTTGAGGGAACTGCCAAGCTCACCATCATTGCTCTGCGAGGTCAGGCGCGCGCCATTGCGCAAGGCCTTGAGCAGGGCCATGGCCGGCTCGCCGCTGGCGTGCCAGAACACCACGCCGTCCTCCTGCGCATCGCTCAAGGGTAGCGCCAGTGGCTGGCCATCAAGCTGCAACGGCGCCTCCAGCGAGCTTCTGCTGTAGATCGTCACCTGCAACTGGCCATCGATGCCAGCCCCACGCAGCACCTGGATGCCCAGCGGCATATCGGCCTGGACGTCAGCCGCCAGCGCCGTGCACTGGCGGGTATTGTCACAGCCCACCACCCAATCCTTGAGGTGCTGGTACAGCGGTACCGGTTCTGCCGCATTGGCCTGGGTGGCGCCAGGCAAGGCCAGCAAGGTGAGAAAAGCGGCGTGCAGCGGTGCGGTCATGATGAATTCCGTTTCAGGTGAGCCGCGCATTCTAGCGCTGGGCATCCTGAAAGTACTGCTCTAAGGTGATGCCGCCATAGCTGTAGGCCGTTGCCCTGACGTCGAGCAGATGAATGTTGGAATGCGCATGGACATTGCCGATCAACTCGGCCAGCGCCGCGTAAGCCGCCTTCTGGAACGCGGCCTTCTGCTGCTTGGTGTTGGTTTCATCGGTAATGGTCACCTCCAGGCGGAACGAGTTCTGCCCAAGTTCGAGCAGCGATTGGCCGGCAATGAACCAGTCGGCGTGCGGGTGATAACGCACCATCATCAGGGTCCGTTCGGCCTCCTTGTCGAGCAGGCTGCCGGTCAGTTCCATCACCGTGGTGACCAGGCGCTTGGTCAGCGCGGCATCGGCTTGGCCAGACACTGTCAGATTGATACCAGGCATTTTCAGGTACTCCGCTTGAGTGAATTGAAGCTGTACTCTGCCAAGCCGCTATCTAACGAAAAAGCGGGAAGATATGATGGCATCCATCATAAAAACGGGTAGATAGCATGAACCGCTTCGACCTCGATCAACTCCATGCCTTGTTGGTGGTGGCCGCCACTGGCAGTTTTTCTGCCGCCGCACCCGCGCTGTTCCGCTCGCAATCGGCGGTCAGCGAGCAAATCCGCAAACTCGAAGAGCTGTGTGGGACGGCACTGTTTGTGCGTTCGAAACAGGGCGCGCGGTTGACGACTGCGGGCGCGCGCTTGCAAGCCCATGCCGAAAAAATTCTCAGCCTGAACAACTTCGCCGTCCAGGACATGCGCGGCCTGTCGTTGAGCGGTGATCTGCGCCTGGCGATCACCGACTACTTTCGGCCCACGCGCATCCTCGGCCTGCTCAAGCGCCTGGGCGAGCAATACCCGCACCTGCGCTTGCATGTGTCGATCCGCAAAAGCGCCGAAATCGAACAACTGGCGGAGGCCGATGAGTTCGACCTGGGCATTGCCATGCGCGTGCTCGACCCGCCGCAAAGCGCCAGCAAGCATCAACCGTTGCACCGCGAAGCGTTGCACTGGGTCGCTGCTGCAGGCTATCGCCTGCCCGCCAGCGGTGTCGTGCCGCTGGTGGTATTACCGGCGGATTGCGCGTTGCAGCGCTACGCACTCAAACGCCTGGAACACAGCGGCGTAACCTTCAACCTCGCCCACTCCGCCTCGGGTATTGCCGGCTTGCAGATGGCCGTGGCAGCCGGGCTGGGTGTCTCGTGTGTGAATGCCTCGGCCATCGGCGACGGCATCGAGCCACTCAGGAGCGGCGCGGGGCTACCGCACCTGCCAGAGGTGGAGTTCTCGCTGGTCGCACCCCGCGCCGATGAACGCGCACTGATCGCCCAGGTACGCGACATCCTGATCAAGGAGCTGCTGGCCGGCTAGCAGTTGGCTCTTGCGTTATACATATGGAAATTCGTATATTCGAATTTCCATATGTATCAAGGCCGATTCGATGCTCACCCCCGCCACCCTGTTCAAATGCCTTGCCGATGAAACCCGCGCCCGCGCCACGCTGCTGATCGCCCGCGAAGGTGAGCTGTGCGTATGTGAGCTGATGTGCGCGCTCGACGATAGCCAGCCGAAGATCTCCCGCCACCTGGCGCAATTGCGCACCTGCGGCCTGTTGCTCGACCGCCGCCAGGGCCAGTGGGTGTATTACCGGCTCAACCCGCACCTGCCGGCGTGGATCAATCAGGTGCTGCAGCTGACCCTGGAGGCCAACGGCCAGTGGCTCAGCGCCGACAGCGCCCGTTTAGACGGCATGGGTGATCGCCCTGCCCGTGCAACCTGCTGCTGAGGAATGCGCCCCATGCGAATCCTGTTCATGTGCACCGCCAACAGCTGCCGCAGCATTCTGTGCGAAGCGCTGTTCAACCACCTGGCACCGGCCGGTTTCGAAGCGGTCAGTGCCGGTAGCTTCCCCAAGGGCCAGGTGCATCCTCGCAGCCTGTCGACCTTGCAACGCGCCGGCATCGACATCAGCGGCCTGACCAGCAAAGGCAACGACACCTTCGCCGACAACCCGCCGGACATTGTCATCACCGTCTGCGACAACGCCGCTGGCGAAGCCTGCCCGCTGTACTTTGGCCCGGCACTGAAGACCCACTGGGGGCTGGCGGACCCGTCCGAAATCCACGGCACCGACACCCAGCTCGATGCCGCCTTCGACGCCACCCTGGCGCGTATTGCGCTGCGCTGCACAACCTTCCTCGCCCTGCCCTTCGAGCGCCTGAACCGCGACCAGTTGCAGGCTGAAATCGACCGCATCGGCACCCTGTAAAAGGACTCTCCCATGAACGATCAACTGCCCAATCTCGACCTCGACCTGATCCCTGCCAACGCCGCTCATGACGGGCACAAGCCGCGCATCCTGCTGCTTTACGGCTCGACCCGCGAACGCTCGTTCAGTCGCCTGCTGACTGAGGAAGCCGCGCGCCTGCTGGAGCACTTGGGCGCCGAAACCCGGATTTTCAACCCCAGCGGCCTGCCCCTGCCCGACGACGCGCCAGACGACCATCCCAAGGTGGTCGAACTGCGCGACCTCATGCAATGGTCCGAAGGCCAGGTGTGGTGCTCGCCCGAGCGCCACGGCGCCATGTCGGCGGTGTTCAAGGCGCAGATCGACTGGGTGCCGCTGGCCATGGGCGCGGTGCGTCCGACCCAGGGCAAGACCCTGGCGGTGATGCAGGTGTGTGGCGGTTCGCAGTCGTTCAACGTGGTCAACCAACTGCGGGTACTGGGGCGCTGGATGCGCGTGTTCACCATCCCCAACCAGTCCTCGGTGCCCAAAGCCTGGCTGGAATTCGACGGCAACGACCGGATGAAACCTTCGGCCTACTACGACCGCGTGGTCGACGTCATGGAAGAGCTGGTCAAGTTCACCCTGCTGCTGCGCGGGCGCAGCGAGCATCTGGTAGACCGCTACTCCGAGCGCAAGGAGTCGGCCGAGGCCTTGTCCAGGCGCGTCGGCCAGCGCTCGATCTGAACTACTGCTGGCGCCGGACGATATCCAGCCGGTAATGGCAACGGCTGTCGTCATCCAGGCTGATCAGGTCCATGGTCAGTAAATAGTGCCCGGTGATCCCCAGCCCATCGCCCTGGCCGCGAAAGAACTCGCGCAGAACCGGCCACTGCAGCGCATCCTCGAACCCCAGTTCGCGGGCGATGCGGTGGTAGCGGTCGGCGCCTTTGATGCGCAAGCGCACCTGGGCCGGGCTGAACTCGAGCACTTCCAGGCGATATTCCGGGCTGGAGGTAAAAATCGCCGCAGCCACCAATCGGCCCAGCCCACGGGCATCACGCTCGAGCAGCACCTTGCTGGCCATATGCCGGGCCGCCATGCGCCGGCCCAGGCGATAGAACATGCGCTCGGACAGGCGATTGATGTGCTCGCGGCCGAACATTTCCCCTGCCTGCTCCAGCATCAGGCCGTAAAAGGCTGCGGTGATGTTCGACAGCGACTGGGCCATGCCGACCACGCTGTCGGGGAAAAACGCGTGGACCAGCGCCTGCCAGTCCATATCGTCGGGATATCGGTCGTGCTCGCGCAGGGCGGCGGCTTGCAGGAAGGTTTCGGGAAGTCCTTTTCCGGTCGGATTCATTGCCACTGATCTCCATGAAAGGGCCCCATGCATTCATTGCACGGGCGACCCATGAGTGTAGGCAAGCCTTGCTGGCGCTACCTCACCAACCGACGTCCGGCATGCTCACGGCCCATGACGAACTGCAGCAAGCGGTCCATCGGCAATGGCCGGCAGAACCAGAAGCCCTGGCCCAGGCTACAGCCCTGGGCCTTGAGGTAGTCCAGTTGCCCGCGGGTTTCGATGCCTTCGGCCACCACCTGGATATCCAGGCTCTCGGCCAGCATCAGGTAGCCATTGACGATGGCCTGATCGATGGGGTTGCTCTGCACTTCGTTGATGAACACCCGGTCGATCTTGAGCTTCTCGAACGGCAAGGCGCGCAAGGTGCTGGGCGATGAATAACCGGTGCCGAAATCGTCGATCGACACGCGCACGCCCATGCCCTGCAACAGCAGGATATTCTGCCGGGCCTGCTCGATATCCTTGAGCGCGACAGTCTCGGTCACTTCGATTTCCAGGCGGTTTGCCGCCAGCCCGCTGCGCTCCAGCGCCGCCGTGAGCTTGGCGACAAAGTCGCACTGCATGAACGAATAGCCGCTCATGTTCACCGCCACCGGCACATCCAGCAGGCCGGCCTCGATCAGCGCACGGTTGTCGGCGCAAGCCCGGGTCACCACCCAGTCATTGAGTGCCGACATCAGCCCGTTTTGCTCGGCCAGGGGGATGAACACCTCGGGCGACACCGGGCCATTGGCGCCGTCGTTCCAGCGCAGCAAAGCCTCAAGGCCGGTGATCCGCTGCGGGTCGGCCAGCTCGAATTGCGGCTGGTAATGCAACTGCAGTTGCTGTGCGTCGATGGCCTGGCGCAAGCGCTCCAGACGCTGCTGTTCGCGATGCTGGGTAACGCGCATGGCCGGGTTGAAACAGGCGATGCGATTGCCGCCGGCCTTCTTCGCCTGGTACATGGCAAAGTCGGCATCGATGATCAGTTGATCGGGCGCAGGTGTTACGCCCTCCGGGCAATTGGTGCAGGTACTGACGCCAAGGCTTGCGCGTACGGTCAGGGCCATGCCGTCAATGCCCAGCGGGGTCTGCAGGCAGTCGAACAGGCGCGTGGCCAGGCTCATGCCACCCTGCTCGGCAAACGCCTGGCGCACGACTACGACGAACTCGTCACCACCGACCCTGGCCAGCAAGCCGGCACCAGCCAGGCACTGGCGAAAGCGCTCGGCGACGCCGACCAGTACCCGGTCGCCGACGTTGTGACCATGGTTGTCGTTGATGATCTTCAAGCCATCAAGGTCGATGAACACCAGCACCAGTTGCTCCCCGCGCGCCAGCGCCAGGGCGATCTCCTGTTGCAGGCGCTCGTGCAGGGCGCTGCGGTTCATGCAATGGGTCAGGGTGTCGTGGCTGGCCAGGTGGTTGATGCGCCGGTGCATCTGCAACTGCTCGCTGATGTCGTAGCAGACCCCGATCAGCAATTGCCGGCCACCGAGCGACAGTTCGCCGACACTCACGTGCAAGTCGAACAGCGAGCCGTCCTTGCGCTTGCCGAGCAGCTCGCGCACCAGGCCATTGAGCTTGCGCCCGCCGCCGGCGCGGTAGGACGCCAGGCACTGGTCATGGCGCTCGGCGTAGGCCTTGGGCATCAACCGGGTAATACTCGCACCGGCCAGTTCGCCGAAGCTGTAGCCGAACAGCTTCTGCGCCGCGGCATTGATCGCCTGCACCCGCCCCCACTCATCGGTGATGACGATGGCATCGGCGGCGGCCTCGAAAATCGCATAGGGAATGCTGGTCAGCTCGCGCTCGGCGTTGGCCGCAAGCTTGTCGAAATCCTCTCGGGTCATGATCGCGGCCTAGCGGTTGAACCGGTCCACCAGCGCATACATCTCATGCGCCGTGTGCTCAAGCTCGCGGCCAATACTGGCGGAACTGGCGGCAATGTCGACGTTCTGCTCGGACACTTGGGCGATGGTGGTGATCTGCCGGCTGATGTCCTCGGCAACATGGGCTTGCTGCTCGGAGGCGGCGGCCATCTGCTCGGTCATCTGGTGGATATGCTCAACCGCCACGCCAATGCCTTCCAGGGCGTTCTGTGTGGCGATCACCTGGTCGACACCGGCATGGGCCTCGTCACTGCCCTGGCGGGCGATATCCACCGCCTGGTTGGCGGCGCTGTGCAGCGACTGGATGATGGTCTGAATGGTTTCGGTTGACTCCTGGGTCTTGAACGCCAGCGCCCGTACCTCATCAGCGACCACGGCAAAACCACGGCCCTGCTCGCCGGCCCGGGCCGCTTCGATGGCGGCGTTGAGTGCCAGCAGGTTGGTCTGGTCGGCGATCTGGCGGATCATGTTCGAGGCGATCTGGATCGACTGGGTCTCGTCGGCAAAATTCTCCACCGACTGGCTGATCTGGTTCACGGTGTCCTGCAGTTTTTCGATCACCAGGCGAGTCTTGCCGGCTTCTTCGGAACCGACCCGGGTCAGCTGGTTGACGTCGTCGGCTTCGCGGGCGGTGTCGTGGATATGGGTCGAAACCTCGGAGATCGACGCCGCCATCTGGGTCATGGCGGTAGCGGCCATGTCGGTCTCGTCGCGCTGGCGCTGCAACGACGACTCGGAGGCCTGGGCCAGCTTGCCGCTTTCGCCGGCCATGGTTTCGGTCTTCTGCGCGTAGTCGCCGGAGCGGCTGAGGGCGGTGCGCACCTTGGCCTGTTCGCTGATCAGCGACATCATCAACTGCGCCACGGCGCCGTGCTCGTCGGTGTAGGTGCGGGCAATCAGCTCGCTGTCGAAGCTGTCGGCGGTGGCGCGCCGGGCCAGGGCGAACTTGCGCTGCAGGTTCCAGTGCGCCGCCACCTGCATGCCGACAAAACCGCAGGCCAGCACGGCCAGTGCCGCCCAGCTATCGAGGTACCACACGGCCGCAAGGCAGGGCACGCCAAATGCCACCGGTGCCAGCGCCTGCTCTTTTACAGCCTTGGCCAGATGCTTGAAACTCCAGCTCTTCTTGCCCGTGAGCATACGCTGGTAAAGCGCGGCGGCACGCTCGATATCGGCGCGTTGCGGCTTGACCCGCACCGACTCGTAGCCCACCACTGCAGCCCCTTCGAGGATCGGCGTGACATAGGCACTGACCCAATAGTGATCGCCATTGCGGCAGCGGTTCTTGACGATGCCCATCCAGCTTTTGCCGGCCTTGAGGTACGACCACATGTGGGCAAACACCGCCTCCGGCATGTCCGGGTGGCGGACGATATTGTGCGGGCTGCCTATCAGTTCTTCACGGCTGAAGCCACTGATGGCCACCAGCTCGTCGTTGCAGTAGGTCAGGTTGCCGTGCAGGTCGGTGGCAGAAATCAGCCGCTGTTCGTTCTGGAAGATAACTTCCTGCTGGGTGACCGGCAGATTGCTTCTCATGCGCTGGGTATCCGTTATTGCGAGATCAATCGGGTGTAATTACCCGCATTGTAGGTGTGGCAATTGGCCATACCTCATGAATAGAGCGGCTGCAGCTATAGCGATATGGAATACCTGGTTAATTTTGCTCGCTGGGCTGATTAGCCAGGGTCAGGCATTCACGGAACAGCCGGCTGGCCGGGTCGAGGCTGCGATTGGCCGAGTAGAAACAGCCGATGCTGCCAAAGCTCAACGGCTTGCCGAGGTCGAACGCCTTGAGCTTGCCGCCCTGGGCCAACTGCTGGGTGGTTTGCAGGGGGAAGAAGCCGATGGTTTGTTGGTCCTGCATCAATTCGTAGTTGGTCAGGGCCGCGATCGACTCGATGACGTTGGCCGGCGGCCCCAGGTCCAGTTCTTCGAACAGGCGGTCGACGGTACGCCGCAACAAGCCGCTGCGCGGCGGCAGAATCCACGGGAACGGATGCAACTCGGCCAGGCTCAGCGGCCGGCCGCTGTCGTGCAATGGGTGCTCGGCACCGGCGACGATGCACAGCCCCTCTTCGCACAGCACATCGACCTTCAGCCGCGGCTCATACTCATGCCAGCGCCAGTCGTCGGGGATGCGCCCGACGACAATATCCAGCTCGCCGGCCAGAAGGCTTGAGAACAACTGGTCCATATGCCCGACCCGCACCGTCACCAGCACTCCCGGCGCGCTCTCCTTGAGCAGGCGCAAGGTATGCGGCAACAGCAAGGCCGATGACGAGGTCAGCGAGCCGACCATGACCTGGCCGGTGGTACCGCTGTGGTAGGCGTTGACCTCGTCGGTGAGGCTGCGCAGTTCTGTGAGCATGGCATGGGCGCGGCGCACCACTACCCCGCCCAGCTCAGTGGCACGCACCCCGCGGTTGCCGCGCACCAGCAAGGCGGCACCGAGGAAGGCTTCCATTTCGTGGATGATCTTGGTCACGGCTGGCTGGGTCAGGTTCAGCGCCTGGGCAGCGCCCACCAGAGAGCCGCTGCGCAGCACCTGGTCGAAGACCACCAATTGATAGAGTTTGAGTTTGCGGGCAACAGAGACAACGGTCGACTTCATGGGTAACACCGGATGATGATTGAGCACTGCGCGGTGGCGCACTCAACCTAACGGGCGATTCCTTATTGTTTTATAAACTTTCACACCGAAACTTCGCAGCGTGGCGGGGAGAGTTATTCATTCCTTTAAATTCAATATAGAGCGCGCAGGCGAGCAAAAAACTGATGCAGATCATCAATTTAGGTGAGAAAAAAAGGTAGGGAGAGAGGGTGCGGCGGGGGTTATTTTCCGAGCATAACATACTTTCAGACATCGGCAAGGCAACGGCTTCCTTGTTATTCCAAACAGCCTATAAAGCAGGCGGTTAACGTTTAAATAAAAATAACGAACACAACTATAACAACTTGGAATACCTGGAAGGTTTATTATTTCTGCTTGCCCGACAGACATGAAAAACCCCGCTCGGGGCGGGGTTTGCTCTGGCGGTGACGGTCAGAAGGATTCGACCGGCTTCTGCGCCGCAGCTTCGGCTTTTTCCATCTCCAGGTTAGGAAAGGAGAAGCGGATGTACAGCGCCGAGTCAGCCCCCTCACCGGTCAGCATCAGCTCGGCGCAGCGGATGTTATCTGCAGAGCCATTTAGCAAGGTGGGGACACTGGAGTATTTCTTCGAGGTATCGGCCCCCTCAAGAAAGGTGTAAGTGAAATCCCCCGCCGCGACGCCCACTTCTTCATAGCGGGTATACCGGGTCAAGTAGTCGTCGCGATTGCGCGCACTGCTCGCCAGCTCGATCAAGTCCAATTGCGTGTTGGCGTCCGACATCGAACTCAACATGAACGTCTTGTTCAGTGCTGTCATGGCGTTGGTGTAGATCTCCTGATCGAAGTCACTGATCAGCGAAACCGTGTTCAGTTTGCCGCCTGCAAACACCAGGGCCAGGGTAAATTTGTGGCCGATAAAGTCCACATCATCCTTGCACATGGCGGGAGCGAGAAGATCTTCCGAGCAGTCGTAATAGCCCTTGGCTTCGGTATAGGCTGACCGTGGCGAGTCAAAGGCAAAATCCTTGAACAGCTTTTCTTCGGCCATTGCCGACGAGCTGGCTCCGAGGGTCACGGCCAAGGCCAATCCGAGAGAACCCATTTTTTTCGACATCAGACATTCCCTTGCAGGTGAGCAAAATCTTCGTTAATGGCTCAATGCTATCGCATCCTGAGCACTGATGTCCCAGCGTTGCTCCTTGACGCCTCGCAAGCGTCCAGTTTTCTTGACACATCGAAAGAGACTCAGTAATTTTTCCGCCCCTCCTTTTCGGCTACCTCTGCCGTGCACTGCCCAGGCGTTAACTCGCGAAGCGGTCATACAGATGCCGACACTTATACGGTCGCTATCCACTGGCGTGCCTCCATCTCCGATATCAAGTGTACAAGGATGATTTGATGATCATTCGTCAGGCTAATACTGCCGACTACCCGCTACTGCTCGACATTTGGCTGCGCTCCGTGCGCGCTACTCACCACTTCCTGCAAGCGTCCGACATAGACGCGTTGCTCCCGCAACTGCGCAACGTCTACCTACCGGCTGTTGAGTTATGGGTTGCAGTAGATACTGAAGACTGCCCACTGGGTTTTATTGGGCTCAATCAAACGCACGTAGAAATGCTCTTCATTGATCCCGACCTAAGTGGGCAAGGTATTGGCCGAGCGCTACTGGATTACGCCCGCGGTTCGAGGGATACGATGAGCGTTGACGTAAACGAGCAAAATCCCCAGGCGGTGGGGTTTTATCTGCATTACGGCTTTGTTCAAACCGGCCGCTCCCCTTTGGATGGCGAAGGCCGACCGTTCCCGTTGCTGCACATGCGCTTGCCCAGCTAAGGCGTGAGAAAAAATCGCTCCTGCGCCTCCGCGTAGGGGCGATCCATACGCATGGACTAGCGCACCTTTGTTTTTGATTCGCGTCGGGAAGCTGTAGCAAACCGCGCAGAGCAAAACACCCCTGAATGGCTACAAACGCGTCGTAGAACATGCCCCTAGAATCCGCCTCAACCCCAGTAAACCTGCGCCCTGAGCCGTCCCGCCGGTTCAGCGTTGCATCTATGATGGATTGGACACACTAACTACGAACTCCTTTAAAACAAAGGGTTACAGCACACGTTCCATTTTCCCGTACCATTTTTGTACCATCACAA
>NZ_JBNDLE010000009.1:0-269168 GCF_050435905.1 Pseudomonas sp. 2835 | reverse complement strand
CTTGAACCTCTAACTCTTTGAAACTCAAGGAGTTTTCAGTTCCGACTGCGCCGGAAGTGGGGCGAATTATAGACACATCCGCGGGGGCGTCAAGGGTTTATTTCAGCTTTGTTTCAATGGCGGCGCTTTGCGCGTTACCAGCCGCGGAATTCGCCGCTCAAGCGCGGGAATGCGCAAGGCCAGCAAGAACAAACCAACAACGGCGTATATGGACCACTCTTTAAGATCGGCGCGCACCACCCAGAGAAAGTGCAGCAACCCCAACCCGAGGATGACATACACCAGCTTGTGCAGTTTCTTCCAGCGGGCCCCCAGGCGACGCTGACTATAGCGGTTGGATGTCACTGCCAAGGTCAGCAGGCCGACAAATCCCAGCATGCCGACAATAATGTAGGGACGCTTGATCAACTCCACCCCTAACTGCCCCCAATCCAGGCCAAGCACGAAGAACATGTAGGCACTCAGGTGCAGCACTATATAAGCAAAGCACCACAACCCCAGCTGGCGCCGTGAGACGATCCAGCCCGACCACCCCGTAAGGCGCTGCAAGGGCGTCATGCTCAAGGTGATCAACAGGAAGATCAAGGCCCCAAGGCCCAGGCGATCGACCAGTATCTTACCTGGATCGGGCCCAAGGGCCTCCATGGCCGCTTCATACAACCACCACAACGGCCAGATACTGGCCAGGATAAAGATGCCAAGCCTGAACAGTGGATAGCGCATCAGTAGTTCTTCCGCAGATCGAGACCGTTGTACAGCCCTGCCACTTCTTCGGCATAGCCATTGAACATCTGTGTCGGCCGCACATTGGGACTGAACAGGCCGCTAGGCAAACGCCGCTCACGAGCCTGAGTCCAGCGCGGGTGATCTACCTCGGGGTTCACGTTGGCGTAGAAGCCATATTCATCCGGGGCAATCGCCTGCCATGTGCTACGTGGCTGCTCTTCGACCAGGCTGATGCGCACGATCGACTTGATACTCTTGAAGCCGTACTTCCATGGCACCACCAGGCGCAACGGCGCACCGTTCTGGTTGGGCAGTTCGCGCCCGTACATGCCGACGGCAAGAATCGCCAGCGGGTTCATCGCCTCATCCAGACGCAAGCCTTCTATATAGGGCCAGTCGATCAGGGCAAAACTTGAGCGCTGACCAGGCATGGTCTTCGGATCCTGCAACGTTTCGAAGCGAATGTAGCGCGCCTTGGAGGTTGGCTCGACCTGCTTGAGCAGCGCCGATATCGGAAAGCCCAACCAGGGAATGACCATCGACCAGGCCTCCACGCAGCGCAGGCGATAGATACGCTCCTCCAGCTGATAGGGCTTCATGAAGTCTTCAAGGGCATAGCGCCCGGGCTTGCCGACCTCGCCATCCACCACCACGGTCCACGGCTCGGTTTTCAGGCTGCCGGCATTGGCCGCCGGGTCACCCTTGTCGGTGCCGAACTCGTAGAAGTTGTTGTAGTGGGTGGCATCCTTGAATGGCGTGGTCGCCTCTCCTGGCGCTGTCACCGCCTGCCACTTGGTAGCAACGAGCTTGTCGCTGAACCAGCTCGGCGCCCTGCCCGCCTCTACATCGACATAGCGCGACGGATCGGCAGCATTGGCCCAGCGCGGCAGCGCGGTTGCCGCGATGGCAGCCAGCGACCCGCCGAGCATGGCGCGGCGCGAGACATAAAGGGATTCGGGGGTGACATCCGATTCTTTGCAATCGGAGGCTTTGGGCAGCTTGATGAGCATGATGGCTCCGTAGAACTGGAGGACTGATGCACCAGTAGACTACGGAGCCCGAGCGAAATTACATCACTCGATATTTTTGCGTCTACGCATGCGCAACAGGTATTGCACAGGGCCGGAGGCGGCGTAGCCGAGGAACACCAGCAGCAGGATGCGCGGCGGGTCACTGAAGACTACCGCGAACACCAGCACCACGGCGAGGATCGCTACGAACGGCACGCGCCCTTTGAGATCCAGCTCCTTGAAGCTGTTGTACTTGATGTTGCTGACCATCAGCATGCCAGCTGCAGCCACCAGCAGCGCCACCAGGAACGACAGCTTCGAACCCTGGATGCCGTAGTCGCTGAAGGCCCAGACGGTACCGGCCACCACACCGGCTGCCGCCGGGCTGGCCAGGCCGATGAAGTAGCGCTTGTCGGCCTTGCCGACCTGGGTGTTGAAGCGCGCCAGACGCAGCGCGGCGCCAGCCACATAGATGAAGGCGACCATCCAGCCGACCTTGCCCATGTCACCCAGGGCCCAGCCGAAGGCCAGCAATGCCGGGGCGACACCGAAGGCGACCATGTCCGACAGCGAGTCGTACTCGGCACCGAAGGCGCTCTGGGTGTTGGTCATGCGTGCCACGCGGCCGTCCAGGCCATCGAGGACCATGGCGACGAAAATGGCGATGGCGGCGAAGGCGAAATACTTGCTCGCCTCGCGTGGATCACCCGCACTGAGGGCCGCCTGGGCACTCATGGAGTTGATGATCGAATAGAAACCGGCGAACAGGTTCGCAGTGGTGAACAGGTTGGGCAGCAGATAGATGCCGCGATGCCGAACCTTGCGTCCTTCGGCGTCATGCCCTTCTTCAACATGCTCATCGATCGGTAGCAGGCTTTCGGCGTCAGAGGCCTTGTTCGGCTCTTCGGGACGTTCGCTCATGGACATTACCTTGCAACGGTGTGGAAAGTTTCGACAGACGTCTGCGACGAGGGTTCGCCGACAAACGATGAAGCTTTATACCAGAAGCTGACCGCCTAAACGAAAAAACGCGGCCGAAGCCGCGTTTTCATCGCATCAGGACAAGATCAGTTCTTGGCCTTGTCGACGATTTTGTTCGCCGCGATCCAAGGCATCATCGAGCGCAGTTGCTCGCCGATGACTTCGATGCCGTGGGCAGCGTTGTTGCGACGCTTGGCGGTCATCGAAGGATAGCCGGTGGCGCCTTCGCTGATGAACATCTTGGCGTACTCGCCGTCCTGAATGCGCTTCAGAGCGTTGCGCATGGCCTGACGGGATTCGGCGTTGATGACTTCAGGGCCGGTCACGTACTCGCCGTATTCGGCGTTGTTGGAGATCGAGTAGTTCATGTTGGCGATGCCGCCTTCGTACATGAGGTCAACGATCAGCTTCAGCTCGTGCAGGCACTCGAAATAGGCCATTTCTGGCGCGTAGCCCGCTTCAACCAGGGTTTCGAAACCGGCTTTGACCAGCTCGACGGTACCGCCGCACAGAACGGCTTGTTCGCCGAACAGGTCGGTTTCGGTCTCGTCCTTGAAGGTGGTTTCGATGATGCCGGTACGGCCGCCACCGACGCCAGCGGCGTACGACAGGGCAACGTTCTTGGCATTGCCGGAAGCGTCCTGGTAGACCGCGATCAGGTCAGGGATGCCGCCGCCTTTGACAAACTCGGAGCGTACGGTGTGACCTGGCGCTTTTGGCGCGATCATGATTACGTCCAGGTCGGCACGTGGAACGACCTGGTTGTAGTGGATGGCGAAACCGTGGGAGAAGGCCAGAGTGGCGCCCTTCTTGATGTTCGGCTCGACTTCGTTCTTGTACAGCTGGGACTGGAACTCGTCCGGGGTCAGGATCATGACCAGGTCGGCACCGGCAACAGCGGTCGCTACATCGGCAACTTTCAGGCCGTGAGCTTCGGCTTTGGCAACGGTGGCCGAACCTTTACGCAGACCGACAGTGACGTCCACACCGGAGTCTTTCAGGTTGCACGCCTGAGCGTGGCCCTGGGAGCCGTAACCGATGATGGCAACTTTCTTGCCCTGGATGATGGAAAGGTCACAGTCTTTGTCGTAATAAACTTTCATGAAAATACCCCTGTTATCTCGGCCCATAGGGCCATCGCTAATTTTTTGAGTTAGATGCTGAGCACTTTGTCGCCACGGGCAATGCCGGTAACGCCGCTGCGCACTGTTTCGAGAATGGACGCGGTACCGATGGCCTGAATGAAGCTGTCAAGCTTGTCGCTGGCGCCAGTGAGCTGAACGGTATAGACGCTGCTGCTGACATCGACGATCTGCCCCCGATAGATATCGGTGGTGCGTTTGATCTCGGCACGCTGGGCGCCCGTGGCCTTGATCTTGACCAGCATCAGTTCACGTTCGATGTGCGCGCTTTCCGAAAGGTCGACCAGCTTGACGACTTCAACCAGCTTGTTCAGGTTTTTGGTGATCTGCTCGATCACCTCATCATGACCGACCGTGGTCAACGTCAGACGCGACAGGGTCGGGTCTTCGGTTGGCGCCACCGTCAGGCTTTCGATGTTGTAGTTACGCTGCGAGAACAGGCCGACCACGCGAGACAAGGCACCGGGTTCGTTTTCCAACAGCAGGGAAATAATGTGCCGCATGATTAGGTACGCTCCGTCTTGCTCAGCCACATGTCGCGCATGGAGCCGTCTTTGATCTGCATCGGGTAGACGTGCTCGCTGTTGTCGACCTGGATATCGATGAACACCAGGCGGTCTTTCATGGCGAACGCTTCCTCGAGCTTGGGCTTGAGGTCTTTCAGGCTGGTGATGCGGATACCCACGTGACCATAGGCTTCTGCCAGCTTGACGAAGTCAGGCAGCGATTCCATGTAGGAGTGCGAGTGACGGCTGTTGTAGGCCATGTCCTGCCATTGGCGGACCATGCCCAATACGCCGTTGTTCAGGTTGACGATCTTAACCGGCAGGTCGTACTGCAGGCAGGTCGACAGCTCCTGGATGTTCATCTGGATGCTGCCCTCGCCGGTAACGCAGGCAACGTCCTGGTCCGGGAAGTTCAGCTTGATGCCCATGGCCGCCGGGAAACCGAAGCCCATGGTGCCCAGGCCACCGGAGTTGATCCAGCGGTTGGGTTTGTTGAAGCGGTAGTACTGCGCCGCGAACATCTGGTGCTGACCAACGTCGGAGGTAACGAAGGCATCGCCCTTGGTCACTTCGCAGAGGGTCTCGATCACGGTCTGTGGCTTGATCACGCTGCCGTCGCCCTTGTCATAAGGGAACATATCGCGATCGCCACGCCATTCTTCGATCTGCTTCCACCAGGCGTCCATGGCGGCCTTGTCCGGCTGCTCGCCGATTTCGCGCAAGGTCGCGACCATTTCGGTCAGCACGCTCTCGACCGGACCAACAATCGGCACGTCGGCCTTGATGGTCTTGGAGATCGACGCCGGGTCGATGTCGATGTGGATAACCTTGGCGTTCGGGCAGAACTTGGCCGGGCCGTTGACCACGCGGTCGTCGAAACGCGCACCGACGGCGAAGATCACGTCAGCGTGGTGCATGGCCAGGTTGGCGGTGTAGCTGCCGTGCATGCCGAGCATGCCGAGGAACTGGCGATCGGTACCCGGA
The DNA here is from genome assembly GCF_050435905.1 of Pseudomonas sp. 2835. NCBI lineage: Bacteria > Pseudomonadati > Pseudomonadota > Gammaproteobacteria > Pseudomonadales > Pseudomonadaceae > Pseudomonas > Pseudomonas sp. 2835. The sequence continues at coordinate 263,819 of NZ_JBNDLE010000009.1, read as the reverse complement.
TAGCCGCCCAGACCCATCAAGGTATTGGTGACCGGCAGGTTGAGCATCTGCGCGACTTCGGTCAGGGCTGCAGAGCCGCCGCCGAGGATGACGCCACCACCGGCATAGACCACTGGACGCTTGGCAGCCAGCAACATCTCGGCAGCCTTGCGGATCTGCCCCGAGTGACCACGAACAGCCGGGCTGTAGGAACGCATCTTGACCTTTTTGGGGTAGACGTATTCGAACTTTTCCGCAGGGTTGGTCATGTCTTTGGGGATATCGACCACGACCGGGCCCGGGCGACCGGATTGCGCCAGATAAAAAGCTTTTTTCAGGATTTCAGGAATTTCCGAAGCATGTTTGATCATGAAGCTGTGCTTCACGATCGGCCGGGAAATACCGATCATGTCGGTTTCCTGGAAGGCATCGGTACCGACCATGGTGCTTGGCACCTGACCGGAGAGGATGACCATCGGAATGGAGTCCATGTACGCGGTGGCAATACCGGTAATGGCATTGGTCGCGCCTGGACCCGAGGTCACCAGTACCACGCCGGCCTTGCCGGTGGCACGGGCGTAACCGTCCGCCATATGGGTAGCTGCCTGCTCGTGACGAACCAGGATGTGGCTTACTTCCGGTTCTTTGAACAGGGCATCGTAAACATGAAGGAGAGCACCACCAGGGTACCCGTAGATGTGCTTAACGCCTTCGTCACGCAAAAAGCGGACGACCATCTCAGCGCCAGATAAAAGCTCCACGTTGTTCACCTCTAAAACGCCAGAATACCGTCCACGGTGGACGGGTCTTAATAGGTTTACTGCCAAGCAGAGCATGAGCGACGAAATCGCCGACTACGTCAGCACTGACTGAGCAAGTATTGGGAGCGCCCCAAAGTGTTGCGGGGTTTTCCCACCCAGCGCGAGGTAACGCGTTGCGGGGTGTAACAGGTCGGCGCGGGTGTGCGCCTCATGATCTGCTTAGCGGGTCTGCTTCTGGCAGTCCCTCTACAGCGGAATCTGGATTCTTCTTTTTCGGCGCGCGCAAGTCAAGAAAAATTATTGCCAATTTCGCGCAAGGACGATCCACAGCCACCACTAATGCCATCGACAGCAGCAGAAAAACAAAGAACAGAAACAAAAAGAGCCACAATCTGTGGCTCCAAGGGTGAAAAGAGGGAAATTCAGGCAGATGGACTGATCAATTGGTCAAACTCTGCTAGCAGCCTGCGTAGCTCGCGGCTTTGCTCCGGGCGATCGACGTATACCGTTTCAGCCATGACCAGAATCCCGGAAGCATTTGGCAGCGCTAGCCCCTTCTCGAGAATCACTTTCATTCTTGGCAGGAAGATCCACTGCAACCACTGATCGAAGTTCATGCTGTCGACCGCAAAGGGCACCGTACTGGCCAGTGCCTCGGGGCTGGGCGGCTGTTCGCTCCACCAGCCCTGGACGTGCAGTTCGCGCTCGATCAACAGCAAGTGATCGGCGATATCGAGGATGCGTTGATCCATTACAGGTTGACCTGGGCTTTCTGCCGGGCCAGCGCGGCACCGGCCGAGTCACCCTGCTTCTCGCGCGACTGGGCAATGATGTTCCACAGCCCCGCTTGCAGGTCTGGGCGACCGTTGGCGTAGGTCAGGGCGCGGCGAGCCAGTTGCTCGGACTGCGCAGCATCGCCCTGGGCCAGGCGTACCTGGGCTAGACGGTAAAGCACCTGCGGCTCACGCGGGGCAATGCGCTGGGCACGCTCCAGGCTCGACGAAGCGCCGTTGTAGTCGCCGCCGCTCTGCTGTTGCTGAGCTGTGGTCAGCAGCGCCAGCACCGGGCCGTCGAGTTGTTCGTCAGCCGACAGGCCGCCGCTGGCAGCGCTGGAGCGCGGAATGCCGCTCGGCGCACTCGGGGCGCTGGTGCTCGGCATGGTGTAACTGCCGGCGTTGCTCGAGCTGCTGTCGAACGGCGTCGAACTGCTCGGCCCCGGGGTAATGGGGCCAGTGCTGATCGGCGCGGCGCCGGTGGACGCCGGGAAAGTCTGGATCGGTGCGGCGCCGGAACCCTGCGGGACCATGACCATCACCCCGGAGTCCTGCGGCACGGCTTGCGCCTGGCGTGTACCGTTATTGACCTGCGCCGGCGCGCCACGGTTGGCCGTGACCCGCTCGCTGTTGGAGACCCGGGTACTGGAGTCGACCACGGGAATGGAGCCGCGCGGATTGCTGGCGCAGCCATTGAGCAAAGCCAGCGCCGTCAAGGCTGGAAACCACCACTTGTTCACTGCACACCCTCTCTAGGCTAATGCTTAATTCATCCAACCCTTGACCCAGTCCATGACGGACTCGGCAGGATCCGGCTCGCCGCCACAGGCGGCCCCGGCCGGCGGTTCACTTCCGCGAATATACGGCATCTGCACCGCACCCGGGCAACTGGCATCCGAGCCCTGGCCGCTATGCGGATCGATCCAGGCCTGCACCACGTTGTCGGGCAGCGGCATGTCCAGCGGCAGCGGGTCGGCCTTGCGCATGAAGCTGGTCCAGACCTGCAGCGCACCGGTGGCTCCGGTAAACGGCGTTTTGCCGTTGTCGTCGCGGCCCAGCCACACCACCGCCAGCAAATCCTGGCTGAAGCCTGCGAACCAGCTGTCACGAGAATCGTTACTGGTACCGGTCTTGCCCGCCAGGTTCAACGAGCTTGGCAGCACACTGTAGACCGAACGCCCGGTACCTTCGCGCATCACCCGCTGCATGGCGTTCTGCACCAGATAAATGGCACCTGGATCGAAGGTCTGCTGGATCTGGAACGGATAACGCTTGAGCGGCTCGCCTTCGGCGGTCAGCACACTGCGAATGCCGCGCATCGGCGTGTTGAAGCCGCCATTGGCCAGGGTCTGGTACATGGTTGCGACCTGCATCGGCGACATGCCGCCGGCGCCGAGCATCATTGACGGGAACGCCGGCCAGTCGACGTTCACGCCGAGCCGGCCGATGGTTTTCAGCACATTCGGCACCCCCAGTTCCAGGCCGAGCTTGGCGGTCGACAGGTTGTAGGAGTTGGCCAGGCCCTGATACAGATAAATGGTGCCGTGGGAGCGACGGTCGTAGTTCTGCGGCCTCCACACCTGGCCGTCGGCGCCTTTGACCGAAAACGGTTCATCCTGGACCCAACTGGTCAGGGTATATTTGCTCGGTTTCTCCAGGGCGGTCAGGTACACCGCCGGCTTGACCAGCGAGCCGATCGGCCGCACCGCATCGATCGCGCGGTTGAAGCCGGCAAAACCGGCCTGGCGGCTGCCGATCAGGGCCTGGACTTCGCCGGTCTCCGGGTTGGTCACGACCATCGCCGCTTCGACTTCATCGGCGCCCTTGCGCCCGGCCAGACGCTTGAAGGTCTCGCCCATGGCCGCTTCGGATTTCATCTGCAGGATCGGGTCGAAGCTGGTGAAGATGCGCAGGCCTTCTTCGGTCAAGTCTTCGTCGCGGTAGTCCTGGCGCAGTTGGCGCTTGACCAGGTCGAGGAAGCCCGGGTAGGAGCTATCGGCCAGGCTGCCGCGCTTGGTCACCCCAAGTGGCATTTTCTTCGCTGCGTCCACCGCTTCCGGCGTCGCCACGCCCTGCTCGGCCAACAGGTCAAGCACCAGGTTACGCCGCACCGTCGCCCGCTCCGGGTAGCGCCGCGGGTTGTAATAGGAAGGCCCCTTGACCATGCCGACCAGCAAGGCGATCTGGTGCAGCTTGAGCTCCGACAACGGCTGGCTGAAGAAGAACTGGCTGGCCAGACCGAAGCCGTGCACCGCGCGCTGACCGTCCTGGCCGACGAACACTTCGTTGAGGTAGGCCTCGAGGATTTCGCGCTTGTCGTAATGCACTTCGAGCAGCAGGGCCATCATCGCTTCATTGAGCTTGCGGCTGAGGCTGCGTTCGTTGGTCAGGTAGAAGTTCTTCACCAACTGCTGGGTCAGGGTACTGCCGCCCTGGCGCATGGCGCCGGACGAGGTATTGACCCACACCGCCCGGGCAATCGACTTGGGCGACACACCGAAGTGGTGATAGAAGTCGCGGTCTTCCACAGCCACCAGGGTTTCCAGCAGGTATGGCGGCACCTGGTCGATCTTGATCAGGATGCGGTCTTCGAGGTTTTTCGGGTACAGGCCGCCGATCAGTAGGGGCTCAAGGCGCACCACGTCGAGTTTCGAGCCGTTGGCGCCACTCAGGCCGGCAACATAGTCGCCAGAGAAGCGCACGCGCACCGCTTGCGCGCTTTCCATGCCTTCATAGAACTGGAAGCCACGGGTATTGAGATCGACGGTATTGCCGTTGACCGCCGCCGCGCCCGGGCCATTGGCGACGCTTTCGCGGCGATAGCCGAGGGCATCGAGCTCGATGAGGAAGTCGGCCTTGCTCAGCTTCTGGCCGACGAACAGCTCCAGCGGCCGGGCATACACCTTGGCCGGAATGGTCCAGCGCTTGCCGGAGAATTTCTCCTGGACCACGGCATCGAGGTAAATGGCATAGCCCGCCACCAGCACAAGGCCGACCAGGCTGAGCTTCAAGGCCCAGCCCAGCCAGGCACGCGAGCGGCCAGACGGGCGTTTTTTAGCGGTACGGGGGGATCGGGATCGAGTCATGGCGGCGGATTATACGCACTTTATCAATCATCGACAGGCGCCCTCCGGCGGTTTGCACCAGCCCCGCTTGCGGCCATAATGGCCGATTCGAATCTCCGACCCAGAAGGATCGCCCGTGAGCCAAGCCTTGATCACAGCCCTGCAGAATCCCGCCCTGTTCCCTCACCCGGTGAAGGCATTTCAGGTCATCGAGACGCATATCTCCTGGGTGCTGCTCACCGGTGACTATGCCTACAAGATCAAGAAGCCGATGAACTTCGGTTTCCTCGATTTCACCGAGCTGTCCCAGCGAGCACACTTCTGCGCCGAAGAGCTGCGCCTGAACCAGCGCCTGACCGAAGGCCTGTACCTGGAAGTGCTGCCAATCACCGGCAGCGCCGAAGCGCCGCAACTGGGTGGCGAAGGCGAGCCGATCGAATACGCGCTGAAAATGCGCCAGTTCCCGCAGAGCCAGATGCTCAGCACCCTGCAGGCCAACAGCGAACTGACCGCCGCGCACATTGACCAGATGGCCGAGCAGATCGCCCGCTTCCACCTGGCGGCGCCAAAAGTTGCCGTCGAGCACCCGCTGGGCACGCCGGACAGCGTCATGGCCCCGGTCGAGCAGAACTTCGAGCAGATTCGCCCGTTCCTTTCCGACAAGGCCGACCTGCAGCAACTCGATGCCCTGCAAGCCTGGGCCCAGGACAGCTTCAAGCGCCTGCACGGCCTGCTCGAGCAGCGCAAGGCCGAAGGTTTCATTCGCGAATGCCACGGTGACATCCACCTGGGCAACGCCACCCTGATCGATGGCAAGGTGGTGATTTTCGACTGCATCGAGTTCAACGAGCCATTCCGCCTGACCGACGTCTACGCTGACGCCGCGTTCCTGGCCATGGACCTCGAAGACCGTGGCCTGAAATCGCTGTCGCGCCGCTTCGTCAGCCAGTACCTGGAACTGACCGGTGACTATGCCGGCCTGGAACTGCTTAACTTCTACAAGGCCTACCGCGCCCTGGTGCGGGCCAAAGTCGCCCTGTTCAGCATGCCGGCCAACGCCGATGCGGTGCAGCGCGCCACTACCCTGCGCACCTACCGCAACTATGCCAACCTGGCGGAAAGCTACAGCGCCATCCCTTCGCGCTTCCTGGCCATCACCCACGGCGTTTCCGCGGTCGGCAAGAGCCATGTGGCCATGCGCCTGGTCGATGCCCTGGGTGCCATCCGCCTGCGTTCGGACGTCGAGCGCAAGCGTATGTTCGGTGAGCAAGCCAGCACCAATGCCGGCCAGCTGCAAGCCGGCATCTACAGCGAAGACGCCAGCCAGGCCACCTACCAGCGCCTGCACCAGCTGGCCGAAACCATCCTGCGTGCCGGTTTCCCTGTGGTAATCGACGCCACCTACCTCAAGCACGACCAGCGCCAGGCCGCCGCCGGCGTTGCCAGCGAAACCGGCGTGCCGTTCCTGATCCTCGACTGCAACGCCCCGGATGCAGTAATCGCCAGCTGGCTGGCCCAGCGTCAGGCCGATCAGAACGATCCGTCGGATGCCACCCTGGACGTGGTCAAGGCACAACAGGCCAGCCGTGATCCGCTCAGCGCCGAAGAGCTGCTGCAAAGCAAGCGCGTGGAAACCAACGAAAGCGGCAGCCTGGACCTGCTGGTCAAGCAGATCCGCCAGCGCCTGCCCGGGCTCTGAGCAACCCAGGACGTGAAGCAGTCGACAGTTCACGCCTGATTCCGGGCGCCTCCTTAATGATGGCACTATAGTGTCATCCTAAGTGCAAACAAGGAGGCGCCTCATGAATCAGCCACGGCAACTGGACAGCGCGCTGTATGCGCTGGTGCATGACGAACAGATCGCCAGCTTCAATCGCGAGAAACCCAAGGACGCCACCGTCGACTTTCGTGGCGGCGATTTTCGCGGGCTCGATCTGCGCGAGCTGGACACCACCGGCATCGACTTCACCGACGCTTACTTTCGCGCCTCCGACCTGCGCGGCCTGGACTTGCGCAACAACGGCCTGGAAGGCGCCAGCCTGGCTCATGCGCAGATTTCCGGTACCTACTTCCCCAGCGAACTGAGCGCCGACGAAATCCTCATGTCGGTCAATTTCGGCACCCGCCTGCGCTACCGCACCCGCTGAAAGCACAGACCAAAACGCCCGCCGGCCGTGGCCTGGCGGGCTGTTTTCGGCTACCCGTCGGCACATGGATGGCAAAACGCCGCGTATTTCCCAAGTGCCGCTACACTGCTCATTGACCTGCCGCGATTCACTAATCAAGACCCGTTCAGCCGTCGCAAGGAGGCTTGATGAACGATGAACTCCAGCATCTGAAAAATCTTGGCAAGACTTCTGCGCAGTGGCTGCATGCGGTCGGCATCCACAGCGCTTCGGATCTACGCCGGTTGGGTGCGGTCAACGCCTACAAGGCCGTGCGTACCCGTGGTTTCCGGGCCTCGAAGGTACTGCTGTACGCGATTGAAGGCGCCTTGCTCGATGTGCACTGGAACGATATTCCCGCTGAACGCAAGGAAGCCCTGAACCAGCAACTCGACGGCAAAGCTGCCGTACAGAAAAATAATCGAGAATTTTGAATCACGACGCTTGACTACGAAATGAGAATCGTTATGATTATCACAACTGGTCGCGAGACTGGTTGGGTAACCTGAAAGCCCCTGGTTCGGACTCTCAGATTATCTCCTCATCAGGCTAATCACGGTTATTGACCCGGCACTTTGCCGGGTCTTTTTTTGCCTGGGCTTTTTTTACCCTCCCTTACGCATCTGCGCGCAGTAGTCCTGCTCCGGCAAAACCGGGGTGTACCAGACATAGTCGGCCATCTGCGCATCAACCCCCTGCCCCACTTCGGCGAGCATCAACACCTGCGTGCCGGCTTCAGCGCCCAAATCGGCAAGGTGCAACGGCGCGCCGATGTCCTTGCGCACGTGATACCCACCGGCAAACAGCAGCGCCGGTTGTTGCGCTGCCAGCAAGCGCTCGGCAATTCGCCGGTCGCGTTGTTGCTGAACCGCCAGCATGGCCGGCAACTGGCTTTCGGGCAGCAGACCGCAATGGGACTCCCTGACTTGCTCAAGCAGCACGGCCTGGACCTTGGCGGCGGTCGAGCGCGCCCCCTTCAAAACCGGCGGCTGACGATAGATGCTGCGCACCTCGTCGGTGTCGAGGTTGGCGGCCAGTAGCGGGTAAGGTTGGCCCAGAGCTTCACGTACGATCGGCCCGTACATGGCCCAATCCCAGCCTTGCTGCCAACCAAGCGCCTGGGGCAGATCCGCAGGCAAGACCTTCTGCTTGAGCGCATCGACCTTGGCTTGCTGCACCGGCTGCAACATCTCCAGCAGCAGGCTGCCCTGCGGCCGCTGCGCCTGCAGTGCGCGCAACAGCCACAGTTGCAGGGCATGGTGATCGGGGTTGTCGTGTTTCTCGCCCACAAGCAGCCGTGGCGCTTGCGCGAGCTTTTCCAGCAGTTGCGTGGGCGTCAGCAGGCGACCACTGCTCAGCTCGCGGATCTGCCCAAGTGCGGCGTGCTCACGGCCTTCTGGGCTTTGCCAGGCGGGTAATGGTGGTGCCTCGGCGCGGGACTGGCAGCCGGCGAGCCCCCAGACCAGCAACAGTAACAACGCAGGCAAGCGGGGACGACGCATGGGCAGTGCTCCTAACGGGCGATGATCAGCGGGTGCCCCCGCTCGGGATGAGGCTGGACCAGCACATCGATGCCGAACACCGCCTTGAGCGAATCAGGGCGCAGCACCTGCTGCGGGGTATCCAGGGCATGGGTGCGGCCCTGTTCAAGCAGGAGGATACGGTCACAGTAGCGCGCCGCCAGGTTCAAGTCATGAAGGATGACCATCACCGCCGCGCCACGATCAGCGAACTCGCGCACCGCTTGCAAGGTGGTGTGCTGGTGCAGCGGGTCGAGCATCGAGGTCGGCTCGTCGAGCAGCAGGATGCGCCCGTCTTCCCCGGGCCACAGCTGCGCCAGCACCCGCGCCAGGTGCACGCGCTGACGCTCGCCACCAGAAAGCGCCAGGTAGCTGCGCCCGAGCAGGTGGCTGGCATCGGCCGCCTGCAGGGCCGCGTCGATGATCTGCTGGTCGCGCTCAAGACCCGTTTTGTGCGGCAAGCGGCCCATGCCGACCACCTCCTCGACCTTGAAGGCAAAGCCCAGGCTGGACACCTGTGGCAATACCGCCAAGCGCTGGGCCCGCTGCTGGCCAGGCCAGTCGCACAGCCCTCGGTCATCCAGGCTCACCCGTCCGTGGCTGGGATTCAACTCGCCGCACATCACCCCGAGCAGGCTGCTTTTGCCCGCCCCGTTGGGGCCCAGCACACCCAGCACCTGGCCGGGTTGCAGGGCCAGGCTTATATCGCTGAGGACCTGGTTATCGCCTCGGCGCAGGGACAGGTTATCGACTCGCAGCATCAGGCACGCCCTCGCAACAGCAGGTAGAGGAAGAACGGCGCACCGATAAACGCGGTGACGATACCGATCGGCAGCTCCGCAGGCGCCAGCGCCAAGCGGGCGATCAAGTCAGCGAACAGCAACAGCGAAGCACCAGCCAGCAAGGATGCCGGCAGCAGCACGCGATGATCTGGCCCGGCCAGCAAGCGCACCAGATGCGGCACCACCAGGCCAATAAAGCCGATCAGCCCCGCCGCCGCGACGGCCGCGCCCACCCCCAGCGCCGTGCAGAACACCAGCTCGCGCTTGAGCTTTTCGACCTCGATGCCCAGGTGACGGGCTTCGGACTCGCCCAGCAACAAGGCATTCAAGGCCTGGGCCCGGCGCGGCAGCCACAGTGATACCACCACGGCGACCAGCACCAGCGGCCACAGGCGCTGGTAACTGGCGCCATTGAGGCTGCCCAGGTTCCAGAACGTCAGGGTGCGCAGGGTGGCGTCATCGGCCAGGTAAGTGAACAGCCCCACCGCCGCGCCGGCCAGCGCGGTCAAGGCGATGCCGGCAAGGAGCATGGTCGCCACGTTGGTCTGGCCATCGCGCCGGCCCAATCGATAAACCAGCGCAGTCACCCCTAGGCCACCAAGAAACGCACACATCGATAGCAGATAAGGAGCGAACACCTCGGGAATACCGCCCATCCATGAACCACCGACAATCGCTACCGCCGCACCTAGCGCGGCGCCAGCGGACACACCGACCAGGCCGGGGTCGGCCAGCGGGTTGCGAAACAGCCCTTGCATCGCCACCCCGGACAGCGCCAGCACGGCGCCCACCGCTAACCCGAGCAGGGTCCGCGGCAAACGAATCTGGCCGAGGATCAGCTCGGCCTGCTCCAGCCCGTCGCCTGCCACCGGCAACCCGATCAGCCGGGCACCGGCGCGCAGGGTATCGATCAATGGCAGGCTGACCGGCCCCAGCGCCAGCGACAACCAGATCGCCAACAGGCACAGCAGCGTCAGGGTGACGAACAGCGTGCGCGGCTTGACCAGCCGGTTCATTGCGCGGTCGGGTAGAAAGCGTGGGAAAGGCTTTGCAAGGTAGAAGGCAGACGCGGACCGAGACCGCCGACCAGCAGGGTTGGGTCCAGTTCGATCAGGCGCTTGTTACGGGCGGCGCGCGAAGCATTCAGGGCCGGGTTTTCCTTGAGCAGCGCCTGCAAGGCCTGGTCACCGCTGAGGCTGCGGTCGGCGAATACCAGCACATCAGGGTCCAGGAACGCCAAGGCCTCGACGGAGAAGTTTTTGTAGCCTTCGTTGTCCGCCAGGTTGCGCGCACCGGCCTGTTTGAGCAGCCAGTCGCCGGCGGTGCCTTTGCCGGCGATCATCGGTTTGGACCCGGCATGGCCGACCAGCAGGATCACTCCGGGTGCGGTCTGGGTGGTTTGCAGTTGCTTGATCTTGCCCTGCAGGGTATCGAGTTGCTGGCGATAGTCGGCGAACAGTTGCCGGGCTTGTTGCTCATTGCCAAGCAAGCGCCCCAATTGCTGCAGGTTGCTTTCCACCGCCCCCAGGTCGGCCTTGCTCGACAGCAGTTCGACCTTGACCCCGGCGCCGCGGATTTGCGCGAGCACCGGCGGCGGGCCCATTTCTTCGGTGCCCACCAGCACATCCGGACGCAGGCTCAGCACCCCTTCTGCGGACAACTGGCGCTGATAACCGATACTCGGCAAGGCCTTGAGCGATTGCGGATGCTGGCTGGTGGTATCGACCCCGACCAGCTTCTGCTCGCCGCCCAGCGCCGCCACCCACTCGCTCAGTGCCCCACCGGCGCTGACCCAACGCTGCGGCAACGTGTCGGCCTGGGCCAGGGTGTTGAACACAAGACCGGCACACAGGGCGATCAGGCGGGCACGTGGGCGCATAACAGGCTTCCTTGAATGAGGAGGTGCGGCAATCCGGGTGGATAATGCCGGGGACGCGCGGTATAAAGCGTCCGATACAGCTGATGCAGGCAATTTGATAATTATTTGCATTTGCACGTCAAGCCGTCACTGTGACTTCGAGTAACCCTCACCATGCATTTTCTTTGTCGTTCCGAGCAACTGGGCGAAAGCCAGAGCCGAGGCTTCAGTGTCGATGACCTGGGGATTTTCGCGGTTCGGCGCGCAGGCGCAGTCTACCTGTACCGCAATGACTGCCCTCATCGCGGGATCCCGCTGAACTGGGAACCTGATGCCTTTCTCGACAGCAGCGCCAGCCTGATCGCCTGCGGGCGCCACGGCGCGCTGTTTTTGATCGAGTCCGGCGAATGCGTAGCCGGCCCCTGCGAGGGCGAGCAACTGACGGCCCTGAACTGCCGCGAAGACAGCCAGGGCATCTGGCTTATCGACTGAGCAACACCGGCAGCGCACGATCGATGTAGACCTGTTCGCCATCAATCCGCGTGCCGTAGGCAAGCACTTCGACGCCATCGGCCACCGCTGCACGCAGGGCATCGGCATAGGCGCCGTCGATCTCGTCGGCCGGGCGTACAGCCTCGACACCGCTGAGGTTCACGCAATACAGCTGCACCGCGCGCACGCCCTGGCGAGCCAGGGTCGCCAGCTCACGCAGGTGTTTTGCGCCGCGCTGGGTCACGGCATCAGGGAATGCAGCTACCGCCGAGTCACTAAAGCCCAGGGTCACGCTTTTGACTTCGACGTAGGCCGGCCCCTCGGCAAACTCCAGGCGAAAATCCACCCGGCTGCTCTCTTCACCGTAGGCGACTTCGCGTTTTAGCCCGGTAAACCCCGCCAGCTCGCTGATGACGCCAGCACGCAAGGCTTCTTCCACCAGCGCATTGGCGCGCCCAGTGTTGACACACGCCAGGCGCCCTTGCGGGGTTTCACTGATTTCCCAGGTGCCGGGCAGCTTGCGCTTGGGGTCGTTGGAGCGGCTGAACCAGACCTGGCCGCCCTCGACCATGCAATTGAACATCGAGCCGGTGTTGGGGCAATGGATGGTCATTTGCTCGCCGCTTGCCAGCTCGATGTCAGCCAGGAAGCGCTTGTAGCGGCGCAGCAAACGTGCGGTTTCAAGGGGTGGAGAAAAGCGCATCAGCCTTGCCAGCTCCGTAGTCCGCGGGCAATCCGCTCGACCGCCTCCTGCAGGCGCGGCAAGCTCTGGGTGTAGGCAAAGCGCACATGGTGCCCGGCCTGGTGGCGACCGAAGTCCAGGCCCGGGGTGAAGGCCACGTGCTCGGTTTCGAGGAAATGCCGGCAGAAGGCAAAGGCATCGCCGCCAAAGGCGCTGATGTCGGCGTACAAATAAAAGGCACCCTGTGGCTCTACGGCTATCTTGAAGCCCAGCTCACGCAATGCCGGCAAGAGGAAATCGCGGCGGCGGGCGAACTCGGCCCGACGTTCTTCGAGAATCGCCAGGGTGCCAGGCTGGAAACACGCCAGGGCGGCATGCTGGGCCATGCTCGGCGCGCTGATATAGAGGTTCTGCGCCAGTTTTTCCAGGTCCGCCACCGCCGCCGGTGACGCCACCAGCCAACCCAGGCGCCAACCGGTCATGCCGAAATACTTGGAAAAACTATTAAGGACGAAGGCTTCGTCGTCGACCTCCAGCACGCTCGGTGCATCCATGCCGTAGGTCAGGCCGTGGTAGATCTCGTCCACCACCAAATGGCCGTTACGCGCACGGGTGGCGGCCGAGAGGCTGGCCAGCTCATCGCGATCGAGCACCGTACCGGTAGGGTTGGCGGGTGATGCGACCAGGGCGCCGACAGTGTCCTGGTCCCAGTAGCGCTCGACCAGGCCGGCGGTGAGCTGGTAATTGGCCTCAGGACCAACCGGCACCAGTTGCGCGGCGCCTTCGACCAGGCGCAAAAAATGCCGGTTGCACGGGTAACCGGGGTCGGCCAGCAGCCAGTGCTTGCCCGGGTCGACCAACAGGCTGGCGGCCAGCAGCAAGGCGCCGGAACCGCCCGGGGTGATGAGGATGCGCTGCGGGTCGATGCTCAGCCCGTAGCGCTGCTGGTAGAACCCGGCAATCGCTTCGCGCAGCGCCGGCAGCCCGCGGGCAGCGGTGTAACGGGTATGCCCCTGGGCCAGTGCGGCCTGGCCGGCCTCGATGATCGGCGCGGCGGTGGTGAAATCCGGTTCGCCGATTTCCAGGTGGATCACGTCGCAGCCGCTCGCTTGCAGCTCGTTGGCGCGGGCCAGCAGGGCCATCACATGGAAAGGTTCGATGGCGCGGCTGCGCGCACTGTAGGGCTGGGCCATTAGCCTTCTCTCAAAAGGGTCTAGAATATTGATTCTACCCATGCGCCGGGTCGAACGTGTGGCAAAAGCTGCGGTCCACTGCAAAGATCGTCAAGGCCTGGCGCAGTTGTCCTGGCCTTGACAACCGGGAGTAGCGTACCCCGATTCGATCTGGTAAGTTCGGCGGCTCGCAGTCGCAGGGCCGGCGGGCGCCGGAGATGGAGCAGCCTGCGCAATGGATTAGAAGAGTGAGAGGCGGTCTATTCATGTCCACCCAAGAAAAGCAACAAAGTCAGCCAGTTCTTGTTCATGGTGTCGAACCCTATAAAGAGACAAAGGGTGAGGAATACATGAGCAAAGCCATGCGCGACCACTTCACCAAGCTCCTCAACGGCTGGAAGAAAGAGCTGATGATCAGCGTGGACAACACCGTTGATCACATGAAGGATGAAGCGGCCAACTTCCCTGACCCGGCCGACCGTGCCAGCCAGGAGGAAGAATTCGCCCTGGAACTGCGCAACCGTGACCGTGAGCGCAAGCTGATCAAAAAAATCGACAAGACGCTGCAGCTGATTGTCGATGAAGAATACGGCTGGTGCGAAAAGTGCGGCGTCGAAATCGGCCTGCGTCGCCTTGAGGCGCGTCCAACCGCCGACATGTGCTACGACTGCAAGACCTTGGCGGAAATCAAGGAAAAGCAGGTCGGCAAAGCCTGACCTGACCAGAACGGGGCGCTCAAGGCGCCCCGTTTCATTTATTGCTTTACGTATTCGTCTGCAGTTGCGTCCATGAGCATGAACAACCCTCGCTATATCGGGCGCTTCGCCCCTACTCCCAGTGGTTTCCTGCACTTCGGCTCGCTGGTCGCAGCCCTGGCCTCGTGGCTGGATGCCCGTGCGGTCGGCGGCACCTGGCTGGTGCGCATGGAAGACATCGACCCGCCCCGCGAAGCCCCCGGCGCCCAGGCTGCCATCCTGCAGACCCTGGAAAGCTACGGCCTGGAATGGGACGGCGAGGTGGTCTACCAGAGCCAGCGCCACGATGCCTATGCCGAAGTGGTCGAGCGCCTGTTCCGTCAGGGCCTGGCCTACGCCTGCACCTGCTCGCGCAAGCAGCTCGAGGGTTACAACGGCGTCTACCCGGGCCTGTGCCGCAATGCCGGACATGGCTGTGAAGACGCCGCCATCCGCGTGCGGGTGCCGGAGCTGGCCTATCATTTCGAGGACCGCGTACAGGGCCGTTTCGAACAGCACTTGGGCCGTGAAGTCGGCGACTTCGTCATTCGCCGCCGCGATGGCCTGTACGCCTATCAACTGGCGGTGGTGCTCGATGACGCCTGGCAAGGGGTGACCGATATCGTCCGTGGCGCCGATTTGCTGGATAACACCCCACGCCAGCTGTACCTGCAGGAGCTGCTGGGACTGTCGCAGCCGCGTTACCTGCACGTGCCGCTGATCGTGCAGCCGGATGGGCATAAGCTGGGCAAGTCCTACCGCTCGCCACCACTGGCCGCCGACCAAGCCACGCCCCTGCTGCTGAGGGCCCTGCGCGCGCTGGGGCAAAAGACCGAAGCGGGCATGGAGCAAGGCACCCCGGGTGAAGTGCTGGCGCATGCCGCATTGCACTGGAGCCCCGACGCCCTGCCCCGGCGCCTGAGCGTGCCCGAGGCCGATCTGCACTGAGCCCTGGGGGGCCCGGCCCCACATAAAGCCCAGTAAATTCAATTCTTTGGCAAAAACCCACAAGCCCGTTACCATCGCCGCAGCCATTTGCGCCAATAATAAGTCCAAGCCGCAGCGCCCTAACCTTTGAGG
The DNA here is from genome assembly GCF_050435905.1 of Pseudomonas sp. 2835. Lineage (NCBI taxonomy): Bacteria > Pseudomonadati > Pseudomonadota > Gammaproteobacteria > Pseudomonadales > Pseudomonadaceae > Pseudomonas > Pseudomonas sp. 2835. Next base: position 248,756 of record NZ_JBNDLE010000009.1, on the reverse strand, counting down.
CCAGCATGTATATCTATCGTTTGGTCCTGCTTCTGGTCGTGGGGATCTACCTGTTCTCCCCGGCCATCATGGACTGGTGGATCGAGCCAACCGGTGCCTGGTATCGCCCTTACCTGCTCTGGCTGATCCTGATCGTCGTGACCTTTATCCTGCAGAGCCAACGTGATGCCGATGAGCTTTAGCCTGACCCAGATGATCCTGATCAGTGCCGCCTACCTGCTGGTGCTGTTCGGCGTGGCGTGGGTCAGCGAACGCGGGATGATCCCGCGCTCGATCATCCGCCACCCGCTGACCTACACCCTGTCGCTGGGCGTTTATGCCAGTGCCTGGGCCTTTTATGGCTCGGTAGGCCTGGCCTACCAGTACGGCTACGGCTTTCTCGCCTGTTACCTGGGGGTCTCCGGGGCCTTCCTGCTGGCGCCGGTGCTGCTGTACCCGATCCTCAAGATCACCCGCACCTATCAGTTGTCATCGCTGGCCGACCTGATCGCCTTTCGCTTTCGCAGCACCTGGGCCGGGGCGCTGACCACCATCTTCATGTTGATCGGCGTTCTGCCGTTGCTGGCCCTGCAGATCCAGGCAGTGGCCGACTCGATCAGCATTCTGACCGGCGAGCCGGTCAAGGCGCGGGTCGCGTTTGCCTTTTGCGCGCTGATCACCCTGTTCACCATTTTCTTCGGCTCGCGGCACATCGCTACCCGGGAGAAACACGAAGGCCTGGTGTTCGCCATTGCCTTCGAGTCGGTGATCAAGCTGCTGGCCCTCGGTGGCATTGGCCTGTATGCGCTGTATGGGGTGTTTGGCGGCCCGCATGAACTGGAAGTCTGGCTGCTGCAGAACCAGACTGCCCTCGCCGCCCTGCACACACCCTTGCAGGAAGGCCCATGGCGCACGCTGCTGCTGGTGTTCTTCGCCTCGGCTATCGTCATGCCGCACATGTACCACATGGCCTTTACCGAAAACCTCAACCCGCGCTCGCTGGTCAGCGCCAGCTGGGGCCTGCCGCTGTTCCTGCTGCTGATGAGCCTGGCGGTACCATTGATTCTCTGGGCCGGCCTGAAAATGGGCGCCAGCACCAGCCCGGAATACTTCACCCTGGGCCTGGGCATCGCCGCCAACAACCAGGCGCTGGCGCTATTGGCCTATATCGGCGGGCTCTCGGCCTCCAGCGGGCTGATCATTGTCACCACCCTGGCACTCTCGGGCATGGCCCTCAACCACCTGGTGCTGCCGCTGTACCAGCCACCGGCCGAGGGCAACATCTACCGCTGGCTGAAGTGGACCCGGCGGGCGCTGATCGTCGCCATCATCGCCGCCGGCTTCGGTTTCTACCTGACCCTGGGCAGCCAGCAGGACCTGGCCAACCTCGGCATCGTCGCTTTTGTCGCCACCTTGCAGTTCCTGCCGGGCGTGCTCTCGGTACTGTATTGGCCAACCGCCAACCGCCGCGGCTTCATTGCCGGTCTGCTGGCGGGGATCCTGGTGTGGATGGTGACCATGCTGTTGCCGCTGGTAGGCAATCTGCAGGGCTTCTACATCCCGCTGCTGAACATGATCTATGTGCTCGACGACACCAGTTGGCACATGGCCGCGATCGCCTCGCTGGCCGCCAACGTGCTGCTGTTTACCCTGATCTCGCTGTTCACCAACGCCAGCAGTGAAGAAGTCAGCGCCGCCGAGGCCTGCGCGGTGGATAACGTGCGCCGCCCGCAACGCCGTGAGCTGCACGCCGCCTCGCCGCAGGAATTCGCCACGCAACTGGCCAAGCCGCTGGGTGCCAAGGCGGCGCAGAAAGAAGTCGAACAGGCCCTGCGCGACCTCTACCTGCCGTTCGACGAGCGCCGACCCTATGCCCTGCGCCGCCTGCGCGACCGCATCGAGGCCAACCTGTCGGGGCTGATGGGCCCGAGTGTGGCCCAGGACATGGTCGAAACTTTCTTGCCCTACAAGTCCGGTAACGAAAACTACGTGACCGAAGACATTCACTTCATCGAAAGCCGCCTGGAAGACTACCACTCGCGCCTGACCGGCCTTGCCGCCGAGCTCGATGCCCTGCGCCGTTACCACCGCCAGACCCTGCAGGAACTGCCGATGGGCGTCTGCTCGCTGGCCAAGGACCAGGAGATCCTGATGTGGAACAAGGCCATGGAAGAGCTCACCGGTATCCCCGCCAAGCGCGTGGTCGGCTCACGCCTGACCACCATTGCCGACCCCTGGCGCGGTCTGCTGCTGGGCTTCATCAACGTGCCCGATGAACACCTGCACAAACAACGTCTGGGCCTCGATGGCCAGACCCGCTGGCTGAACCTGCACAAGGCGGCCATCGACGAGCCACTGGCACCGGGTAACAGCGGCCTGGTGTTGCTGGTTGAAGACCTCACCGAGACCCAGGCCCTGGAAGACAAGCTGGTGCACTCCGAGCGCCTGGCCAGCATCGGCCGCCTGGCCGCCGGGGTGGCCCACGAAATCGGCAACCCGGTGACCGGTATCGCCTGCCTTGCGCAGAACCTGCGCGAAGAGCGCGAAGAGGACGGCGAGATCACCGAGCTGAGCAGCCAGATCCTGGAGCAGACCAAACGCATCTCGCGCATCGTCCAGTCGCTGATGAGCTTCGCCCATGCCGGCAGCCACCAGCACAGCGACGAGCCGGTGTGCCTGGCTGAAGTGGCCCAGGATGCCATCGGTCTGCTGGCCTTGAACCGGCGCAATTTCGAAGTACAGTTCTTCAACCTGTGCGACCCGGACCATTGGGTCGAGGGCGACCCGCAACGCCTGGCCCAGGTGCTGATCAACCTGCTGTCCAACGCCCGTGACGCCTCCCCGCCCGGCAGCGCCGTACGGGTCAAGAGCGAAGCCAGCGAGCATACCGTCGACCTGATCGTCGAAGACGAAGGCAGCGGCATCCCGAAAAACATCATGGATCGTCTGTTCGAACCCTTCTTTACCACCAAGGACCCGGGCGAAGGCACCGGACTGGGGCTTGCTCTGGTCTATTCCATCGTGGAAGAGCATTATGGACAAATCACCATCGACAGCCCGGCCGATAGCCAGAGCCAACGCGGCACCCGGATCCGAGTGACCCTGCCGCGCCATGTCGTAGCGACGTCCGCTGTGAACTGAGACCGTCGAGAGAATTGAATCAATGCCGCATATTCTGATCGTCGAAGACGAAACCATCATCCGCTCGGCGTTGCGCCGATTGCTCGAGCGAAACCAGTACCAGGTCAGCGAGGCCGGCTCGGTGCAGGAAGCCCAGGAACGCTTCAGCATTGCCACCTTCGACCTGATTGTCAGCGACCTGCGCCTGCCGGGCGCACCGGGCACCGAACTGATCAAGCTCGGCCAGGGCACGCCGGTGCTGATCATGACCAGCTACGCCAGCCTGCGCTCTGCCGTCGACTCGATGAAAATGGGTGCAGTGGACTACATCGCCAAGCCATTCGACCACGACGAAATGCTCCAGGCCGTGGCGCGCATCCTGCGAGACCGGCAGAACGCGCCGGCCGCCCCGGCCGAGCGCGGCAACGGCAAGGCAGCACCCGGCGACAAGGCGGCCAGCACTGCAGCCAACGGCGAGATCGGCATCATCGGTTCCTGCCCGCCGATGCAGGACCTGTACGGCAAGATCCGCAAGGTCGCGCCAACCGACTCCAATGTATTGATCCAGGGCGAGTCAGGTACCGGTAAAGAGTTGGTGGCCCGCGCCCTGCACAACCTCTCGCGGCGCGCCAAGGCGCCGATGATCTCGGTGAACTGCGCAGCGATCCCCGAAACCCTGATCGAATCGGAACTGTTCGGCCACGAAAAAGGCGCCTTCACCGGTGCCAGTGCCGGCCGTGCCGGCCTGGTCGAAGCTGCCGATGGCGGTACGCTGTTCCTCGACGAAATCGGCGAACTACCGCTCGAAGCCCAGGCCCGCCTGTTGCGCGTGCTGCAGGAAGGCGAAATCCGCCGGGTCGGCTCGGTGCAATCGCAAAAGGTCGATGTGCGCCTGATTGCCGCGACCCACCGGGACCTGAAGAACCTGGCCAAGGTCGGCCAGTTCCGCGAAGACCTTTATTACCGCCTGCACGTCATCGCCCTGAAATTGCCGGCCTTGCGCGAACGTGGCGCCGACGTCAACGAAATCGCCAATGCCTTCCTCGCCCGCCAGAGTGCGCGAGTGGGACGTAACGACCTGCGCTTCGGCCATGACGCCGAGCAGGCCATCCGGCATTACTCCTGGCCAGGTAACGTGCGCGAGCTGGAAAACGCCGTGGAGCGTGCGGTGATTCTGTGCGAGAGCCCGGAAATTTCTGCCGACCTGCTGGGTATCGATATCGAACTCAGTGACCTGGAAGACGACGATCCGTTTGCCGGCCTGCCGGGTACCGGCAGCAATGCCAGCAACACCAGCCACGAGCCGACCGAAGACCTGTCGCTGGAGGACTACTTCCAGCATTTCGTCCTCGAGCACCAGGACCACATGACCGAGACCGAGCTTGCGCGCAAGCTCGGGGTTAGCCGCAAGTGCCTGTGGGAACGTCGGCAGCGCCTGGGTATCCCGCGGCGCAAGAGCGGCGCCACCAGCGAAGGCTGAGGCGTTTCAGCAGTTTTCAACGGTGCGCGGCGGTAACACTGTCACCTTGCGACAAACTGTTACCGCATCACGAAGTCGTAACAAAAACCGGGGCTTACGGTAACGAAGCCCCGGTTTTTTTTCGCCCTCCGAACCCCGCAAAACCGCTCCAACCCCTTGTTTTACTGGGCTTTGCAAAAGTTGGCACGGCACCTGCTATATGTTTGGTACAAGAACAATAACAAGCACTGCAAAAGACAATAAAAATAAGACGAATCGGCTCACGCACAATAAGAACAAGACGGCGGAGGCGCAGCTAACTGATTCTTTTGGAGAGGAGTTGTATTTGGGGCTTGCCCCACAACCAGGCAGAGAACAACAAAAACTGCACTCAAGCAGGGCCTGAACTGGTTGGATCGCATGATCATTGCAACCTCAGCGACCAAAGCAATCCGTTTGCTCTTGATCCCGGTTAGGGAGACCGCCCACAAGCTTTTTTTGTGGGCAGGGCACTCAACAAAAACAAGAAGCCCGGCAAAAAAACAATAAGAGCACGCAACTACTTCTTGGGGAGCTTCGGCTCCCCTTGTAGTTTCTGCCCGCCCCAGCCTGCCCGCGCGTCGTCCGACGCGACCGCCTACACCATCCACCGAGTAAATGCTAGAATCCCCGCCCATCATGCGGCCATTCTTCGTTTTTGGCCGAACATTCCTTCAAACAGTGCATCCCATGCTGAAGAAGCTGTTCCAGTCATTCCGTCCTACCGTGCGTGGCCAGCACCATATCCGCACCACGCCCGAAGTGATCAATAGTGGTCAACATTCGCTGCAACGTGGCCAGTTCAGTCGCCACGCGGTGAACATCGTCGAGCGCCTGCAAAACGCTGGCTACCAAGCCTACCTGGTCGGTGGCTGCGTACGCGACCAGCTCCTGGGCATTACCCCCAAGGACTTCGACGTCGCTACCAGCGCCACCCCTGAACAGGTCCGCGCCGAATTTCGCAACGCCCGTATCATCGGTCGCCGTTTCAAGCTGGTTCACATCCATTTCGGCCGTGAAATCATCGAAGTCGCCACCTTCCGCGCCAACCATCCGGAAAGCGAAGAAGAGAACAGCCACACCTCGTCGCGTAACGAGAGTGGGCGAATTTTGCGCGACAACGTCTACGGCACCCTTGAAGAGGACGCACAGCGCCGCGACTTCACCATCAACGCCTTGTATTACGATCCGGTCAGCGAGCGCATCCTCGATTACGCCAACGGCGTACACGACATCCGCAACCGCCTGATCCGCCTGATCGGCGACCCGACCCAGCGCTACCAGGAAGACCCGGTACGCATGCTGCGTGCCGTGCGTTTCGCCGCCAAGCTCAATTTCGGTATCGAGAAGCACACCGTGCAGCCGATTCGCCAATTGGCACCGATGCTGCGCGAGATCCCGGCGGCGCGACTGTTCGAAGAATCGCTCAAGCTGTTCCTCTCCGGCCAGGCTGCCGACACCTTCGAAATGCTCGTTGACCTGGAACTGTTCAACCCGCTGTTCCCGGCCAGTGCCGAGGCGCTCGAAGAGCACCCAACCTATACCCACACCCTGATCAGCCAGGCCTTGATCAACACCGACCTGCGGGTCAAGCAGGGCAAGCCGGTGACTCCGGCCTTCCTGTTCGCCGCGATGCTCTGGCCAGCCCTGCCGGGTCGCGCCCTGCGCCTGCAGAGCCGTGGCATGCCGCCGATTCCGGCGATGAACGAAGCCGCCCACGAGCTGATCGCCGAGCAATGCCAGCGCATTGCGATCCCCAAGCGCTTCACCATGCCGATCCGCGAGATCTGGGACATGCAGGAGCGCCTGCCACGGCGCAGCGGCAAGCGTGCCGACCTGTTGCTCGACAACCCGCGTTTCCGCGCCGGTTACGACTTCCTGCTGCTGCGTGAAAGCGCGGGCGAAGAAACCGATGGCCTGGGCCAGTGGTGGACCGACTACCAGGACTGCAACGACAGCGAGCGCCGCGACATGATTCGTGAGCTCGGCAGCCGTGACGAAGGCGCCGGTGCCGGCCCGCGCAAACGCAAGCGCAGCCCGAGCAAGCGCAAGCGCGCCGACGGCGCTGCAGGCGAGTAACCGATGGTCCGCGCCTTCATTGGCCTGGGCAGCAACCTGGCCGATCCCGAGCAGCAATTGCGCAGCGCCGTCGAGGCGCTGGGGCAGTTGCATGAAAGCGCCCTGGCCGGGGTTTCGGCTTTCTACAGCAGCGAATCGCTATCGCCCGGGCAACCGCGCTACACCAACGCCGTGGCAGCGCTGGATACCGCCCTCGCGCCGCTTGAGCTGCTCGATGCGCTGCAGGCCATCGAGGCCGACCAGGGCCGCGAGCGCAAAGAGCGCTGGGGCCCGCGCACCCTCGACCTGGATATCCTGTTGTACGGCGACCAGGTCATCGATGTGCCACGCCTGAAAGTGCCGCATTACCACATGCAGGCGCGACCGTTCGTCCTCTACCCGCTGGCCGAGCTGGTACCCGAAGACTTTTGCCTGGCCGATCAGCGGCCCCTTTCCCAATTACTGGCAGATTGCCCGTTCGTCGGCCTCGAACGCCTGTAGCCGGGCGTTCCCCCAGCCGGTAACGCCCGTAACAACGCATTAGTAACAATGCGGTAACAGGGCAATTGACTTCAGCCCCCTCGCTCACGACTATAGGCGTCCCGTGGCGCCCCGAGCGCCGCAAAAAGGCGTATATAGGCCTGGAACAGGTCGTAATTCAAACACCACGATCGATGATGTGCTGTTCCAGAAGATGAATACACGCGTTGTACGCAGTCGTTTTTCACAGCGCCTGAACGAGGATTCCTTTTCATGCCAGAAGTAACCCTGACCACCCTGCAGAGCCTCAAGGCCAAGGGTGAGAAAATAACCATGCTGACCTGCTACGACGCGACCTTTGCTCAGGCCGCCAGCCGTGCCGGCGTGGAAGTATTGCTGGTGGGTGACTCCCTGGGCATGGTCCTGCAGGGTCATGACAGCACCTTGCCGGTAACCAATGCCGAGATGGCCTACCACACCGCCTGTGTCAAACGCGGCAACGAAGGGGCGCTGATTCTTGCTGACCTGCCGTTCATGGCCTGCGCTACCACCGAGCAGGCATTCGCCAACAGCGGCGCGCTGATGCAGGCGGGCGCGCACATGGTCAAGGTCGAAGGCGCCGCTTGGCTGGCGGATACCATCCGCCTGCTGGCCGAACGTGGCGTGCCGGTGTGCGCGCACATGGGCCTGACCCCGCAGACCGTGAACATCCTCGGTGGCTACAAGGTTCAGGGCCGCAAGGAAAACCAGGCCCGGCAGATGCGCGCCGACGCCATCGCCCTGGAACAGGCCGGCGCGGCCATGTTGCTGCTCGAGTGCGTGCCGACCGAACTTGCCGCCGAAATCACCCAGGCGGTGAGCATTCCGGTCATCGGTATCGGTGCCGGTAGCGCCACCGACGGCCAGGTGCTGGTGCTGCACGATATGCTCGGCCTGTCGCTGACCGGCCGGGTACCGAAGTTCGTGAAGAACTTCATGGCCGGCCAGAGCGACATTCAAGGCGCGCTCAAGGCTTATGTAACCGCCGTCAAGGAAGTCAGCTTCCCCGCCAGCGAACACGGGTTCAGTGCATGAATACAGTCAAGACCGTCCGCGAACTGCGCGCCGCCGTGGCGCGGGCGCGCAGCGAAGGCAAACGCATCGGCTTCGTGCCGACCATGGGCAACCTGCACAGCGGCCACGCCGCGCTGGTGACCAAGGCTGCGCAACGGGTCGATTTCGTCGTCGCCAGCATCTTCGTCAACCCGCTGCAGTTCGGCCCCAGCGAAGACCTCGACAAGTACCCGCGGACCCTCGCCGCCGACCAGGAGAAACTGCTCCAGGCCGGCTGCCACCTGCTGTTCGCCCCGACTGTTGAAGAGATGTACCCCGATGGCATGGCCGGGCAGACCCGGGTCAGCGTCCCGCAGTTGTCCGACGGGCTCTGTGGTACCAGCCGCCCAGGCCATTTCGAAGGTGTGGCGACGGTGGTCAGCAAGCTGTTCAACATGGTCCAGCCGGACCTGGCGGTGTTTGGCCAGAAGGACTTCCAGCAACTGGCGGTAATCCGCGCGCTGGTGCGCGACCTGAACATGCCGATCCAGATCATCGGCGAGCCGACCGTGCGCGCCGAGGACGGCCTGGCGCTGTCTTCGCGCAACGGTTACCTGAGCGACGAGCAACGCGCCACGGCGCCAGCGCTGTATCGCCTGCTGAGCCAGATGGCCGCCGCCATCGAACAGGGCGAACGCGACTACCCGGCGCTGATCGCCAACGGCCAGCAACAACTGGCCGCCGCAGGCTTTCGCCCGGACTACCTGGAAGTCCGCCAGGCCCTGAGCCTGCGCCCGGCAGCGCCTGAAGACCGCGATCTGGTGATCCTGGTAGCTGCCTTCCTCGGTGCTACCCGCCTGATCGACAACCTGCACCTGAACCTTAACGACAAGTAACCAGGTCGCCCGCTGACCTGGCCTCTCCCTGTAAAGCAGGCTGCATGCCTATAATTGGCATCAGCCTGCAAACGGGGCGCTGTTTCCAGTGTCCAAAGCAGTTCACGCAATAAGGAAACCTGCAGCGATGGCGTATTACCGCACCCCTCATGATGTTACCGCCCTGCCCGCCTGGCAGGCGCTCCAGCAGCACCGCGAAGCCATGCAGGACTTCAGCATGCGCGACGCATTCGTGGCCGAGCCAAAGCGCTTCGAAGAGTTTTCCCTGAGCACATGCGGGCTGTTTCTCGATTATTCGAAAAACCTGATCAACGGCCAGACCCGCGAGCTGCTGGTGGGCCTTGCCAACGAAGTCGGCTTGCAAGAGGCCATCAAAGGTCTGTTCGCTGGCGAGATCCTCAACGCCTCCGAAGGTCGCCCGGCTCTGCATACCGCCCTGCGCCGCCCGGTGGGCGACAAACTGAGCGTCAATGGCGTCAACGTGATGCCCGAGGTGCACAAGGTTCTCAACCAGGTGACCGAACTGGTAGGCCGCATCCATGACGGCCTGTGGCGCGGCTACAGCGAAAAGCCGATCACCGACGTAGTCAACATCGGTATCGGCGGCTCGTTCCTCGGCCCCGAGCTGGTCTCCGAAGCCCTGTTGCCTTACGCCCAGCGCGGCGTACGCTGCCATTACCTGGCGAACATCGACGGTAGCGAATTCCATGAGCTGTCGGCCAAACTGCGCGCCGAAACCACGCTGTTCATTGTCTCGTCCAAATCGTTCAACACCCTCGAAACCCTGAAGAACGCACAGGCTGCCCGCGCCTGGTACCTGGCCCAGGGTGGCTCGGAAGCCGAGCTGTACAAGCACTTCATCGCCGTCTCCAGCAACAAGGCCGCCGCTGTGGCCTTCGGCATCCGTGAAGAAAACATCTTCCCGATGTGGGACTGGGTTGGCGGGCGTTACTCGCTGTGGTCGGCCATCGGCCTGCCGATTGCCCTGGCCATCGGCACCGCCAACTTCAAGGAGCTGCTGTCCGGCGCCTACACCATGGACCAGCACTTCCAGAACGCGCCGTTCGAACAGAACATGCCGGTGCTGCTGGCCTTGCTCGGCGTCTGGTACGGCAACTTCTGGGGCGCACAAAGCCACGCGATCCTGCCGTATGACCACTACCTGCGCAACATCACCAAGCACCTGCAACAGCTGGACATGGAATCCAACGGCAAGAGCGTCCGCCAGGACGGCACGCCGGTCAACCACGACACCGGCCCGGTCATCTGGGGCGGCGTGGGTTGCAACGGCCAGCACGCCTACCACCAGTTGCTGCACCAGGGCACCCAGCTGATTCCGGCCGACTTCATCGTCCCGGTGGTCAGCTTCAACCCGGTCGCCGACCATCACCAGTGGCTGTACGCCAACTGCCTGTCGCAGAGCCAGGCGCTGATGCTGGGCAAGACCCGCAGCGAAGCCGAAGCCGAGCTGCGTGACAAAGGCATGGCCGAAGCCGATATCCAGAAGCTGGCACCGCACAAGGTGATTCCGGGCAACCGCCCGAGCAATACCCTGGTGGTCGAGCGCATCAGCCCGCGTCGCCTCGGCGCGCTGGTGGCGATGTACGAGCACAAGGTGTTCGTGCAGAGCGTCATCTGGGGCATCAACGCCTTCGACCAGTGGGGCGTGGAGCTGGGCAAGGAACTCGGCAAGGGCGTGTACCAGCGCCTGACCGGCGGCAGCGAAGAGCCTGCCGAAGACGCCTCGACCCAGGGCCTGATCAACTTCTTCCGCAGCCGTCACCGCGGTTGATCGCCCGCGCTGCCCCTGGCCGAACGAACACGGCCGGGGGTAGCGGCTACACTGTCCTGACAAAAACAATCCGTCAGAACAGGACCCCGCCATGTTCGATATCAGCGACTTTCCCCAAGCCGATGCCGTCAGCAAAGCGGCGCAACTGAGCCAGGCCGACTACCAGCGCCTGTACCGCCAGTCCATCGACGACCCGGACACCTTCTGGAGCGAACAGGCCAAGGCCCTGGACTGGATCAAGCCCTGGAGCCAGGTCCAGCAGAGCGATATGAAGACCGGCCAGGCCGCCTGGTTCAAGGGTGCGCAACTCAACGTCAGCTACAACTGCATCGATCGCCACCTGGCCACCCGGGGCGATCGGCCGGCGATCATTCGCGAGGGCGACAATCCTGCCGATTCCAGCGTCATCACCTACCGCGAACTGCACCAGCAGGTCTGCCGCCTGGCCAATGTGCTCAAGCAGCGCGGGGTGAAAAAAGGCGACCGGGTGTGCATCTACATGCCCATGGTCCCGGAGGCGGCCTACGCCATGCTCGCCTGCAGCCGCATTGGCGCCATTCACTCGGTGGTGTTCGGTGGCTTCTCGCCGGATGCCCTGCGTGACCGGATTCTCGACGCCGACTGTCGCACGCTGATCACTGCCGATGAAGGCGTGCGCGGCGGCAAGAGCGTGGCGCTGAAGAACAACGTCGACAAAGCCCTGCTCAGTTGTCCGGATGTCAGTACGGTAGTGGTGATCAAACGCACCGGCGGCAACATCGACTGGAGCGACGGCCGCGATCTCTGGTACCACGAAGCGATCAAGCAGGTCAGCGAAGACTGCCTACCCGAACCGATGGAGGCCGAAGACCCGCTGTTCATCCTCTATACCTCCGGCAGCACCGGCAAACCCAAGGGCGTACTGCACACCACCGCCGGCTACCTGCTGCAGGCGGCGCTGACCTTCAAGACCGTGTTCGATTACCGCGAGGGCGAGGTGTTCTGGTGCACCGCCGATGTCGGCTGGGTGACCGGTCACAGCTATATCGTCTACGGGCCGCTGGCCAACGGCGCGGTCACCCTGATGTTCGAAGGCGTGCCCAACTACCCCGATGCCTCGCGCTTCTGGCAGGTGGTCGACAAGCACCAGGTGAACATCTTCTACACCGCGCCCACCGCCCTGCGGGCGCTGATGCGCGAAGGCCAGGGCCCGTTGGCGGGCACCTCGCGCGAGAGTCTGCGCCTGCTCGGCAGCGTCGGTGAGCCAATCAACCCGGAGGCCTGGGAGTGGTACTTCGAGGCCGTAGGCGAAAAACGCTGTCCCATCGTCGACACCTGGTGGCAAACCGAGACCGGCGGCATCATGATCAGCCCGCTGGTGGGCACCCGGCGAGTCAAGCCTGGCTGCGCCACCCAGCCAATGTTCGGCGTACAACCGGTGTTACTGGACGACAAGGGCAAGCTGATCGAAGGCCCCGGCAGCGGCATGCTGGCGATCAAGGCCAGCTGGCCCGGACAGATCCGCAGCGTGTACGGCGACCCGCAACGGATGATCGATACCTACTTCAAGCCGCTGCCGGGCTATTACTTCACCGGCGACGGTGCGCGCCGCGATGAAGACGGCGACCTGTGGATAACCGGGCGCATCGATGACGTAATCAACGTCTCCGGGCACCGTATCGGCACCGCCGAGGTGGAAAGCGCCCTGGTATTGCACGACAGCATCGCCGAAGCCGCCGTTGTCGGGTACCCTCACGATCTCAAGGGGCAAGGCATCTATGCCTTTGTCACGCCCATGAACGGCGTGACCCCGGATGATGCGCTCAAGCAGCAACTGCTGGCCCTGGTCAGCAAGGAAATCGGCAGCTTCGCCAAGCCTGAGCTGATCCAGTGGGCGCCGGCACTGCCCAAGACCCGCTCGGGCAAGATCATGCGACGTATCCTGCGCAAGATCGCCTGCAACGAGCTCGACAGCCTCGGCGATACCTCGACCCTGGCCGACCCCAGCGTGGTCCAGGGCTTGATCGACAAACGCCTGAACACTTAAGCGGCAGCGCTGATCGGCTGCCTTGAACACAAGGTAACCATGGAAGCGATTCGCCGCCGTATCGAAATCCAGGTGATGAGCCTGACCGGCTTGTCCCTGGGCCAGCTTGACCTGGAAAACCCCAAGGGTGACCCCGGCCTGTTCGGCCCCGACAGCATCAGTTGGCGTGTACATGGCGACTTCCCGAGCATGCTGATTGGCGGCATCAGTGCCCTGCTCCTGCAGTTGCTGCACCCGCTGGCGCTGGCCGGCGTCTGGGATCACTCCAACTTTCGCCAGGACCTGCTTGGCCGCCTGCGCCGCACCAGCCAGTTCATCTCCGGCACCACCTTCGGCTCGACCCGGGATGCCAACTGGCTGATCGAGAAAGTGCGCACCATTCACCTGCAGGTGGTCGGCAGCGCCGCCGATGGCCGGCCCTACGCCGCCAGTGATCCGGACCTGCTGACCTGGGTGCATGTGGCCGAGGTCAGCAGCTTTCTGGCCGCACACCTGCGTTATCGCAACCCGCACATGCCGATCGCCGAACAGGATGCCTACTACGCCGAAATCGCCCTGATCGCCGAACGCCTGGGCGCGCGCAACGTGCCGCGCTCGCGCCGGCAGATCGACGACTACCTGCAGGCCATGCGCCCGCAACTCTTGTGCGACGCGCGCAGCCATGAAGTGGTGCAGGTGCTGCTCGATGCGCCGGCACCCAGCCGCCTGGCGCAACCGGTCGGTGCGCTGATGCTGCGAGCCGGAATCGACCTGCTGCCGGAATGGGCCAGCAACATGCTCGAGCTGGGCCAGAACCCGCTGCAACGCCGGCTGATCCGCCTGGGCATCAACAGCACCGCGCCCGTGCTGCGCTGGGCGATGCGCGATGGCTCGGCCCATCGCGCCCGGCGGCGCATGGGTGTCGCCTGAGGCGCGCCAATAGCCCTCGCCCGGCCATCTATGCCACCATGCCGGTCTATCCAGGCCTGCGGACCTGAACCGTTCTGACGCCAAATCCAATAAGAGTGAGGACCTGCGCCATGCAAGATGTCGTAATCGTTGCCGCCACCCGTACCGCTGTCGGTAGCTACCAGGGGGCGCTGGCCAACATTCCTGCCGTCGACCTCGGCGCTGCGGTGATCCGCCAGCTGCTGACCCAGACCGGCATCGATGCCGAACTGGTCGACGAAGTCATCCTCGGCCAGGTGCTGACCGCCGGCGCCGGACAGAACCCGGCGCGCCAGGCCGCGATCAAGGCTGGCCTGCCTCACGCAGTACCGGCCATGACCCTGAACAAGGTCTGTGGCTCGGGCCTCAAGGCCCTGCACCTGGCAACCCAGGCAATCCGCTGCGGCGACGCCGAGGTGATCATCGCCGGCGGCCAGGAAAACATGAGCCTGGCCAACTACGTCATGCCGGGTGCCCGTACCGGCCTGCGCATGGGCCACAGCACCCTGATCGACAGCATGATCAGCGATGGCCTGTGGGATGCGTTCAACGACTACCACATGGGCATCACCGCCGAGAACCTGGTGGAAAAATACGGCATCAGCCGGGAAGAACAGGACGCCTTCGCCGCCGCCTCGCAGCAGAAAGCTGCGGCGGCCATCGAAGCCCGGCGCTTCGTCGACGAAATCACCCCGATCCTGATTCCGCAGCGCAAAGGCGATCCGGTTGCCTTCGCCACCGACGAGCAACCACGCGCCGGCACTACCGCCGAATCGCTGGGCAAGCTCAAGCCGGCGTTCAAGAAAGACGGCACGGTTACCGCCGGTAACGCCTCGTCGCTCAACGACGGCGCGGCAGCGGTGCTGCTGATGAGCGCGGCTAAGGCGCAACAGCTTGGCCTGCCAATCCTGGCACGTATCAAGGCCTACGCCAACGCCGGGGTTGATCCGGCGATCATGGGCATCGGCCCGGTCAGCGCCACTCGCCGCTGCCTGGAAAAGGCCGGCTGGCAGTTGAGCGACCTCGATCTGATCGAGGCCAACGAAGCCTTTGCCGCCCAGGCCCTGTCGGTAGGCAAAGAGCTGGGCTGGGACGCCAGCAAGGTCAACGTCAATGGCGGCGCGATTGCCCTGGGCCACCCCATTGGCGCCTCGGGTTGCCGGGTGCTGGTGACCTTGCTGCATGAAATGATCAAGCGTGACGTCAGCAAAGGCCTGGCGACCTTGTGCATCGGCGGTGGTCAGGGCGTGGCCCTGGC
This sequence comes from Pseudomonas sp. 2835, assembly GCF_050435905.1. Taxonomy (NCBI): domain Bacteria; kingdom Pseudomonadati; phylum Pseudomonadota; class Gammaproteobacteria; order Pseudomonadales; family Pseudomonadaceae; genus Pseudomonas; species Pseudomonas sp. 2835. The sequence goes on along the minus strand of NZ_JBNDLE010000009.1, from coordinate 233,690 downwards.
GATCGAGCGCTGATCACTGCGGGAGGGGCTGCAACGGCCCCTCCCCTGGCTTGAGCTGATAAACTGCACGTCCGCAAACCAAGGCCACGTGCATGTCCCTCTTGAATCAGGCGCTGCGCGCCGCCCTCGACGCCCGCCAGGGCCTTCTCGCCGAACTGCATGCCCAGGGCACCGACTGCTATCGCCTGTTCCATGGCAGCCAGGAAGGCGCCAGCGGCCTGACCGTCGACCGCTACGGCCCGCAGTTGCTGGTGCAGAGTTTTCACCAAAGCCTTGAGACCGGCGCCTTGCTGGAGCTACACGCGGCCGTACAAGCACACCTGGGCCTGGAACTGCTGCTGGTTTACAACGACCGTTCCCAAGGCAACAGCCGCATCGATCGCCGCGACCCGGTGTACCAGCCCAGTGAAGCGGCGCTGGCCGATCATGTCGGTCACGAATGGGGCCTGAACTACCGGGTACGTGGCCGCCATGCCGGGCAAGACCCGCTGCTGTTCCTCGACCTGCGCAATGCCCGTGGCTGGGTCAAGCAGCACAGTGCTGGCAAAAGTGTGCTCAACCTGTTTGCCTATACCTGCGGCGTCGGCCTCAGCGCCGCAGCGGGTGGCGCGCGCGAGGTGTGCAACCTGGACTTCGCTGAAGGCAACCTGGCGGTCGGCAAGGAGAACGGCGCGCTCAACCCGCAACTGTTGCCGATGAGCTTTATCCAGTCCGATTACTTTCCGGCCATCCGCCAATTCGCCGGCCTGCCGGTCAGCCAGCGTCGCGGCCACAAGCTGCCGCCGTATCCGCGCCTGGAGCAGCGCCAGTTCGACCTTGTGTTCCTCGACCCGCCGGCCTGGGCCAAGAGCGCCTTCGGCACCGTCGACCTGCTGCGCGACTACCAGAGCCTGCTCAAGCCGGCCCTGTTGAGCACCGCCGACGACGGCGTACTGATCTGCTGTAACAACCTGGCCAAGGTCAATGTCGACGACTGGCGCGAGCAAGTGCTGCGCTGCGCCGAGAAAGCCGGGCGCCCGGTACGTGACTGGCAAGTGCTCAAACCGGCCGGCGACTTTCCGTCGCAGGACGGTCAGCCGCCACTGAAGACCTTGATTCTTCAGCTCTGAAACAAAATTTCGTTAATTTCCGGGGTAGCTTCGGAACCGTTTTTACGTGCCATACTCCAACCACTCCCGTTCGAGACAGACGACGCCACACATGCCCAAAGGATTGAAACGCGCCATCGGCGCCATGCTGGCCGCACTGGCCTTGTACAGCCTGCTAGGCTTTCTGATTCTCCCAGGGGTTGCCCTGCGTATCGCCAACCAGCAACTGGCCAATTACGCCACAGTACCGGCGCACCTGCAGCGGATCGAACTCAATCCGTTCAGCCTCGAGCTGACCCTCTGGGGCCTGCAGATCGGCGAACCGGGCAAGGAGCAGGTCGGCTTCGAACGCCTGTACGCCAACCTGCAGCTCGACAGCCTGTGGAGCGGTGCCCTGCACCTGGACGGCGTCGAGCTGGACAAGGCGCGCACCGAGCTGCTGTTCGCCAAGGACGGCAGCCTCAACCTCACGCAACTGTTCAAGCTGCCGCCAAGCGAGCCCAAACCTGCAGAACCAGCCAGCGACCCTTTCCCCTTGCGCATCGGCAGCATCAAGCTCAGCGAAGGCTACCTGCATTTCCAGGACCTGCGCCCGAGCGAGCCGATCGAGTTTCTCTACGACTCGATGAACCTGGAACTGAAGAACCTCAGCACCCTGCCTGAAGACAGCACTGAAATGACCCTGGTCGCAAACGGCCCGGCAGGCGGGCGTATCGACTGGGCCGGCAACTTCAGCCTGGTGCCGATCGCCTCCGAAGGCACCCTGAAGGTTACCGACGGCAAGATGAAAGCCTTCTGGCCCTATGTGCGCGATGCCGTGCCGCTGGTGCTTGAAGAGGGTGTGCTCAGCCTCGATACCCACTACAAGCTGAACCTGTCCAAAGAAACCGAACTGCTGCTGGACAACACCTCGCTGAGCATCGCTCCCTTTGCCATCAAGGCACCGGATGGCCGCCCGCTGGCGCGCCTTGCGCGTCTGGATGTCAGCGAAACCTCGATTGACCTGGCCAAGCAGCTGGTCACCGTCGGCAAGATCCGCAGCGATAAGCTCGAAACCTGGGCGGCAGTGGAGTCCGATGGCCAGCTTGACTGGCAGAAGCTGTTCGCCAGCCAGCCGGCCAAAGCCACGGCAAAAGAGAAAGCCGAACCTGCCGCCGCCGAGCCAGACGCCAAGGAAAAGGCCGCCGCCGAGGCGCCGAGCAAGCCATGGCAGGTACTGCTCAAGGATGTGCAACTGCGCAACTATCAAGTGCACCTGGCCGACCGCTCGCAGAAAGAGGCGGTAGCTCTGGACGTCGGCCCATTGAACCTTGACCTGCAGAATTTCGACAGCCTCAACCAGTCGCCCTTCACCCTCAAGCTCGATACCGGCGTGGGCAAGCAAGGCAAGCTGCAGGGCGCCGGCGAAGTCAACCTGGCGCCGGTTACTGCCAAGCTCAAGGTCAACACCCAGGACATCGACCTGCGCGTCGCCCAGGCCTACATCAGCCCGTACATTCGCCTGGAACTGCGCAGCGGCATGCTCGGCAGCGACCTCAACGTCGATCTCAAGAGCACCGAGCCGCTGGCCTTCAACATTGACGGCAAGGCCCAGGTCAACCAGTTGCACACCCTGGACACCATCAAGGACCGCGACTTCGTCAAATGGCAGCAACTGAACCTCGACGGCTTGTCGTACCGCCACGGTGATGCCCTGAGCATTGCCAAGGTGACCCTCAAGCAGCCCTACGCGCGCTTCATGATCAACGAAGACCGCACCACCAACGTCGATGACCTGTTGATCCCGCAACCGGCCACCGCGCAGTCCAAGACGCCGGTCAAAGCCAAGCCACCGGCTGAAAAACCGCTGGGTATCCGTATCGGTGAAATCGATATCAATGACGGTTCGGCCAACTTTGCCGACTTCAGCCTGACGCCGAACTTTGCCACCGCCATCCAGCAGCTCAACGGCCAGATCGGCACCATCGACAACCGTCAGCCAAAACCTGCCAAGGTCGATATCAAGGGCAAGGTCGATCGCTATGCACCGGTGACCATCAAAGGCTCGCTGAACCCCTTCGATCCGATGGCCGCCCTGGACATCGCCACCAGCTTCAAACGCGTCGAGCTGACCACCCTGACGCCTTACTCGGGCAAGTTCGCAGGCTTTCGCATCCGCAAGGGCCGGCTGAACATCGATCTGCATTACGTGATCACCCAGGGCAAGCTCAAGGCCGAGAACAAGGTGGTGGTCGAGCAACTGCAGCTGGGTGAAAAGGTCGACAGCCCGGATGCGGTGGACCTGCCGATTCGCCTGGCAGTGGCGTTGCTCAAGGACACCGACGGCAAGATCTCCATCGAGCTGCCGGTGACTGGCGACCTCAACGACCCGCAGTTCAGCGTCATGCCGATTGTCTGGCAAACCCTGCGCAACCTGGTGCTACGTGCGGCCCAGGCGCCCTTCAAATTCATTGGCGGGCTGGTCAGTGGTGGCGACTCCCAGGACCTGGGCAACGTGGCCTTCGCCGCTGGCTCCAGTGACCTGGGCCCGGATGCGCAAAGCGCCCTGGACAAGCTGGCAACGGCGCTCAAGGAGCGCCCTGCCCTGCGCCTGGAAATCGAAGGCACCAGCGCCCAGAGCAGCGACGGACCGTTGATTGCCCAGCAGCGTCTGGAGCGTGAGTACCAGAGCACCTACTACAAGATCCTCCAGCGCCGCGGTGACAAGGTGCCGGCCCAGGCCTCCGAGCTCAAGGTCCCGGATGGCGACAAGCCAGCGATGCTTGAAGGCATCTACCGCACCCGCATGAAGAAACAGCCACCGGCGGAGTGGGAACAACTCGATCGCGAACAGCGCACCACTCAGTTGCGCGATGCCGTGCTCAAGTCCTGGGGCGAAAGCGCCCTGCTGCTGCGCCAGTTGGGGCAAGCCCGGGCCAGCAGCATCAAGGACTACCTGGTCGAGAAAGGCAAACTGGCGGATGACCGGGTGTACTTCGTCGATGCCGCCCTGGGCCAGGCCGAACCGGATGGCCGGGTGATCTCACCGCTGCATCTGGACGCGGAGTAGCCCCCTCCTTGCCCCCAAAAAGAAGCCCCGGCAACCAGTGCCGGGGCTTTGAGTGACCAAGTCCTTTTGGTCTTTCGCATGAACCTTTAAGGGTCAGCGAGTCGGGAAAACGCCTTAGTTGGTTTTCAGGCCATCAGCCGAGACGGCTTGAACGCCTTTGATTTTCTTGGCGATGGCGACCGCCATCTCTTTCTGCGAATCGGTCACGGCAACATCAGAAGACAGGGAGACCACGCCTTTGTTGGTTTCGACCTTGATGTCGGTGCCCGGGATGCCTTTCTCGGTAACCAAGTCAGCTTTGACCTTGGTGGTGATCCAGGTGTCGGAGGTCGCTTCTTTTGCTTTGGTAACTTCACCAGCAGCAACGGTCAGCGGAGCCTGGGGCTGTTGGGCAAACGCCGCATTAGCCAGGGTCAGGGTCAGGGCGGTGGCAGTAGCGGCAGCAATAGCGAACTTCTTCATACGAGACACTCCTGTTTTTCGAAAAGTCTGCGCCGTAAGTCCTGGCAGCAGGGGTATGAGTACTATTGCAGGGCCTGTGCCAGCTTTTGCCAATATTTTTTCCCTTATAAATCAATATGTTAACCAACCAACCAAAATTCCGAATCGTGCATTTTGCAAGCAGTGGCAAAATCCTGCATGCAAGATGCAAGTCCGCAAGACAATTTCTACAGGCATAAAAAAAGGACCCCGAAGGGTCCTTCTTCTTAAGCGACGGTCTTAAACGCCCGATGCCTTGGCAGCGGCAACGTCCTTGATCGACAGCTTGATGCGGCCGCGGTTGTCCACGTCCAGTACCAGTACTTCAACTTCCTGGCCTTCTTTCAGGATGTCGGTCACTTTCTCGACGCGAGCATCGCTCAGCATCGAGATGTGAACCAGACCGTCCTTGCCAGGCAGGATGTTGACGAAGGCACCGAAGTCGACGATGCGCTCAACCTTACCGACGTAGATCTTGCCGATCTCGGCCTCGGCGGTGATGCTCAGAACGCGCTGACGAGCAGCTTCAGCGGCGTCTTTGGTCTCACCGAAGATCTTGATCGAACCGTCGTCTTCGATGTCGATCGAAGCCTTGGTTTCTTCACAGATGGCGCGGATGGTCGCGCCGCCTTTACCGATGACGTCACGGATCTTGTCGGTGTCGATCTTCATGGCGATCATGGTCGGAGCGTTTTCCGACAGTTCGCTACGGGACTGACCAATGATCTGGTTCATCTGGCCGAGGATGTTCAGGCGCGCTTCCAGGGCCTGGCCCAGGGCGATTTCCATGATCTCTTCGGTGATGCCGTTGATCTTGATGTCCATCTGCAGCGCGGTAACACCTTTGGCGGTACCGGCTACCTTGAAGTCCATGTCGCCCAGGTGGTCTTCGTCACCGAGGATGTCGGTCAGAATGGCGAATTTCTCGCCTTCTTTAACCAGGCCCATGGCGATACCGGCAACCGGCGCCTTCATCGGTACACCAGCGTCCATCAGTGCCAGGGATGCACCACAGACCGAAGCCATGGAGCTGGAACCGTTGGATTCGGTGATTTCCGATACGACGCGGATGGTGTACGGGAATACGTCGGCAGCAGGCAGCATGGCCTGAACCGAACGGCGGGCCAGACGGCCGTGACCGATTTCGCGACGGCCAGCACCGCCCATGCGACCACACTCGCCTACCGAGAACGGCGGGAAGTTGTAGTGCAGCATGAAGGGGTCTTTCTTCTCGCCTTCGAGGGTGTCCAGCAGCTGGGCGTCACGGGCAGTACCCAGGGTCGCAACGACCAGGGCCTGGGTTTCGCCACGGGTGAACAGTGCCGAACCGTGGGTCTTTGGCAGTACGCCGACTTCGATGTTCAGCGGACGTACGGTCTTGGTGTCGCGGCCGTCGATACGTGGCTTGCCGTTGACGATGTTTTCGCGAACGGTGCGGTATTCGATTTCGCCGAAGATTTCTTTGACTTCACCAGCAGTCGGTTGACCTTCTTCACCGGAGAACTTGGCGATTACTTGCTCGCGCAGTTCGCCCAGGCGAGCGTAACGGTCAGCCTTGACGGTGATGGTGTAGGCGTCGGAAACCGCAGCACCGAATTCGCCACGGATGGCGCTCAGCAGCGGGGTGTTCTCGGCCTTGGCAGTCCAGTCCCAGGTCGGCTTGGCAGCTTCGGCGGCCAGCTCTTTGACAGCCTGGATCACAGCCTGGAATTCGTCATGGGCGAACAGTACGGCGCCCAGCATCTGGTCTTCGGTCAGCTCTTTGGCTTCCGATTCAACCATCAGTACGGCGTCGGAGGTACCGGCAACGACCATGTCCAGGCTCGAGGCAGCCAGTTGCTCGTAGGTCGGGTTCAGCAGGTAGCCGGTGCTTTCGTGGAAAGCAACGCGAGCGGCGCCGATCGGGCCTTCGAACGGAATGCCGGAGATCGCCAGGGCAGCCGAGGTACCGATCATCGCAGCGATGTCCGGATCGGTCTTCTTGCTGGTGGAAACGACGGTGCAGACAACCTGCACTTCGTTCATGAAGCCTTCTGGGAACAGCGGACGGATCGGACGGTCGATCAGACGCGAGGTCAGGGTTTCTTTCTCGGAAGGACGGCCTTCACGCTTGAAGAAACCACCAGGGATCTTGCCGGCGGCGTAGGTCTTTTCCTGATAGTGAACGGACAGGGGGAAGAAGCCTTTGCCTGGATCGGCCTGTTTGGCACCGACCACGGTCACCAGTACGGTGACATCGTTGTCGACGGTGACCAATACGGCGCCGGACGCTTGACGAGCAATACGGCCCGTCTCGAGGGTAACGGTCGATTGACCGAACTGGAATTTCTTGATTACCGGGTTCACGGTTTCCTACCTTTTTCAGTGGCTCTGGGGGAACGGGTTCTTGCGAATTCTTGGGCAGAACAGGGAATCGGCCCTGTTGGCAGTCCAGATAAAACTAGAGGTTGGGAGCCTGCCCTGCCCTCGCGGTAAACCGCTCAGGCGAGACAGACAGCCAACCTCATAGATACGCAAGGCGTGCTCACCAGCACGGGGGCCAAAGGCTCCGCCTGGTGACTGCAGCACGCCGTGCACACCACTGGCCAGGCCGCTATTAGCGACGCAGACCCAGACGACCGATCAGGGCGCTGTAACGAGTGGTGTCCTTGCCTTTCAGGTAGTCCAGCAGCTTGCGACGCTGGTTAACCATGCGGATCAGACCACGACGGGAGTGGTGGTCTTTGCCGTTGGCCTTGAAGTGGCCTTGCAGCTTGTTGATGTTGGCGGTCAGCAGAGCAACCTGTACTTCCGGGCTACCGGTGTCACCGGCGGCTTGCTGGTATTCGCCAACGATCTTTGCTTTTTCTTCAACGCTGAGTGCCATCTGGCTTCTCCAAATCAAGGGAACCCGAACAAACGGTTTCCAATAGGCCAGGGACTGCTCCCTGTATTCATAAAGTGAGGCGTGACCGTGCCTATTAACAGCCATCCTCTTTACCACCAGTCCCAGGCCTGGGCCTGACACTGAAGGTTTCGATCATTCTGACCGAATCAAGCGACGAGGCGCGATGCGCCCGTCTTCGCTCACTTCACCGATACCGATGAAGCGACCATTGTGATCCTGTACCCGGACCATGCCGAACTTCGGCGCGTCGGGGGCTCTGACCGGCTGACCATTGAGCCAGTAGAACGCACTGTGCTCGGAGAACTGCAACAGTGGCCAGTCCAGCAGACCGCTGTCCGATGGCATCAGGAAGCGATCGACCGCTTCGTTGCCACCTTCGGCGTGGACCGCTTCGAGTTCTTCGAGGGTCACGGTCTGGGCTAGCTCGAAAGGACCGGCGTGGGTACGGCGCAGTTCAGCGACATAGGCTCCGCAACCGAGCACCTCGCCGATATCCTCGACCAGGGTGCGGATGTAGGTGCCTTTGCTGCAGCCGACCGACAACCGGACACGGGTGCCTTCGCACTCGAGCAATTCCAAGCGGTTAATAGTAACAGAACGCGCCTCGCGCTCCACTACTTCACCTGCACGGGCAAGCTTGTACAGCGGCTGACCGTCACGTTTGAGGGCCGAGTACATCGGCGGTATCTGACTGATTTGACCACGAAATTGTGGCAAAACCGCTTCGACATCGGCGCGACCAACGGTCACGTCACGGGTTTTCAGCACTTCACCTTCGGCATCGCCCGTGGTGGTGGTCTGCCCCAGTTGCATGACCGTCTCGTAGCCCTTGTCGGAATCGAGCAGGTACTGCGAGAACTTGGTCGCCTCACCGAAGCACAGCGGCAGCACGCCGCTGGCCAGTGGATCGAGGCTACCGGTGTGCCCGGCCTTTTCGGCGTTGAGTAGCCAGCGGACCTTCTGCAAGGCGGCGTTGGAGGTAAACCCCAAGGGCTTGTCGAGCAGGATGATGCCGCTGACGTTACGACGGATACGCTTGACCTGAGCCACCGCTTACTCCTTGGTGTCCAGGGGCGTGTCGGCAGCCTGGTGCAGCTTGTCTTCGGCGACGGCGCGCTCGATCAGGGCCGACAGGTGGGCGCCGCGACTGATGCTTTCGTCATAGTGGAAATGCAGTTGCGGCACGCTGCGCAGTTGCATTTCCTTGCCCAGGTGCACGCGCAGGAAACTGGCCGCGCCGTTGAGCACCTTGAGGGTCTGCTTGATGTCTTCCGCGCCTTCCTGGCCCATGGAGGTGATGAACACCTTGGCATGGCCGACATCGCGGCTGACATCAACAGCGGTGATAGTGACCACGCCGACGCGCGGGTCTTTGACTTCACGACGGATCAACTGGGCCAGCTCACGCTGGATCTGATCGCCGATGCGTTGGGTACGGCTATATTCTTTTGCCATTTTTGCTACCTGTAACTAAAGCGGCAAACGCCCGGCCAGGCTAGAGCCGGACCGGGCGTTGCGTTCAGAGCCGCCAAGCGGCGCCCTGGGGCGGGCGATTGGCGGTTCCCATGCTCGCGGCTTAAAGCGTACGAGCCACTTGGACTTTCTCGAAGACTTCGATCTTGTCGCCGACCTTGACGTCGTTGTAGCTCTTGACGCCGATACCGCATTCCATGCCGGCACGTACTTCGGACGCATCGTCCTTGAAGCGACGCAGCGATTCCAGCTCGCCTTCGAAGATCACCACGTCCTCGCGCAGTACGCGGATTGGACGGTTGCGGTAGACCACACCCTCGACGACCATGCAGCCGGCGATGGCGCCGAACTTCGGCGAACGGAACACGTCACGCACTTCGGCGATACCCAGGATGTTCTCGCGAACATCGCTGCCGAGCATCCCGGTCAAGGCTTTCTTGACGTCTTCAATGATGTCGTAGATCACGTTGTAGTAACGCATATCCAGACCTTCCTGCTCGACGATCTTGCGCGCGCCGGCATCGGCACGCACGTTGAAGCCGAACAGTACTGCATTGGAGGCCAGGGCCAGGTTGGCATCGCTCTCGGTGATACCACCGACACCGCCGCCAATCACGCGAACCTGTACTTCGTCGTTGCCCAGGCCGCTCAGGGAGCCCTGCAGGGCCTCGAGAGAACCACGAACATCGGACTTGAGCACGATGTTGAGGGTCTTCTTCTCTTCCTGGCCCATGTTCTCGAAGATGTTCTCGAGTTTGCCAGCGTGAGCGCGAGCGAGTTTGACCTCGCGGAACTTGCCTTGACGGAACAGGGCAACTTCACGGGCTTTCTTCTCGTCAGCCACTACCGACAGCTCGTCACCGGCGTCCGGAGTGCCATCCAGGCCGAGGATCTCGACCGGGATCGACGGGCCGGCTTCCTTAACAGGCTTGCCGTTCTCGTCGAGCATGGCCCGTACACGGCCGTAGTTCGAACCGCACAGGACCATGTCGCCTTGACGCAGGGTACCGTCCTGAACCAGCACGGTAGCCACCGGACCGCGGCCCTTGTCCAGACGCGATTCAACCACCACACCACGACCCGGGGCCGATGGAGTGGCTTTGAGCTCGAGGATCTCGGCTTGCAGCAGGACGGCTTCGAGCAGCTCGTCGACACCGGTACCCATCTTCGCCGACACCTTGACGAATGGCGTGTCTCCACCCCAGTCCTCGGAAGTGACGCCTTCGACGGCCAGTTCGTTACGGATGCGATCGAGGTCGGCACCTGGCTTGTCGATCTTGTTCACAGCCACGACCAGCGGAACGCCGGCAGCCTTGGCGTGCTGGACGGCTTCGCGGGTTTGCGGCATCACGCCGTCGTCCGCGGCAACCACCAGGATCACGATGTCGGTCGCCTTGGCACCACGGGCACGCATGGCGGTAAACGCGGCGTGGCCCGGGGTGTCGAGGAAGGTGACCATGCCGCGGTCGGTTTCCACGTGGTACGCACCGATGTGCTGGGTGATACCACCGGCTTCGCCGGCAGCTACCTTGGCACGACGGATGTAGTCGAGCAGCGAGGTCTTGCCGTGGTCAACGTGGCCCATTACGGTCACGACTGGAGCACGGGAGAAGGTCTCGCCTTCGAACTTCAACGACTCGGCCAGGGAATCTTCCAGGGCGGTGTCGCTGACCAGGGTGACCTTGTGGCCCAGCTCTTCGGCGATCAGCTGAGCTGTCTCCTGGTCGAGCACCTGGTTGATGGTCACCGGAGTGCCCAGTTTGAACATGAACTTGACCACTTCAGCGCCCTTGACGGACATCTGGTTGGCCAGGTCGGAAACCGTGATGGTCTCGCCGATCTGCACGTCGCGGATAACCGGACCGGTCGGGTTCTGGAAACCGTGGGCGTTACGCTTCTTCGGCTTGCCCTTGCCACGGCCACCACGACGGAAGCCATCGCTTTCTTCGTCGGTGGTACGCGGAGCGGCACGCGGGGTAGGCGCCTTTTCCTTTTCCTTGACCTTGACCGAAACGCGCGGCGCTTCGTTACGGCGCTCACCGCCACGACGCTCGTCGTCACGCGACTTGTCGCTGCGACGCACGTCGTCTTTCTTACGATCGGCAACCGGTGCCGGAGCATCGGCGGCTGCAGCTTCGATCACAGGCGCTGGAGCCGGCGCAGCGGCGGCAGCCGGTGCGGCGTTGGCAGCGGCTGGCTGGCGACGGGCTTCTTCCTCGGCACGCTGACGTGCTTCGGCATCGGCTTTTTCACGGGCAGCATTTTCTGCTGCACGGCGCTCTTCCAGCTCGCGCTTCTGCTCGGCCTGGATTTCTTCCGGGCTGCGCTGAACGAATACTTTCTTCTTGCGTACTTCTACGCTGATGCTCTTGCTACCGGCGACACGCAGGGTGCTGGTGGTTTTGCGCTGCAAGGTGATCTTGCGCGGCTCTTCCACTTTTGCCTTGTGGCTGCTCTTCAAATGAGCCAGCAATGCCTGCTTCTCATTGTCGGTCACTACCTGACCGGCGTCGGTGTGCGGCAGACCTGCCTCACGCATCTGCTGCAGCAGGCGCTCTACCGGTGCAGCGACCTCTTGGGCCAATTCTTTCACCGTGACTTGCGTCATGCACTTCTCTCCTCAGGCCGCGCCTAATTACTCGAACCAGTGGGCTCGGGCGGCCATGATCAACTTGCCGGCACGCTCTTGGTCGATGCCGTCGATGTCGAGCAGGTCATCAATCGACTGCTCGGCCAGGTCTTCGCGGGTAACTACGCCGCGCACCGCCAGTTCCATCGCCAAATCCTTGTCCATACCCTCAAGCGAGAGCAGGTCTTCGGCCGGATGGGCGTCTGCCAGCTTTTCCTCAGTAGCGATGGCTTTGGTCAACAAGCGATCCTTGGCACGAGCACGAAGCTCGTTGACGATGTCTTCGTCAAAGCCGTCGATGTTGAGCATTTCTTCCAGCGGTACGTAGGCAATCTCTTCCAGGCTGGTGAAGCCTTCATCGACCAGCACCTGTGCCAGCTCTTCGTCGACTTCCAGCTCGTCGATGAAGTTGCGCAGGATGTCACCGGTTTCAGCTTGCTGCTTGGCCTGGATGTCCGATTCGGTCATCACGTTCAGGGTCCAGCCGGTCAACTGACTGGCCAGGCGCACGTTTTGGCCACCACGGCCAATCGCCTGGGCCAGGTTGTCGGCACCCACGGCGATGTCCATGGCGTGGGCGTCTTCATCGACGATGATCGCCGCGACTTCAGCCGGCGACATGGCGTTGATGACGAACTGTGCAGGGTTGTCGTCCCAGAGGACGATATCCACACGCTCGCCACCCAGTTCGCCGGACACTGCCTGGACACGCGAACCGCGCATGCCGATACAGGCACCTTGCGGGTCAATGCGTTTGTCCTTGGAGCGCACAGCGATCTTGGCGCGCGAACCCGGATCACGGGAAGCGGCCATGACTTCGATCAGGCCCTCGGCGATTTCCGGCACTTCGATGCGGAACAGTTCGATCAGCATCTGTGGCGCGGTACGCGACAGGATCAACTGCGGGCCGCGGTTCTCGGTGCGGATTTCCTTGAGCAGTGCACGCAGGCGCACACCAACACGGAAAGTCTCGCGGGAGATGATGTCTTCACGGGCCAGCAACGCTTCGGCGTTGTTGCCCAGGTCAACGATGACATTGTCACGGGTGACCTTCTTGACGGTACCGGAGATGATCTCGCCCAGACGCTCGCGGTAGGCATCTACCACTTGAGCGCGCTCGGCTTCACGGACCTTCTGGACGATGACTTGCTTGGCGGTCTGGGCGGCAATGCGGCCGAACTCGATCGACTCGATCTTCTCTTCGATCACGTCACCGACTTTAGCATCAGGATGGGTTTCCTGAATCTTCGCTGGCCACACTTCGATCGCCGGATCGTCCAGATCCTTTTCTTCGACGACAGTCCAGCGACGGAAGGTTTCGTAGCTACCAGTGTGGCGGTTGATTTCCACACGCAGGTCGACTTCGTCGTCAAAACGTTTTTTGGTTGCAGTGGCCAGGGCCACTTCCAGCGCTTCAAAAATTACGCCGGCCGGTACGCCCTTTTCGTTGGATACCGACTCAACAACCAGCAGTACTTCTTTGCTCATCGTACGCCTCGCCTTTCGCAAGCCATTGGATCCGCGCGGTCCGCGGGATCCGGCACGTCTCAGTCAAAACTGGGAATAATGTTGGCCTTGTCGATCGAGTCGATCGGCAACAGGAATTCGTTGTTATCCACCTGGACCACAACATCCTGCTCCTCCACGCCACGGAGAAGGCCCTGAAAGTTACGACGACCTTCAAAGGGCGTACGCAGCTTGATCTTCACTTGTTCACCGGCATGCGAAGCGAACTGTTCCAAGGTGAACAGTGGGCGTTCCATGCCAGGAGAGGACACTTCAAGGGTGTACTCGGAACTGATCGGATCTTCGACATCGAGAACACCGCTGATTTGACGACTGACAATCGCGCAGTCATCAACCAGGATTCCATCCTCTTTATCGATATAGATACGCAGTACCGAATGTTTGCCTTGAGAGATGAATTCGATCCCCCAGCATTGATAGCCAAGAGCCTCGACCACCGGGGCCAACAAGGCCTGCAACTGTTCTAGCTTGCTCGACACCTGAACCCCCTCGTGCATGCTATGCAAATAAAAAATGGGCAAAGCGCCCATCCCTGATACGCCGTTGAATACCGGCGCTATGACTGTTCAGCCATGAAAAAGCCCCTGCAAAAGGGGCTCCGCTGAAACTGGTTGCGGGGGCTGGATTTGAACCAACGACCTTCGGGTTATGAGCCCGACGAGCTACCAGACTGCTCCACCCCGCGACAAAGCTGGGGCGAAAGTATACGACCGAACCCCAAGGGGGTCAATCTAACCTCCACCTACAAGAAAGCCCGCTGTAGCGGGCTGTCTTGTTTCAATTGGTACCGAGAAGGGGACTCGAACCCCTACACCCTATGGGCACAACCACCTCAAGGTTGCGTGTCTACCAATTCCACCACCTCGGCAATACTACTTTGAAACCCGTTACTTCTGCTCTTGAGCGGGAGGAACATCGCCAGTGTTAGTGGCTTCGCTCTTCTGCTCCTGGAGCACCGGTACATCATCTGTTGCCGGTTTTTGCTGCTTCACTTCCAAGACCGCTGGATCTGGCAACCCTACTTGAGTCAGCTCGTGAGCTTTCTCCTTAGCAAAGTATCCTAACCCAAGAGCAGTTAAGAAGAAAGAGGCAGCTAGTATAGCAGTAAACTTACTCAGAAAGGTAGCAGAACCTTGGCTTCCGAACACAGTATTTGAAGCACCTGCGCCGAAAGATGCACCCGCTTCCGCACCTTTACCCTGTTGCAGCAACACCAGCACTACCAAACCCAGCGCGCCCAACAGATGCAAAACAACGATCACTGTTTCCAGCATTTTTCAGTTTCCTGCGGCGCGACAAATTGCACCGAATTCGTCTGCGTTCAGGGAAGCCCCACCAATCAGGCCCCCATCGATATCCGGCATGCCGAACAGTTCAGCCGCATTGGCCGCCTTCACGCTGCCGCCGTATAGAAGCCGCACACTCGCTGCGACTTCCGGGTTCTTTGCCGCCAGCTGCTCGCGAATGGCCTTATGCACATCCTGAGCCTGCTGTGGCGAGGCCGTCAGCCCTGTACCAATGGCCCATACAGGCTCATAGGCAATCACCGCACTGGCGAAGACTTCGACACCGAACGCTTCGATGACGCTGTCCAGCTGACGCCCGACAATCTCAAGCGTTTTACCCGCTTCGCGCTCTTCGAGGGTTTCCCCTACACAGAGCACCGGCTTCAAACCGCAAGCCTGTGCCGCAGCGAACTTGCGATTGAGGACTTCGTCGTTCTCGCCAATGATCTGGCGGCGTTCGGAGTGCCCAATCAGTACCAGCTCGCAACCTGCCTCGACCAGTTGACTCGGTGCAATTTCACCGGTCAGTGCGCCTTGCTCAGGCTGTACCGCAGAATTCTGAGCGCCGACGGCGATCGCCTTGCCTTGTACGCCATCAATTACCTGATTGATGTACAGGGCGGGGGGAAACACCGCGACCTCGACACCGCTTGGCAGGGCGAGATTACTCAAGCCCTTGATCAGCTCAGCGACGCTGGCGCGGGTACCGTGCATCTTCCAGTTACCAGCTACCATAGGGCGACGCATGCTGTACCTCGTCGGTCAAAGAGGGCGCAGATGTTACCCAACCCAATCACCTCTGGCAAGCGTATTTCAAACGCAAACTTCACTTACCAGTTTTGCCAGGGCTTCGGCATGGCTACGGACCTGGCTTTCGTCCTCGCCTTCGACCATTACCCGCACCAGAGGCTCTGTCCCGGACTTGCGCAGCAGCACGCGACCACGACCAGCCAGGGCCTCGGTAACCTTGGCGCTGGCCTCCTGGACGGCCGGATGCTCCAGCGGGTCGACCTTGCTCGCACCGAAGCGCACATTGATCAGCACCTGCGGGCATTTGCGCAGAGCCTGACGGGCCTGGGCCAGGGTTTCGTCGCGACGTTTGAGGGCCATCAGCACCTGCAGCGCGGCAATGATCGCATCACCGGTGGTGGTGTGGTTGCAGCACACTACATGCCCGGAGTTCTCGCCACCGATCACCCAGTCGCGCTCCAGCAGCTCGGCCATCACGTAGCGGTCACCGACCTTGGCGCGCACGAACGGGATGTCCAGCTCCTTCAGGGCCAGCTCCAGCCCCAGGTTGCTCATCAGGGTGCCTACCACCCCACCCTGCAGCTTGCCGCGCTCGTGCAGGTCACGGGCGATGATGAACAGCAACTCGTCGCCATCGACGATAGCACCGGTATGGTCGACCATTAGCACGCGGTCGCCGTCGCCATCGAAGGCGATACCGAGGTCCGCATGACCAACCAGCACCGCTGCCTGCAGCGATTCTATATGGGTCGAGCCGCAGTTCTCGTTGATGTTCAGGCCATCAGGCTGCGCCGACAGCACGGTGACGTCGGCACCGAGCTCGCGGAACACACTTGGCGCGACCTTGTAGGTAGCACCGTGGGCGCAGTCGACCACCAGCTTGAGGCCGGCAAAATCGGTGCTGCTCGGCACACTGCTCTTGCAGAATTCGATGTAGCGCCCGGCCGCATCGTTGATGCGCGAAACCTTGCCCAGCTTGCTCGATTCGACCACTGTCATCGGCTGGTCAAGCAACTCTTCGATCATCAACTCGACTTCGTCCGGCAGCTTGGTGCCCTGACCTGAGAAGAACTTGATGCCGTTGTCGTCATGGGGATTGTGCGAGGCACTGATGACGATGCCTGCTTCGGCATGGAAGGTGCGGGTCAGGTAGGCGATGGCCGGCGTCGGCATAGGCCCCAGCAACATCACATCGGCGCCGGCGGCGGAAAGACCTGCCTCCAGAGCCGATTCGAACATGTAGCCGGAAATTCGCGTGTCTTTACCCACCAGTACGCGGCAGGCACCCTGCTTGCGAAAAGCCATGCCCGCCGCCCAACCAAGCTTGAGCATGAAATCAGGGGTAATCGGGAACTCGCCGACACGGCCACGAATACCGTCGGTACCAAAATATTTTCTGCTCATAGATGCTCCATCACTCTTATTCGGCGGCTTGCACCGCAGCAATCATCCGCACTACATCGGCGGTTTCGGCGACATCGTGAACGCGCAGTATGCTCGCGCCCTTGGTCATCGCCAGCGCAGCCAGGGCCAGGCTGCCATAGAGCCGTTCACCGACCGGACGGCCCAGGGCCAGGCCGATCATGCTCTTGCGTGAAACGCCCACCAGCAAAGGACGCCCGAGCCGATAAAGCGCTTCCATGTGCTTGAACAGGCTGAGGTTGTGCCCGAGGGTCTTGGCGAAGCCGAAACCCGGATCAAGGATGATCCGTTCGGCCTCGATGCCCACGGCCGCACACGCCGCCATACGCTCTTCAAGATAGCTCGCCACCTCGACGGTGACATCCTGGTAGTGGGGATTGTCCTGCATGTCGCCGGGCTCACCGCGCATGTGCATCAGGCACACCGGCAAACCAGTCGCTGCGGCGGCATCCAGGGCGCCATCACGATTGAGCGAGCGCACATCGTTGATCAACCCGGCACCGAGCCTGGCCGACTCACGGATGACCGCTGGCGTAGAGGTATCGACCGAGATGATCACATCGAGTTCGCGATTGATCGCTTCAACGATGGGGGCGACACGCTCCAGTTCTTCAAGCGCCGACACTGCGCGAGCACCAGGGCGGGTGGACTCGCCGCCGACATCGACCAGGGTCGCGCCGGCAGCCACCATCGCCTCCGCGTGGCGCAAGGCCGCGTCACGCTGGGTGAAGCGACCACCATCGGAGAAGGAATCAGGGGTGATATTGAGGATACCCATGACATGGGTACGGGACAAATCAAGAACCCGGTTGCCGCAAGGCAACCGGGTCGGGTACTGCTCTGAGGTCATATATGCCCTTAGACTTGCGCCGCTGGACCGCCGATCGGCGACTCTGGGCGTGGAGCGGAGGCATCCGGAGTGCCCGACCCGCCCTCCCAGTCACGCGGCTCGCGAGGCTCGCGACCGGCCATGATGTCGTCGATCTGATCGGCATCGATAGTCTCGTACTTCATCAGCGCATCGGCCATGGCATCGAGCTTGTCGCGGTTTTCGGTGAGGATCTGCTTGGCCGTGGCATAGCACTGGTCAATGATGCTGCGTACTTCGGAATCGATCAGCTTGGCAGTTTCACCAGAGACGCTGGCGTGCTGGGAACCAGCACTGCGACCCAGGAACACCTCGCCCTCTTCCTCGGCATACATCAGTGGACCGAGTTTTTCCGACAGGCCCCACTTGGTGACCATGTTTCGGGCAATCTGGCTGGCACGCATGATGTCGTTGGAAGCACCGGTGGTTACACCATCAAAGCCCAGGGTCATCTCTTCGGCAATACGGCCACCGTACAGCGAGCAGATCTGGCTGATCAGCGCGCGCTTGGACAGGCTGTAACGGTCTTCCTCAGGCAGGAACATGGTCACACCCAGTGCCCGGCCGCGAGGAATGATCGACACCTTGTAGACCGGGTCGTGCTCAGGCACGACGCGACCGACGATGGCATGGCCAGCTTCGTGATAAGCGGTGTTCTGCTTCTCTTTCTCGGACATGACCATGGTCTTGCGCTCGGCGCCCATCATGATCTTGTCTTTGGCCAGCTCGAACTCTTTCATCTCGACGACGCGCTTGCCGCCACGGGCAGCGAACAGCGATGCTTCGTTGACCAGGTTGGCAAGGTCTGCACCGGAGAAGCCCGGGGTACCACGGGCAATGACTGCTGGATTGACGTTGTCGCCAATCGGCACCTTGCGCATATGCACCTTGAGGATCTGCTCACGGCCACGGATATCCGGCAGGCCAACGACAACCTGACGGTCGAAACGGCCTGGGCGCAGCAGCGCCGGGTCGAGTACATCCGGACGGTTGGTCGCGGCGATGACGATGATACCGTCGTTCATTTCGAAGCCGTCCATTTCAACCAGCAACTGGTTGAGGGTCTGCTCGCGCTCGTCGTGACCGCCACCCATGCCGGCGCCACGATGGCGACCGACGGCGTCGATCTCGTCGATGAAGATGATGCACGGTGCATGCTTCTTGGCTTGCTCGAACATGTCGCGAACACGGCTGGCACCAACACCGACGAACATTTCGACGAAGTCGGAACCGGAGATGGTGAAGAACGGCACCTTGGCTTCGCCGGCGATAGCCTTGGCCAGCAGGGTCTTACCGGTACCTGGCGGGCCGACCATCAACACGCCGCGCGGAATACGGCCGCCCAGGCGCTGGAACTTGCCCGGGTCACGCAGGAATTCGACCAGCTCGCCCACTTCTTCCTTGGCTTCATCGCAACCGGCAACGTCGGCCAGGGTGGTTTTCACCTGGTCTTCGGAGAGCAGGCGCGCCTTGCTCTTGCCGAAGCTCATCGGCCCGCCCTTGCCACCGGCGCCGCCCTGCATCTGGCGCATGAAGAACATGAATACGGCAATGATGACCAGGATCGGGAAGCTGGCGACCAGCAGTTGGGTCCAGATGCTCTGTTGCTCTGGCTGCTTGCCTTCGACCACGACGTGGTTGTCGACCAGGTCGCCGATCAGGCCGTTATCCTGAATGGCCGGACGGATGGTCTTGAAGCTGTCGCCATCGGTTCGTTTACCGGTAATGACGTAGCCGTCGACCGCAACGCGCTCGACCTTGCCATCCTTGACCTGCTGAATGAAGTCGGAATAGTTGAGGGTCTGCGGCTCATTCGGGCTGGAGAAGTTGTTCATCACCGTCACCAGGACAGCTGCGATGATCAACCACAGGATCAAGTTCTTTGCCATATCGTTCAATTAGCTACCCTCTGAAGCCGGCTGACGGCGCAGCCGTGCCTCGCATGATATTCACCGGCTTAACTTACTACATAACCTACACATCTGCAGGCGCCGTCTGTAACCCTTTGTGAAACCTAGACTACACGAAGTACATCCAGGTCAGGCAGGAGAGCCGATTGGAAAAAACTATCGGATACCCTGGAAGCCGCCGGCCTGACGCCTTACTCGCCGCGATAACCCCGCGCCAGCAAGTACTGCTCGCGGGAGCGGTCCCGCGAAGAATCAGGCTTGAGCATCTGGACCTTGTCGAATTTCTGACGAGCGTCCTTGAGGTATACGTCAAACCCTTCGCCCTGGAAAATCTTGATCAGGAAATCGCCACCCGGCTTGAGTACCCGGGTCGCCAGATCAAGGGCCAGCTCACAGAGAAACATGGCCTTGGGAATATCCACGGCAGGCGTACCACTCATATTGGGGGCCATATCGGAAATCACAAGGTCTACGTGCGAATTACCCACCGCCTCAAGGATCTGCGCCAGCACTTCGTCCTGGGTAAAGTCGCCCTGGATGAAGGTAACGTCGGGAATGCTGTCCATTTCGAGGATGTCGGAGGCAATCAAACGGCCCTGGCCGCCGATCAGACGACTGGTCACCTGCGACCAGCCACCGGGCGCCGCGCCGAGGTCAACGACGCTCATGCCCGGGCGGATAATCCGGTACTTTTCCTGAATTTCCAGCAATTTATAGCTCGCACGCGAGCGATAACCATCCTTTTGCGCTTTTTTAACGTAAGGATCGTTGAAGTGTTCTTTCAGCCAGCCAAGGCTTGTCTTGGAACGCGCCATTGGGCACCTCGATGATAAGGGTCGTGATTAACTGGGCGGATCCACGGGCCCTCGGGTAAAATGGCCGCCATTTTTACAGAATCAGACAAAGGGTCAGATTATGCCGCTCAATAACGAGCAGAAGAAACAGTACAAATCCATTGGCCACGATCTGAAACCAGTTCTGATTGTGGCAGGCAATGGGCTGACTGAAGGGGTTATCGCCGAACTCGAACGCGCCCTGGTCGATCACGAACTGATCAAGGTCGAAATTCGCTCCGAAGACCGCGAAGAACGCGCCGCCGCAATCGCCGCCCTGTGCAAGGCCGGCCGCGCCGAACTGGTACAGACCATCGGCAAGAAGGCGCTGATCTATCGCAAGAACCCACAGCCGAACAAGCAGCTGTCGAACATCCACCGCTACAAGTGATGTTCGCCGCGGTCAGTGGCGCGCCTTGCGCGCCCTGCCCGGCACGGGTTGCATGACCAGCAGCAAGCCGGTCAGGCCCAGCACCAGGTAGCAGAACAGCTGCCAGCGCAATTCTTCCGGCATGCCCACGCGCAAGGCGAAATACACCACGCACGCCAGCATCGCCATCGACAGCAACTGCCCTCGCATATCCCGCCACAAACTGGCCAGACCCTGAGCCTGCATCAGCACCAGTGCCTGCACGCCTGCGCAAAACGCCGCAAACGCTACCAGCAAGGATGCCATCAGGCTGCCGATATCTTCGATCAACAGCGGCGCCAGGCCAATCTTGCCCAACGCCGGCAGCAACCCGAAATGCAACATCCACAGGCCACCAACCCAGAACACCTGGGTCAGTTGCCAGATCACCGCGGCCGCGGCAAAGCCGCGGCGCCGGTCAGATGTGTTTGACTTCGACAATCTCGTACTCGACCGTACCGCTTGGCGTCTTGATCACCACGGTGTCACCCTCTTCCTTGCCAATGATGGCGCGGGCGATAGGTGCACCGACCGAGAGTTTGCCCTTCTTCACGTCGGCTTCGTCCTCACCAACGATCTGGTAGCTCACTTGCTCACCGGTCTCGGTGTTTTCCAGGTCCACGGTGGTGCCGAAGATCACCTTGCCGGTGTGGGCAATGGTGGTGACGTCGATCACGACCGAGTTCTGCAGACGGCCTTCGATATCGCGGATACGTGCCTCGACCATACCCTGCTCTTCACGGGCAGCGTGGTACTCGGCGTTTTCCTTGAGGTCGCCCAGCTCACGGGCTTCGCCAATAGCCTGGCTCAGGCGCGGACGCTCGGTCTTGCTCAGGAACAGGTGCTCTTCCTCCAGGGCGCGAGCACCCTGGACGGTCATCGGGTACTTGGTAATGCTCATGCTTTGAGTCCTGCATGCAGATCCTGCAAGCGGCGAACGGTCTTTTCCGGACCAAATTTCAGCGCTTCGCAGATGGCTTCACCGGCCGCAATGGTGGTGGTGCAGTAGATCTTGTGCTGCAACGCATTGCGACGAATCGAGTAGGAGTCGGCGATCGACTGACGGCCTTCGGTGGTGTTGATGATCAGCGACACTTCGTCGTTCTTGATCATGTCGACCACGTGCGGACGACCTTCGGTCACCTTGTTCACGCGACGCACTTTCAGGCCAGCCGCTTCGATAACCTTGGCGGTACCGACGGTGGCAACCACTTCGAAACCCAGGGCGATCAGGTCGCGGGCAACACCAGCCACTTGTGGCTTGTCGTCGTCACGCACGCTGATGAACGCGGTACCGCCAGTCGGCAGCACTTCGCTGGCACCCATCTGGGCCTTGGCGAAGGCTTCACCGAAGCTGTCGCCGACACCCATGACTTCGCCGGTGGATTTCATCTCAGGGCCGAGGATCGGGTCAACACCCGGGAACTTGGCGAACGGGAACACCGCTTCCTTGACGCTGTAGAAGTTAGGAATGATTTCCTTGGTGAAACCGATTTCCTTCAGCGATTTACCAGCCATGACGCGCGCGGCAATCATCGCCAGCGAGGTGCCGATGCACTTGGAGACGAACGGCACGGTACGCGAGGCGCGCGGGTTGACTTCGATCACGTAGATCTTGTCGCCCTGCAGGGCCAGCTGCACGTTCATCAGGCCTACAACGCCCAGCTCCAGGGCCATTTTCTTGACCTGTTCGCGGACTTCGTCCTGCACATGGGCTGGCAGCGAGTACGGTGGCAGCGAGCACGCCGAGTCACCGGAGTGAACCCCGGCCTGTTCGATGTGCTGCATGATCGCGCCGATCACCACGTCAGTGCCGTCGCAGACCGCATCCACGTCCATCTCGATGGCGCAGTTGAGGAAGTGGTCAAGCAGCACCGGGCTGTCGTTGGACACTTGCACCGCTTCACGCAGGTAGCGCTTGAGCTCGTCCAGCTCGTAGACGATCTCCATGGCGCGGCCGCCCAGTACGTAGGACGGACGCACAACCAGCGGGTAGCCGATCACGCCGGCAGCACGGATGGCTTCGTCTTCGCTGCGCACAGTGGCGTTTGGCGGCTGCAGCAGGTTCAGGCGCTGCACCATCTGCTGGAAACGCTCGCGGTCTTCGGCGCGGTCGATGGCGTCCGGGCTGGTACCGATGATCGGTACGCCGGCTTCTTCCAGGGCGCGAGCCAGTTTCAGCGGGGTCTGGCCGCCGTAATGGACGATCACGCCTTTGGGCTTCTCGACGCGAACCACTTCCAGCACGTCTTCCAGGGTCAACGGTTCGAAGTAAAGGCGATCGGAGGTGTCGTAGTCGGTGGAGACGGTTTCCGGGTTGCAGTTGACCATGATGGTCTCGTAACCGTCTTCACGCAGGGCCAGTGCCGCGTGCACGCAGCAGTAGTCGAATTCGATACCCTGGCCGATACGGTTAGGACCGCCGCCCAGGATCATGATCTTGTCGCGAGTCGACGGGTTGGCCTCGCACTCTTCCTCGTAGGTCGAGTACAGGTAGGCGGTGTCGGTGGCGAACTCGGCGGCGCAGGTGTCGACGCGCTTGTAGACCGGGAAGACTTCCAGCTTGTGGCGGTGACGGCGCAGGTTTTTGTCGGTGATACCCAACAGCTTGGCCAGACGCTGGTCAGAGAAGCCCTTGCGCTTCAGACGCAGCATCAGGTCCTTGTCGATCGCCGACAGGGCCAGGGTCTTGACCTTCTCTTCTTCCTTGATCAGGTCTTCCATCTGCACCAGGAACCAGTGGTCGATACCGGTCAGGGCGAAGATTTCGTCGCAGGTCATGCCCGAACGCATGGCGTCAGCGACGTACCAGATACGCTCGGCGCCCGGCACGGTCAGTTCGCGCTTGAGGATGCTGGCAGCGTCAGGGCTGGCCAGGTCGACTTTCGGGTCCAGGCCGCAAACGCCAACTTCCAGACCGCGCAGGGCTTTCTGCAGCGACTCCTGGAAAGTCCGGCCGATGGCCATGACTTCACCCACGGATTTCATCTGGGTGGTCAGGCGGGCGTCGGCCTTGGGGAATTTCTCGAAGGCGAAACGCGGCAGCTTGGTGACGACGTAGTCGATCGACGGCTCGAAGGACGCCGGGGTACGACCGCCGGTGATGTCGTTCTGCAGCTCGTCGAGGGTGTAACCAACGGCCAGCTTGGCAGCGATCTTGGCGATCGGGAAGCCGGTGGCTTTCGAGGCCAGTGCCGAAGAACGCGAAACCCGCGGGTTCATCTCGATCACGACCATGCGGCCGGTGTCTGGGCAGATACCGAACTGCACGTTGGAACCGCCGGTCTCGACACCGATTTCACGCAGCACCGCCAGCGAGGCGTTGCGCATGATCTGGTATTCCTTGTCGGTCAGGGTCTGTGCTGGCGCCACGGTGATCGAGTCACCGGTGTGCACGCCCATCGGGTCGAAGTTCTCGATCGAGCAGACGATGATGCAGTTGTCCTTTTTGTCGCGGACCACTTCCATCTCGTACTCTTTCCAGCCGATCAGCGATTCGTCGATCAGCAGCTCTTTGGTCGGCGACAGGTCCAGACCACGGGCGCAGATTTCTTCGAATTCTTCACGGTTGTAGGCGATGCCGCCACCGGTGCCGCCCATGGTGAAGGACGGACGGATGATGCACGGGAAGCCGAGCTTCTCGAGCACCGCATTGGCCTCTTCCATGCTGTGGGCGATGCCGGAACGCGGGCACTCAAGGCCGATGGCCTTCATGGCGGTGTCGAAGCGCGAACGGTCTTCAGCCTTGTCGATGGTGTCGGCGTTGGCGCCGATCATCTCTACGCCGAACTTTTCCAGAACGCCTTCGCGCTCCAGGTCCAGGGCGCAGTTCAGGGCAGTCTGGCCACCCATGGTCGGCAGCAGCGCGTCAGGACGCTCCTTCTCGATGATCTTGGCAACGGTCTGCCACTTGATCGGCTCGATGTAGGTGGCGTCGGCCATGGCCGGGTCGGTCATGATGGTGGCCGGGTTGGAGTTCACCAGGATGACGCGGTAGCCCTCTTCGCGCAGGGCTTTACAGGCCTGGGCGCCGGAGTAGTCGAATTCGCAGGCCTGGCCGATCACGATCGGGCCAGCGCCGAGAATCAGGATGCTTTTGATGTCTGTACGTTTTGGCATGGGTTGTCACTCAATTCCGCAGGTCAGTCGGCAAGCCGCATTGAACAATCTTGGGGGCGGCACCTGAACGCGGCTTGCACCGGTCCAGGGCCTTCTCGCCAGATGCTCAGCGGCGCTTGGCCATGGCATCGATGAAACGGTCGAACAGTGGCGCGACGTCGGTCGGGCCCGGGCTGGCTTCAGGGTGACCCTGGAAGCTGAACGCGCTCTTGTCGGTGCGCTCGATACCCTGCAGGGTACCGTCGAACAGCGACTTGTGGATGGCGCGCACGTTGCCCGGCAGGGTCGCTTCGTCAACCGCAAAGCCGTGGTTCTGGCTGGTGATCATGACCACGCCGGTGTCCAGGTCCTGGACCGGGTGGTTGGCGCCGTGGTGACCATGACCCATTTTCACGGTCTTGGCACCGGAAGCCAGGGCCAGCAACTGGTGGCCCAGGCAAATGCCGAACACCGGGATCTCGGTTTCGAGGATGTCCTTGATCGCCTGGATCGCGTAGTCGCAAGGCTCCGGATCGCCAGGACCGTTGGACAGGAACACGCCATCAGGGTTGAGCGCCAGGACTTCGCTGGCCGGGGTTTGCGCCGGCACGACGGTCAGGCGGCAACCGCGGGCAACCAGCATGCGCAGGATGTTCAGCTTGACGCCGAAGTCGTAGGCAACCACGTGGTAAGACAGCTCGGACGCCTCGATTGTGGCGTGGCTGTCGGTCTTCAGCTCCCAGACGCTGGAGCGCCATTCGTAGCTGCTCTTGGTGCTGACGACTTTCGCCAGGTCCATGCCCTTCAGGCCCGGGAAACCGCGAGCGGCGGCGATTGCAGCCTCTTCGCTGATGTTGTCGCCGGCGAGGATGCAGCCGTTCTGCGCGCCCTTCTCACGCAGGATGCGGGTCAGGCGACGGGTATCGATACCAGCAATCGCCACCACGTTGTTGGCCTTGAGGTAATCAGGCAGGGATTGCTTGTTGCGCCAGTTGCTCGCAATCAGAGGCAGGTCGCGAATCACCAGGCCCGCCGACCAGACGCGGTCGGATTCGGCGTCTTCCGGCGTGGTGCCGGTGTTGCCGATGTGCGGGTAAGTCAGGGTAACGATTTGCTGCGCATAGGAAGGGTCAGTCAGGATTTCCTGATAGCCGGTCATTGCGGTGTTAAACACCACCTCACCAACGGTTTGTCCGTCGGCTCCAATGGCTTCACCGCGAAAAATGCTGCCATCGGCAAGGGCGAGTATGGCTGGCTTAGTCAAGAAGACCTCCCGTAAATCAAGCCTGAAGGGGCGATCGCAGGTTGCAAAAAAGCGGAATGACGTATAGACACGTCACCCCGCTTTCTTCGTCGAATTATCTGCGCGCTTTTAGTGGACACACTAAAGCTGTAGCTTACAGAAAAACGCTTTTTTGGTCTACCACTGATGTGCCTGAAAGGCTCAGGAATGCGACAGGGCGCACTGGGAGGGTCTTGTGGGAGCGGGCTTGACCCGCGATTGCGGCGTGACAGACAAACCGCAGTCGCGGGTCAAGCCCGCTCCCACAGGGGATACAGCGCAGGTCAACGCAGGTCGAGCACGTCCTGCATGTCGTACAAGCCAGGCTCGCGCCCGTCCAGCCACAGCGCGGCACGTACCGCACCCTTGGCGAAGGTCATGCGGCTGGAGGCCTTGTGGGTGATCTCCAGGCGCTCACCTTCGGCAGCGAACAGCACGGTGTGATCACCGACCACATCGCCAGCACGCACGGTGGCAAAACCAATGGTCTTGCGATCACGCGCGCCGGTCTGGCCTTCACGACCATACACCGCCACTTCCTGCAGGTCTCGACCCAGCGCATTGGCAACCACTTCACCCATGCGCAGCGCGGTGCCCGACGGTGCATCGACCTTGTGCCGGTGGTGCGCCTCGATGATCTCGATATCGACATCATCGCCCAGCACCCGCGCCGCCATGTCCAGCAGCTTGAGGCTGAGGTTGACGCCAACGCTGAAGTTGGCGGCGAAGACGATCGCAATGTCCTTGCCCGCCTCGGCCAGCAGCTGCTTTTCTTCGGCAGTGAAACCGGTGGTGCCGATGATCATCGCCTTGCCTGCCTTGCGGCAGAACGCCAGGTTCTTCAGGGTCACCGAAGGGTGAGTGAAGTCGATCAACACGTCGAACTCGTCAGCAACCTTGGCCAGGTCGTCCGACAGCAGTACGCCAATGCGGCCCAGCGCCGCCAGCTCACCGGCATCAGCGCCGACCAGCGAGCTGTCCGGGCGATCGATCGCCGCGGTCAGCCCGGCACCCGGGGTTTGCTGCACCGCTTCGATCAGGGTCTTGCCCATGCGCCCTGCCGCGCCCATTACCGCTATACGTCGCATGCCCTATTCCTTCTTACAGATCGCCGAAGAAGCGTTTCACACCTTCAAACCAGCCATTGGCTTTCGGCGAATGGGAACTGTCGCCTTCCAGCGAATCACGCAGCTCTTCGAGCAGCTCACGCTGGCGACGGCTGAGGTTGACCGGGGTTTCGACCGCAACCCGGCACATCAGGTCACCGGCACCACCACCGCGAACCGGCGCCACACCCTTGCCGCGCAGACGGAACTGCTTGCCGGTCTGGGTACCTTCCGGAATCTTCAGCTTGACCCGGCCATCGAGGGTCGGCACTTCCAGCTCGCCACCCAGGGCGGCGTCGGTGTAGCTGATCGGCACTTCGCAGTACAGATGTTTGCCATCACGCTGGAAAATCGGGTGCTCACGCACGTTGATGACAACGTACAGGTCGCCAGTCGGGCCACCTTGCGAACCGGCTTCACCTTCACCGGACAGACGAATACGGTCTCCGGTATCAACGCCCGCCGGGACCTTGACCGACAGGGTCTTGTACTCTTCGATGCGCCCTTCCCCGTGGCACGAATCGCACGGGTCGGTGATGATCTTGCCCTGGCCATGGCAGCGCGGGCAGGTCTGCTGGACCGAGAAGAAGCCCTGCTGCATGCGCACCTGACCAATGCCGCCACAGGTCGGGCAGGTCGACGGCGACGAGCCTTTCTTGGCCCCGGAACCGTCACATGGCTTGCAGTTGACCAGCGTCGGCACACGGATGTTGACCGTGGTACCGCGCACGGCTTCTTCCAGGTTCAGCTCCAGGGTGTAACGCAGGTCGCTGCCACGCTGGGCGCCACCACGCGAACCACCACGGCCGCCGCCGAAGAAATCGCTGAACACATCGCCAAAGATATCCGAGAAGTTCGCGCCGCCGAAACCGGCACCGCCGCCACCCATGCTCGGATCCACGCCGGCATGACCATACTGGTCATAGGCCGCACGCTTGCTGGCATCGGAGAGCACTTCGTAAGCCTCGTTGGCCTCCTTGAATTTCTCTTCCGAGTCCTTGTCATCAGGATTACGGTCCGGGTGATGCTTCATCGCCAGACGGCGATAGGCCTTCTTCAGGTCCGCTTCACTGGAGCCGCGCTCAACTCCCAGAACTTCGTAATAGTCACGCTTTGCCATAAGTCTTTGCACTCTTGAGGACGTTCGGCAAACCTCTGCGCATTCCGCGCTGTGCCGCCAGCACCCGCCTCACCTGCCCCATGGGCGGCTGACAGATGCTGTAAAAATTCGGGTATTGCAGACACGCCAACGCGGGAGCAAGCCCCCGCGCGGCGACATCCTACCAGCCAACCATCAAAAAACAGTCAACTGGCCGACAACCTGTAGCAATTACTTGTTGTCTTTGACTTCTTCAAACTCGGCATCGACGACGTCGTCGTGCTTGGTTTCCGGCTCAGCTTGCTGAGCGCCGCCCTGAGGCTGTTCGGCCGACTGTTCGGCGTACATCTTCTGGGCAACCGGAGCCGATACTTTCGACAGCTCTTCGACTTTAGCGTCGATGGCAGCCTTGTCGTCGCCCTTGATGGCAGCTTCCAGGGCAACCACGGCAGCTTCGATCGCGGTCTTCTCGTCGGCAGTGACCTTGTCACCCGCATCAACGACCATCTTGCGAGTCGAGTGAACCAGTGCATCACCCTGGTTACGGGCAGCGGCCAGCTCTTCGAACTTGCGGTCTTCTTCCGAGTTCGCTTCGGCGTCGCGGATCATCTGCTGAATTTCTTCATCAGACAGGCCGGAGTTGGCCTTGATCACGATCGACTGGGTCTTGCCAGTGGCCTTGTCTTTGGCGCCGACGTGCAGGATGCCGTTGGCGTCGATGTCGAAGGTCACTTCGATCTGTGGCACGCCACGTGGTGCTGGTGGAATGTCGGCCAGGTCGAACTTGCCCAGGGATTTGTTCTGCGCAGCCTGCTTACGCTCACCTTGCAGCACGTGAATGGTCACGGCGCCCTGGTTGTCATCGGCAGTCGAGAACACTTGCGACTTCTTGGTCGGAATAGTGGTGTTCTTCTCGATCAGCGCGGTCATCACGCCGCCCATGGTTTCGATACCCAGGGTCAGCGGGCTGACGTCCAGCAGCAGTACGTCCTTGACATCACCGGCCAGTACCGCACCCTGGATGGCAGCACCCATGGCAACCGCTTCGTCCGGGTTGACGTCTTTACGGGCTTCTTTGCCGAAGAAGTCGGTAACAGCTTTTTGCACCAGCGGCATACGGGTCTGACCGCCGACCAGGATCACGTCGTCGATCTTGCTGACGTCGATACCGGCGTCTTTCATGGCGATGCGGCATGGCTCGATGGTGCGCTGAACCAGGTCTTCTACCAGCGATTCCAGCTTGGCGCGGGAGATCTTCACGTTCAGGTGCTTAGGACCGGTGGCGTCTGCAGTGATGTACGGCAGGTTGACGTCGGTCATCTGGCTCGAAGACAGCTCGATCTTGGCCTTTTCAGCGGCTTCTTTCAGGCGCTGCATGGCCAGCGGGTCACCTTTGAGGTTCATGCCGCTTTCTTTCTTGAACTCGTCGACGAGGTAGTCGATCAGGCGGATGTCGAAGTCTTCACCACCGAGGAAAGTGTCACCGTTGGTAGCCAGTACTTCGAACTGGTGCTCGCCATCGACTTCGGCGATTTCGATAACCGAAACGTCGAAGGTACCACCACCCAGGTCATAAACGATCACAGTGTGATCGCCCTTGGCCTTGTCCATGCCGTAAGCCAGCGCAGCCGCAGTCGGTTCGTTGATGATCCGCTTGACGTCCAGACCGGCGATACGACCGGCGTCTTTGGTGGCCTGGCGCTGGCTGTCGTTGAAGTAGGCCGGAACGGTGATCACCGCTTCGGTCACTGGCTCGCCGAGGTAGTCTTCGGCGGTCTTCTTCATCTTTTTCAGGATTTCAGCCGAGATTTGTGGCGGAGCCATTTTCTGGCCGTTCACTTCAACCCAGGCGTCGTTGTTGTCAGCTTTGACAATTTTGTACGGAACCATCTGGATGTCTTTCTGCACCACTTCTTCTTCGAAGCGACGGCCGATCAGACGTTTTACCGCGTACAGGGTGTTGTGCGGGTTGGTGACCGCCTGGCGCTTGGCCGACTGGCCAACCAGGATTTCGCCATCGTTGGCGTAGGCGATGATCGACGGCGTGGTACGAGCGCCTTCGGCGTTCTCGATAACCTTGACGTTGCCGTTTTCCAGAATGGAGACACAGGAGTTGGTGGTCCCCAGGTCGATACCGATGATTTTACCCATGTTAACTCTCCCGAAACTTGAATTTGGTTGCCGCAGCAGTGGTGGCTAACTGCGGTAATACTTGAATGCTTGACACCTAGATGGGGGCGCCGAAAACGATTTCAAGCCTGCTCGTCAATCGACGGCGAAACCGCTGCCGGGGCCTTGCTGACCACGACCATGGCCGGGCGCAGCAGGCGACCGTTGAGCTGGTAGCCCTTCTGGAACACCTTGAGCACGCTGTTGGGCTCGACCTCGGCGCTTTCCTGCATGGCCATCGCCTGATGGTGCTCGGCATTGAACGGCTCGCCGTGCGGGTCGATGGCCTCGAGGTTGTAGCGCTTGAGGGTGTCGTGGAACATTTTCAGGGTCAGCTCGATGCCTTCGCGCATCGGACGAATGCTTTCGTCGTCCGGGCTGGACAGTTCCAGGCCGCGCTCAAGGCTGTCGATGACCGGCAGCAGGTCACCGGCGAATTTTTCCAGGGCAAACTTGTGCGCCTTTTCTACGTCCTGCTCGGCGCGGCGGCGCACGTTCTGCAGGTCGGCGGCGGTGCGCAGGGATTGATCCTGGGCCGCCGCCAGCTGCTCTTCGAGCACCTGCACGCGGGCGTTCAGCTCTTGCTCGCCAGTCGCTTCGGCGTTCAGATTCTGTTCATCCAGCTGTTCGTCAGCCATAAAATCTCTCCTCTCGAATAAGGTCTGCGAGCATTACTCGCGCGTCTGCCGGCTATATGGGGTCGCAAAACCCAGGTTCAAGGGCCGGCACGCCAGGTTGCATACATTCGTTCATAACCCATCGCAATCAGAACAGCGCCCTGATAACCAAATTGAACTAAACATCAGCATTGTCAGCAGATTTGAAAACACTGTATAAATAACCAGACCTAACGCCTGGGAGCCGCCCCAATGCTGGTGCACCTGTCCGTACACAATTACGCCATCGTCGAACACCTGGACCTCGAGCTCGCCCGGGGGATGAGCGTCATCACCGGTGAAACCGGGGCCGGCAAATCGATCATGCTCGACGCCCTGGGCCTGACCCTGGGCGATCGCGCCGACAGTGGCGTGGTGCGCCCGGGGGCTGACAAAGCCGATATCCTTGCCACCTTCGACCTGGTCGACATCCCTGAAGCGCGCACCTGGCTGGCCGAACGCGACCTCGACAGCGACGGCCCGTGCATCCTGCGCCGGGTGATCACCGCCGAAGGCCGCAGCCGCGGCTATATCAACGGCACGCCCTGCCCGCTCGGCGACCTCAAGGCCCTGGGCGAGCTGCTGATCGATATCCACAGCCAGCACGAACACCAGTCACTGCTGAAAACCGACACGCATCGGCGCCTGCTCGACGAATACGCCGGCGCCACCGACCTTGCCCGCCAGGTCCAGCTTGCCGCCCAGCGCTGGCGCCAGACCCGCCAGGAGCTGGAGCGCCTGTCCAATTCCGGCGACGAGCAGCGCGCGCAACACCAGTTGCTTAGCTACCAGCTCGAAGAACTCGACAACCTTGGCCTGGGCGAGAACGAACTGGAACTGTTGGAACAGGAACACAAGAACCTGACCAACGCCGAAGCGCTGTTCGGCATTTGCCGGCAGGTCATCGACCACTGCAGCGAGAACGACTCGGGCAACGTGCTCAATGCCCTGACCGCCAGCCTCAACCGCCTGACCGCCGTGCACAACGCACCCAAGGCCCTGGGCGAGGCAGCCAGCATGATCGCCAGTGCGCAGATCCAGGTAGAAGAAGCGGTTGGCGAACTGAACCGCTTCCTCGACAACTTCGATGCCGACCCGGCGCGCCTGCAACAGCTCGAAGAGCGCCTCGACACCATCTATACCCTCGCCCGCAAACACCGGGTGCACCCGACCGAGCTGGCTGGCCTGCAGCAGCGCCTGATGGAAGAGCTGGAAAACCTCAACGCCAACGACGAATCGATCGAGCGCCTGGGTGAGAAGCTGGCCGCCTATGCCCGCCACTACCAGGACAAGGCCGGCGAACTGAGCACCCTGCGCCAGCAAGCCGCCTGCCAGCTGGCCAGTGCGGTGGAGCAGGAAATCCAGCGCCTGGGGATGCCGGGCGGGCGCTTCAGCATCGAGCTGCGACCCAACAGCAGCGACGAACTGCAACCCCAGGGCCTGGAGCAGGTCGAGCTGCTGGTCAGCGCCAACCCCGGGCAGCCGCTCAAGGCCCTGGCCAGGGTGGCTTCCGGTGGCGAGCTGTCGCGGATCAGCCTGGCGATCCAGGTGATTACTGCACAGACCTCGCGCATCCCGACCCTGGTGTTCGACGAAGTCGACGTCGGCATCGGTGGGCCAACGGCAGAGATCGTCGGCCAGTTGCTCCGCCGCCTGGGTGAACGCGGCCAGGTGCTGACCGTCACTCACTTGCCTCAAGTAGCAGCCCAGGGCCATCACCACCTGTTCGTGCACAAGGTGCGCGACAGCGATGCCACCCACACCGCAGTGGCCAACCTGGGCAAGCGCGAGCGCGTTGAAGAGGTTGCACGCATGCTCGGCGGCATCGACCTGACCAAAGAATCCCTGGCCCACGCCCGTAAGATGGTGGTCACCAGCAAGGCCTGAAACGCGCAGCTATAAAAAGCTGCCAGCCAGAAAGCACGAAGGCGACCCCAGGGTCGCCTTCAGTACATATGCAGCAATGTAATAATTGCTTACTTTTTCTTGCGTACGTACAGGACCAGATTGTGGTCCACCAGCTCGAAACCGTGCTCTTCCACGATTTGCTTCTGGCGCTTCTCGATTTCACTGTCGAAGAACTCGATGACTTCGCCGGAGTCGACGTTGACCATGTGGTCGTGGTGACCACCGTCAGCCAGCTCGAACACGGCGTGGCCGCCATCGAAGTTGT
The DNA here is from genome assembly GCF_050435905.1 of Pseudomonas sp. 2835. NCBI lineage: Bacteria > Pseudomonadati > Pseudomonadota > Gammaproteobacteria > Pseudomonadales > Pseudomonadaceae > Pseudomonas > Pseudomonas sp. 2835. The sequence continues at coordinate 200,496 of NZ_JBNDLE010000009.1, read as the reverse complement.
GGCGCACGACCAGGCCTGCGGCTTCGAACTGGGTCAGAACACGGTAAACCGTGGCCAGACCGACGTCCTCGCCTGCCTCCATCAGCGCCTTGTAGACATCCTCAGCACTCATGTGACGCTGCTCGGTAGAGTCGAGCATCTGTAGAATTTTCACTCGAGGCAGTGTCACCTTGAGACCGGCTTTGCGCAGTTCGCTATTTTCAACCATGGTCAGCTTTCTCGCCGATGCTGCTTCGCAGCTTCTCTGAATACGGGTATGATCGGGGTTTACGTTGTCCAGCCAAGATAGTGGAAGTCGCCCACCGATGCAAAACACCAAGCTCTTGCTAACCAGCCTCACCTTCGTGGGACTGCTCGCACTCGCCGGTTGCTCGTTCCCCGGGGTTTACAAAATCGACATCCAGCAGGGCAATGTCGTCACGCAAGACATGATAGACCAATTGCGCCCCGGAATGACCCGTCGGCAAGTACGGTTTATCATGGGCAACCCGCTGATCCAGGATACGTTCCACACCAATCGCTGGGATTACCTGTACAGCCTGCAGCCTGGCGGCGGTGAGCGCCAGCAGGAACGCATGAGCATTTTCTTTAACGAGAACGATCAGCTCAGCAGCCTGTCCGGCGACTTCATGCCGGGGGTCAGCCGCGACCAGGAAATCCTCGGTGGCAGCGGCGATACCACCGTCAGCCCGACTGGCACTACCGAACCCGCTACGCAGGAAAAACCTGCCAAGCCAGGCTCGCTGGAAGACACCATCCAGAAAGACGTCGATACCATCGAGGTCATCCCGGTGCCAGTGCCAGAGCCGCTGGATACTTCGCCGCAGTGATGAAAGATTGAGAGAGCTGGAAGGTGTCTTCCAGCTCTCTTGCCATACGCCCTACAGTGGTTTCAGTACGCAGACTTGTCGCGCTAGAGCTCAGTTAACCTCAAATTATCCATCGAAAAATCATTTCCTGTCGCTGAAGCCAAATGGCAATGAAGCTGGACGTGCATATAATCCCTAGTTGCAGTGAAGTTACCCTTCAATTGCCGCCAAGTCATACCAGCAACTGTCCTCCGAGAAATAACCTGCATATTATCGGCAGTAACCGAAATCTGTGGAATAGGTGCAATATTGTCATATTGTCGAATATCCATCATAAACGTATATACCCTACCAACTTCCAAGCCGTGGAACTCTTTCTGCAAAAATATCCCCGTCAAGTAGAGCGAGTGGGTATTATTGTACAGCGTCGCATTACTCCCCTCATACCTAATACTCATGTCATTCGCTTGTGCAGCCGGCCCTTTCACCCATCCATTCCAGCTTCCACCGTCAAAGGTAGTAATATTTTCGTACTGCGAGCGCAGCACCAATGTTAAAGATGGAAACTCCAAAGCTGCACTTTCTTGCGAACTCCGATCCAGAGTAACCCTGCAGGTGAATCTCAAGTTACTCAGAGACTTCAGTACGACCAAGTGCTGCCGTCGCAATACAATTTTTAACCCTTGAGAAACCTGCGCCTGTGTTACTGAGTGATTCAAAAGTACGTCAAAATTGTAATTTGTACCATCCTGCCTCGTGCCGTGCCCACGCAGCCAAACTCTTTGCCCAGGCAAAATAAACCACCATGCCGCCAGATTTAATTCTGCATGCCCGTAAAAATTGCGTAATTCTAAAGAACCTTGAGTCGCCTGGCGTACAGACATTAACGGAAAACGCACAGGCCAATTGACGAACAAGTTCAGGACCCCTGAAACCTGTATCTTTTGATCACGAGAAACTGTGTAGCTGATCTTCACAGTTTTACCGCTAGCCACAATCACCGCTTCACGCGGCACAAAAAAGTCGACGTAACCCGATCCAGGATTGCCAGGCTTGGCAGTGATCGGCAAACAACTTCCGTCCCCGCGCCGCCAGCACGGCTGGATACTGTGATGCGAACTCATACGGTCGTAGCGAACCCGCAACGTCACGCCATCCCGACCGTTGTACACCGTCAGGGTGTTGTCAACCGCTTGCACAATCTGGGGCGCGGGTAGCTGCAAATCGGCCTGTACAACTTGCAGTGACAGCAGCGGAAACTCCCTGGCAGTGGATCTGTCGACTTTTCCATCAAAATTGACCGCGAAGTGCAACTCTAAATCACTATAGTCCGCCAGTTGCTCAAGCTTATCTCGCGCCAGTAGTGTACTGACGCCATTCGCTAGCCATTCCGCCGTCAATGGCACACCCTCCAGCACTTCGGAGATAAATTCATCGCCATTCTCAAGCTGTCCCGTCACAGTCAACCAGCAGGCCTGGCCAACCTCGGCAAAATCCCAGAGTTCAACGACTACATCTGCATCGCCGGAGAACGTATTCAGGTCCAGCCGCTGCTCCGTAGCCTGCTCCACGCGCGGGGTCGGCAATACATCAATATCGAGTACCCGGACCTCAAGCGGCGGCGCCTCCCAAGCTCCACCTTCACGCCAGACTGTGTAGCCAGCGAAGACCTTACCGTTGAAGTTTGCGCTTATTGCTTGAGGGGGAATCCGAAAATTGACAACCTGCGAATCACCGGCAATCTGGCACTCAAGCTCTGGCGTCCCCGCACCCGGCGTCCCCTGCCAGGTGGCACACACCCGGTCATTGCAGCACATGTTTTCATAGGCCACCTGGAGAGTCGCACCCTCGACGGCATTGGCGGGGTTGAGAACAAAATCACCTGAACCACAGTCTGTTGCTTCGACAACAGTTGGAGGCGAGAGGCTTAGATGCGGCTCCGTCAGGAGGGTAACGGTTTTAAGCGGGAAGAGCTGATGCGCACTGGACACGTCAGGATTAAGTTGAATCATTAATTGCAAAAATACCAACTCGCCATGAGCAAATTGCCGAAGTTTATCCAGCGGCAACTTCCTCATCCAGCCACCCGCCACATCAGCGACTGTAATGAGATCCCCCTCATACAGCATGAACTGCGCAGAACGCCCCATTAGCGCCAAGCGAGTCACTCGCTGGCCCTCCTTGATAAAAGGCCAAGGCTCAATATAAACATCGGGGTCTTCACAGCACAACAACGAAAGGTCCAGCTTCCCTTCCGCAGTCATTTGCAGCACTGTGGTTTCCGGCAGATCTTCGGGCCGCAGGCTGATTGTGTATTCGCTGACCGGCGAAGTGAACGTCTCGCCATCACGAACAACTTCACAATAAATACGTGCTGCAACAGTAATTCGCAAGCCAAGAAGATAATGCGACACCTGGAACAATGCACATCCCTGCTCCTCTACCCACACCTCGATAGATTGATATTCATCATCAACTGTCTGCCAATAGACACGAATAATGTCATCAGCAGTTAGCCCCTCATAACAAACTTTGATCGTCGCGGCATTACCCTGCTGATGTTTCATCGGGTAATAGGTTGTGCCTTCGGCGCCGACAAGTTCAACGACCGGTTCAAGTTTTATTGATGCGGACATGGTGAAGTCCCATTCAAGTGTATGTGACTACTCAAGGCCATACCTCCAGCCTTTCGCGTCACAGCTAACCTCAATAAGAAATCACCGGCTACTGGTAAAAATGCTAGGTCAACTCGACGCCAGGAGAGAGTAAGCTGGACCCGAATCGAAATCCTATAGCACAAGATTGCTTAACGCTTGGCCTTCTTGAAGACCCTGGCAACCTTGGCCGCGCGCTGTTTGCGCACCTCTTTCGGGTCTGCCAGCAACGGCCGGTAAAGTTCGATGCGATCACCTGCCTCGACTTCATATTCTTCTGGATGGGCGATCACCCGGCCAAAGACCCCGACCGGGCAGGCCTGAATATCGGCCTCGGGAAAGTGCCCGGCGATCCCCGACAGTTTTACCGTTTCATTGATAGTCGTCCCCGCCGGCACCTCAACACTGAGCAGCACCTGCCGCCCGGCCACGGCATACACCACCTCGACCGTGAGCAAGGCTTCAGACATGGAGCTGCTTGGCACGCTGGCAGAAGGCATCGACCAAGGTGTTGGCGGCCTGATTGAACAACGGCCCCAAAGTGGCACGCACCAGCGGCCCGGCGTAATCGAATGACAGGTCGAGGCTGATCTTGCAGGCTTTCTCGCCCAACGGCTTGAATACCCAGACGCCGTGCAACTGGGTAAAAGGCCCCTCTTCAAGGTTCATTTCAATGGACTGGCCCGGCACTAACACATTGCTGGTTACAAACTGCTGGCTCATCCCGCCCTTGGCCACCTCAAGGCGCGCGCGCATGTGCGTGTCGCTTTGTTCCATCACGGTGCTGGACGAACACCAGGGCAGAAACTCCGGGTAGCGCGCGACATCATTGACCAGGTCATACAGGGCCTGGGCGGGATATGGCAGCAGTGCCGAACGTTGAATATGGGTAGTCATCCAGGGGTCGATTCCAAAGCTGAGCGGCAAACGCAACCCGAATGCCGATGGGCGCAATACAGCGCATCAAGTGCGCGCATTGTCCGGGATTCACAGCAATGGCTCAAGCGCACCGCTACCCCGTAGCCGACAGCGCAACGACTGCCTATAATGCCGCCCCTATGGCTAAACAAAAGAAACATCCGACAGGGACTATCGCGCAGAATAAAAAGGCGCGTCACGATTACTTCATCGAGCACAAGTTCGAGGCCGGATTGGTCCTGTCCGGTTGGGAAGTAAAAAGTCTGCGTGCCGGCAAGGCGCACCTGACCGACAGTTACGTGGTGCTCAAGGATGGCGAGGCCTGGCTGATGGGCAGCCACATCACGCCGCTGACAGCTGCCAGTACTCACGTCATCGCCGACCCGACACGTACCCGCAAACTGCTGCTCAACCGTCGAGAGCTGGAACGCCTGCATGCGGCCGTCCAGCAGAAGGGCTACACCTGCGTGGCCTTGTCGATCTATTGGAGCAAGCACTTGATCAAGTGCGAAATTGCACTGGGCAAGGGTAAGAAGGAATACGACAAGCGCGATACCCAGCGCGAGCGCGATTCCGACCGCGAGTTGCAGCGCGCGGTGCGCAACAAGGGCAAAGAAGACTGATTCCAGCCTGAAGCGCCCTCATCGCGGGGCAAGCCCGCTCCTGCAGGAGCGGCGCTGCCCCGTGACCGCTAGCGCCCGCTACGCCGTTCTGCCCGCGCCACCCGCTGGACTTCCTGACGCACTTCATCGAGCACTTCCTGCACGTAGGTGATGTGCCGGCTGGAGACTTCACGCGCATCCTCCGCACGCCCCTCGACAATCGCCAGGTACAGCTCACGGTGCTGACTGATGAGCATGTCGCGGGTTTCGCTGCGCTGTTTGTACATGCCGCCGATGTTGGTCACCACGTTGCGCTTGAGCAGGTCGAACAGGCCGCGAATGGTGTGCAGCAACACCGCGTTGTGGCTGGCCTCGGCGATCGCCAGGTGAAAGCGCGCATCGGCTGCGCCCTCCTCGGCCCGGTCCACTTCATCTGCGCGGGCGTAGCAATCCTGCAAGGTATCGAACGCCGCCTTGAGTCGCAGGCGGTCAGGCTCGGTAGCGCGGATCGCTGCGTAATAGGCGCAGGATGCCTCCAGGGTATGCCGGAATTCCAGCAAGTCGCGCTGCGCTTCCGGGTTGCTTTCGAGCAACTGCAGCAGTGGGTCGCTGAAGGTCGAGCCGAGTGATTCGGCCACATAGTTGCCACCGCCCTGGCGACTGACCAGCAAGCCCTTGGCCACCAGCTTCTGAATCGCTTCGCGCAGCGACGGTCGAGAAACACCGAACTGTTCAGCCAGCGCGCGCTCGGCGGGCAGGCGCTGACCGGCCGTCAAGGTGCCTTCGAGAATCATCCCTTCCAGCCGTTCGACGATATCGTCGGACAAACGGCGTTGGCGGACCTGATCAAAAACCATCACATGCTCTCCACAATCCCGAGTGCGTTCGGGGCTGTCTATTCTGGCGCATCCGCGTCCCGCCGACACTAATCAGTTGGCAAATTTCCCTGCCGTTCAGGCCCCCTCCCCTTCACCCACCCCAAGAAAAGTTTCCTGGGACAAATTGACACAGCCACTTCGAGGCTTTTAACCTAGCGCCTCGACATTGTAAATTGGTCTTACCAATTATCCAATGCCAGTGCCTGACCAACAACAATTAGGGGCCACCCCATATGCAAACCTGGCAACAGCTTTACAGTCCGCTTGGTAGTCTTGGCCTGTCCGCGCTCGCGGCAGTCATCCCGATCGTGTTTTTCTTCCTCGCGCTGGCGGTGTTCCGCCTCAAGGGTCATGTGGCTGGCAGCATCACGCTGGGCCTGTCGATCCTGGTGGCGATCTTTGCTTTCCAGATGCCTGCCGACATGGCAATTGCCGCCGCCGGATACGGCTTTGCCTATGGCCTGTGGCCGATTGCCTGGATCATTGTCGCTGCGGTATTCCTGTACAAATTGACGGTCAAGAGTGGCCAGTTCGAAGTGATCCGCAGCTCGGTGCTGTCGATCACCGATGACCAGCGCCTGCAGGTGCTGTTGATCGGTTTCTGCTTCGGCGCTTTTCTTGAAGGTGCGGCAGGTTTCGGCGCCCCGGTGGCGATCACCGCTGCCCTGCTCGTGGGCCTGGGCTTCAACCCGCTGTACGCCGCCGGCCTGTGCCTGATCGCCAACACCGCGCCTGTGGCCTTCGGCGCGCTGGGCATCCCGATCATCGTCGCCGGCCAGGTGACCGGGATCGATGCGTTCAAGATCGGCGCCATGACCGGCCGCCAGCTGCCACTGCTGTCGCTGTTCGTGCCGTTCTGGCTGGTGTTCATGATGGACGGCCTGCGCGGCGTCAAAGAGACCTGGCCAGCTGCCCTGGTGGCCGGCCTGAGCTTCGCCGTGACCCAGTACTTCACCTCGAACTTCATCGGCCCGGAACTGCCGGACATCACCTCGGCCCTGGCCAGCCTGATTTCCCTGACCCTGTTCCTCAAGGTCTGGCAGCCCAAGCGCTCGTTCGCCGCAGCCCCCGGCAGCGTTGGCGCCGCCGTGGTGCAGAGCGGTGGCAGCCAGCCTTCGCCGTACAGTTTTGGCGAGATCTTCAAGGCCTGGTCGCCGTTCCTGATCCTCACCGTGCTGGTCACCATCTGGACCCTCAAGCCGTTCAAGGCCGCTTTTGCCGCCGGCGGTTCGATGTACAGCTGGGTGTTCAACTTCGCCATACCGCACCTCGACCAGCTGGTGATCAAGACCGCACCGATCGTCGCTGCCCCGACGGCGATCCCGGCAGTGTTCAAGCTCGATCCGATTTCTGCCACCGGTACCGCGATTTTCTTCTCGGCATTGATCTCGATGCTGGTCCTGAAGATCAATTTCAAAACTGGTCTGACCACTTTGAAAGAGACCTTCTTCGAACTGCGCTGGCCAATCCTGTCGATCGGCATGGTCCTGGCCTTCGCCTTCGTCACCAACTATTCGGGCATGTCATCGACCATGGCCCTGGTGCTGGCCGGCACTGGCGCGGCGTTCCCGTTCTTCTCGCCGTTCCTCGGCTGGCTGGGCGTGTTCCTGACCGGTTCCGATACTTCGTCCAACGCCCTGTTCAGCTCGCTGCAGGCCACCACCGCGCACCAGATCGGGGTCAACGACACCCTGCTGGTAGCCGCCAACACCAGCGGCGGCGTGACCGGCAAGATGATCTCGCCGCAATCGATCGCCGTGGCCTGCGCCGCCACCGGCCTGGTCGGCAAAGAGTCGGACCTGTTCCGCTTCACCCTCAAGCACAGCTTGTTCTTCGCCACCATCGTTGGCCTGATCACCTTGATCCAGGCTTATTGGCTGACCGGCATGCTGGTTCACTAAAGTGTCAGGGGCCGGGCGCGTTGTGGCGCGCCCGGCAGCTCCCCTTTAATCAACGCTGCGAGACCCCATGATCATTTCTGCTTCTACCGATTACCGCGCAGCAGCCCAACGCAAGCTGCCGCCTTTCCTGTTCCACTACGCCGACGGCGGTGCCTACGCCGAGCATACGCTGCGCCACAACGTCGAAGACCTGGCCGGCATCGCCCTGCGCCAGCGCGTATTGAAGAACATGTCCGAGCTGAGCCTCGAGACCCAACTGTTCAACGAAACCCTGAGCATGCCAGTGGCCCTGGCCCCGGTCGGCCTGACTGGCATGTACGCACGCCGCGGCGAAGTCCAGGCGGCGCGGGCAGCGGCAGCCAAAGGCATTCCGTTCACCCTGTCGACAGTCTCGGTGTGCCCGATCGAAGAAGTGGCGCCGGCCATTGACCGGCCGATGTGGTTCCAGCTCTACGTGCTCAAGGACCGCGGCTTCATGCGCAACGCTCTGGAGCGCGCCAAGGCTGCTGGCGTCACCACCCTGGTCTTTACCGTGGACATGCCGGTGCCCGGCGCGCGCTACCGCGATGCCCACTCCGGCATGAGCGGCCCGAATGCGCCGCTGCGCCGTATCTGGCAAGCCATGACCCATCCACAGTGGGCCCTGGATGTCGGCCTGCTGGGCAAGCCGCACGACCTGGGCAATATCTCCGCCTACCGCGGCAGCCCTACGGGCCTGGCCGACTACATCGGCTGGCTGGGCGCCAACTTCGACCCATCGATTTCCTGGAAAGACCTGGAGTGGATCCGTGAATTCTGGGAAGGCCCGATGGTGATCAAGGGCATCCTTGACCCGCAGGATGCCAAGGACGCAGTGAAATTCGGCGCCGACGGCATCGTCGTTTCCAACCACGGCGGCCGCCAACTCGACGGCGTGCTGTCCAGCGCACGCGCCTTGCCGGCGATTGCCGACGCGGTCAAGGGCGATCTTAAGATTCTCGCCGACTCCGGCATCCGCAGCGGCCTGGACGTGGTGCGCATGATCGCCCTGGGCGCCGACACCGTGTTGATCGGCCGTGCATTCCTCTATGCCCTGGCTACCGCCGGCGAAGCCGGGGTGAAAAACCTGCTGGACCTGTTCGAAAAAGAAATGCGCGTGGCCATGGTGCTGACAGGTGCCAAATCGATCAGCGAAATCACCCGCGACTCGCTGGTCCGCGAACTGGGTGCCTGATTGCCGCGCCTTCGAATCACCACCTGATTGACCGGGGCACACGGCGCACCAGACGCCACGGCCCCACGAGGAGATTGCATGAGTCTGCCCGCCGCGTTCCTCGACTCGGTAGCACGCCTGATACCCGCCGAGCGCCGTTTCGACGATCCGCTATCGACCCTGGCTTTCGGCACCGATGCCAGCTTCTACCGGCTGATTCCCAAGCTGGTGGTACGGGTCGAATCCGAAGATGAAGTGGTCGCCCTGCTCAAGCTGGCCCAGCGCGAGCGCGTGCCGGTCACCTTCCGCGCCGCTGGCACCAGCTTGTCCGGCCAGGCCATCAGCGATTCGGTGATGATCGTGCTTGGCGATAACTGGAACGGTCGCGAGATTCGCGATCAGGGCCAGCAGATCCGCCTGCAACCCGGGGTGATCGGTGCCCAGGCCAACGCTTGGCTGGCCCCGTTCGGGCGCAAGATCGGCCCGGACCCTGCCTCGATCAATGCCTGCAAGATCGGCGGTATCGTCGCCAACAATGCCAGCGGTATGTGCTGCGGCACCGCCCAGAATACCTACCACACCCTGGCCGGCATGCGCCTGGTGCTGGCCGACGGCACGCGCCTGGACAGCGAAGACCCGGCCAGCGTCGCCGCGTTCGAACAGAGCCACGCCGACCTGCTTGGTGAGCTCGCGCGCCTGGCTCGGGAAACCCGCGCCAACACTGAGCTAGCCGCCAAAATTCGCCACAAGTACCGCCTGAAGAACACCACCGGCCTGTCGCTCAATGCCCTGATCGACTACGACCAGCCGCTGGATATCCTCAGCCACCTGCTGGTCGGCTCCGAGGGCACCCTGGGCTTTATCAGCGCAGTAACGTACGACACGGTAATCGATCACCCGAACAAAGCGTCGGCACTGATCGTCTTCCCGGATGTAGAAACCTGTTGCAACGCCGTGAGCGTGCTCAAAAGCCAGCCGGTATCGGCGGTGGAGCTGCTCGACCGACGCAGCCTGCGCTCGGTGCAGGACAAGCCCGGGATGCCGGCCTTTGTCCAGCAACTGTCCGACGGCGCCTGCGCCCTGCTGATCGAATCCCGTGCAGCAACCCAGGCGCTGCTGCACGAGCAACTGGCGCAGATCATGGCCTCGCTGGCGAGCTTTCCGGTGGAGAAGCAGGTCGACTTCACCGAGGATGCCAAGGAGAACGCCAGGCTCTGGGCCATCCGCAAAGACACCTTCCCCGCCGTCGGCGCGGTGCGCAAGACCGGCACCACAGTGATCATCGAAGACGTGACCTTTCCGGTCGAGCAACTGGCCATCGGCGTCAATCGCCTGATTGCGCTGTTCGACAAACATCACTATGACGAGGCGATCCTGTTCGGCCATGCCCTGGAAGGCAACCTGCACTTCGTCTTCACCCAGGGCTTCAACAGCGCCGAAGAGGTCGCGCGTTACCAGGCCTTCATGGATGACGTGGCGCAACTGGTGGCGGTGGAATTCGGCGGTTCGCTCAAGGCCGAACACGGCACCGGGCGCAACATGGCGCCCTTTGTCGAGCTGGAATGGGGCAGCGATGCCTACCAGTTGATGTGGCAGCTCAAGCGCCTGCTCGACCCCAATGGCATCCTCAACCCGGATGTGGTGCTCAGCGAAGACCCGCAGATCCACCTGAAGAACCTCAAGCCGCTACCGGCTGCCGACGAGATCGTCGACAAGTGCATCGAATGCGGTTTCTGCGAGCCGGTCTGCCCGTCCAAGGGGCTGACCCTGAGCCCGCGCCAGCGCATCGTCATGTGGCGCGATATCCAGGCGAAAAAACGCGCTGGCAGCGATACCCGCGAACTGGAACGCAACTACCAGTACCAGGGCATCGACACCTGCGCCGCCACCGGTTTATGCGCCCAACGCTGCCCGGTGGGTATCAACACCGGTGAGCTGGTGAAAAAGCTGCGCGGCCAGGCCGCCGGTCACATGAAGACCGCGGACTGGCTGGCGGACAATTTCCACACAGCCCTCAGGGGGGCACGATTTACCCTGCAGGCCGCCAACGGTGCCCGTCGCTTGCTTGGCGCGCCGCGCCTGAGTCGCCTGAGCGCCAGCCTCAGCAAGCTCAGCCATGGCCGAGTACCACAGTGGACGCCGGCCATGCCACAACCGCTCAAGGCGGTGCAGTTGACCCCGGCCAGTAACGACGCTCGGCCGCGGGTGGTGTACCTGGCAGCCTGCGTTTCACGGGTGATGGGCCCGGCGGCGGCGGATCGCGAGCAAACCTCGCTGCTGGACAAGACCCGCGCCCTGCTGGAAAAGGCCGGCTATCAAGTGGTGTTCCCGGACAACCAGGACAACCTGTGCTGCGGTCAGCCGTTTGCCTCCAAGGGCTACGCCGAGCAGGCCGAGCACAAGCGCCAGGAACTGATCAACGCCCTGCTGCATGCCAGCCGCGGCGGCCTCGACCCGATCTATTGCGATACCAGCCCGTGCACCTTGCGCCTGGTCCAGGACCTGGCCGAAACCCGCCTGGACCTGTATGACCCAGTGCGCTTTATCCGCACCCACCTGGTCGACAAGCTGGAGTTCAACCCTCAGGACGAGCCGATCGCCGTACACGTGACCTGCAGCACCCAGCACCTGGGCGAAAGCCAGGCGCTGATCGACCTGGCGCGGCGTTGCAGCAAGCAGGTGGTGATTCCCGAAGCCATCCATTGCTGCGGTTTTGCTGGTGACAAGGGCTTCACCACTCCGCAGCTCAATGCCCATTCGCTGCGCAGCCTCAAGGATGCGGTGCAGTATTGCAGCGAAGGAATCTCCACCAGTCGCACCTGCGAGATCGGCCTGTCCAACCATGGCGGCATCGATTATCACGGGCTGGTGTACCTGGTGGACCGAGTCACCCGGGCGCGGGCTATCTGAACCTTTGTGAGAGCGGGGCAGTCCATCAAATTAGGCCCCCCTTTCCCGAGGCCTTCCCAGCCAAGGAGATTCACATGAAGCGTACTGCGATTTCCGGACTGTTCATTGCCGCCGCACTGCTTGCCTCACCTGTGTTTGCGGAAGAAGACCTGTGCGCCCTAAACCTGCAGAAGATTGAAGATGCCACGGCTACCGCCGGAGCTACCTCCGAAGGTATGGACAACGCCGTGGCCGAGCATGTCAAGGACGCCAAGGCTGCCCAGGCAGCGGGTAACACGAAAGACTGCATTTCTATTACCAGCAAGACACTGGAGCGCCTGGAGAAAACCGAGAAAGGCAGCAACGGCCAGTAACCCGTCTGCCGGGCGATGTCAGACCAGCAGTCGACGTCGCCCGACCGATGGCGTATACTGGACCTCGAGCGTTGAAAAACGCTTACAGCTAGAGCGCAAGACATGGGGCCGATTAGGATTCGACGCCGGTAGTGAAACTCTAGGTGCATGCCGAGTTGGTAACAGAACTCGTAAATCCACTGTTGCAACTTTCTATAGTTGCCAATGACGAAAACTACGAGGGTTACGCTCTCGCTGCGTAAGCAGCTGAGCCCGCTCTCCTGGTAGCTTCGGCTCCAGCAATCACTAGGGGATGCCTGTAAACCCGAAGTGATTGTCATACAGAACAGGATCGCCGTGCAGTACGTTGTGGACGAAGCGGCTAAAACTTACACAACTCGTCCAAAGCACCCTGCCCGTCGGGCGGCTGCGGATTAACTCAATAGACACGGCTAAGCATGTAGTACCGACAGCGGATCACTGGCGGACGGGGGTTCAAATCCCCCCGGTTCCACCAAATACGCAAAACGAAAAAGGCATCTGGCGCTTGCGCCGATGCCTTTTTTGTTGCCTGCAGAACCCTGACTGACCCCGCCTGTCGGCCATCGACACGCTGCGGACAAAACCGTACTCATCCTATTGGCGCAGCGGTCGATAAACACCTGGAAGGACCGCCCCGTCTCGTATCCTTGTCGACTCCGGGGGGTCGCAACCACCACAGAACAGGAGCAGGCATGAAAGTCTGTATGACCCACCGCGAGACCTTCTACCACGTTCTCAAGGCAGTGTTTGACGCCTGCAATAAAAAGCCGGTCATTGCCGAGCTTGGCGTCCTGCGCGGGCAAAATGCGCTGAACCTCTATAACGCCCTCAGCCCTGAACAAATGGTCTTGATCGACAGCTGGAGCCCCTCGGCCACCGAAGCCTACAGCCCGTTCGACCAGTTGCCACCTTGGGTTGACCCTGTAGATAGCTATGATTACTACTATGGCGGCTCGCTGTATGACATGGCCACCTGGGACAACCTGTATGAGGAATGTCAGGGCAAGTTCGCCGACAAGCCCAACGTCACCCTCATTCGCGCCGAGACGATCGACGCCATTCCTGAGATCCAGCCAAGAACCGGTATCGAGAAATTCGACCTGATCTACATTGATGCCAACCATCAATACGAGTACATCCTGCGCGACATGATGTACTACCAGGACCTACTGGCCGATGATGGCTTCATGCTTCTCAACGACTGCTGCCACAGCCTGCAGGGCACCAAACAGAACCTGGGTGTACTGGAGGCCCTTAGCAGCTTCCTCAAGCGTTCCGACTTCGTGCCTGTGGCCGTGACCAACACCGACTGGTCGGATGTCATCCTGGTCAAAAAGAACTCGATGATGCTGCAACTTGTGGACATCGCCATCACCAACTCGGATATCCCATTCGTCGAGATCCCTCACCAGCTGATGTCCGCCGCACGGGTTGTTTACGGCAAGCAACGCACCAACATCAGCTTTGCCTGATCCGGCGTGATTCAAGGACGAAACCATTGCGCCCATTGATTATCCTGACCCTGCTCCTGCTGTGCGGGTCGCTGCAGGCCGCGCCTAAGTGCGAGGACTTCCTCGGCACATTGGGCGCGTATCCCAAGGGCATCCAGTACCAGGGCTGCCATCAGGAAATCGAAGGGCAGACGGCGCCCTTGATCGCGACCTACAAGGTCAAGGGCACCGAAGCAGCGGTGGCCGAGGCTTACCTGCAGCAAAGCTATGGCATGGGCCGCCTGCAGTTTTTCTGCTGCATGTGGGATTCGCTGCGCCACTTCCACCGCGACCCACACAGCGGCATCAAATACCAAGTCCTCATGGCCTCCGAAGAAACACTGGCCAACCAGCGCTCGCAGTGGGCGCAGATCGAGTTCTTCTACATCACGATCAGCGTCGATACCCTCGAGCCCTGACCGGCCATCAGCCCTTGGCGTACTGCAGCAGCACCTCCAGCGGGTGACGCAACTGGCGGTCCGCCATGCGCTTGACCTGGCTACGGCAGGAATAACCGGTGGCCAATGCTTCACCCGGTTTATCCAGCTTGCCGGCCCAGGACTGCTCGAAGATGGTCCGCGAGGTGTCCTGGTTGCGCGCTTCGTGGCCATAGGTACCGGACATGCCGCAGCATCCGGTAGCCTCAGTAACGAGCTTCAGCCCCAGGCGGGCGAACACCTGTTCCCACTGACGAGTGCTGGCCGGCACGTTGGTTTTCTCGGTGCAGTGGGCCAGCAGACGGAAGGTTTCGCTGGCGCCCGTGGCCTGTTCAGGCAGCACGTCGATCAACCATTCCTGCGGCAGCAGCACCTTCGGGCAATCGCTCAGGCCTTCGACCTTCTGGTACTCCTGGCGGTACACCAGGGTCATGGCCGGATCGAGGCCGACCAACGGCACACCGCAATCGGCCAGGGCCTTGAGCTGGGTGGCGTTGCGAATCGCCGCTTTGCCAAAGGCACCAAGGAAACCCTGTACATGCAGGGGTTTGCCGTTGGCACTGTAGGGCGCGAGGAACACCTTGTGACCCAGACGGTGGGCCAATTCGATAAACGACGCCAGCAATGGCGTTTCGAAGTAACGGGTGAAGGCATCCTGGACCAGCACGATGCTGCGCTCGCGCTGGGCCGGGGTCAGCTCGCGCAGCGCCGGCACGCTGGCCGCGCGCACGTTGCAACGGGTCAGGGTGTTCTGCAGGTTGTAGCGGCTGATCAGCGGGCTGTCGAGCATGCCGACATGGCGCTCGAGCAGGCGGCTGACCCATTTCGAACCCATCACCGCGTTGTACAGCCCTGGCGCATAAGCCATGTAGGGGATACTGAACTCCAGAGAGCCGATCAGGTAGTCACGCAGCGGACGCTGATAGCGGCCGTGGTACAGCTCCAGGAAGCGCGAGCGAAACTCCGGCACGTTGACCTTGATCGGGCACTGCCCCGCGCAGGATTTGCACGCCAGGCAGCCAGCCATGGCTTCATAGACTTCGTGGGAAAAGTCAGCCTCGCCACGGGAACGCGCCTGGTTGTTGCGCAGGCGTTTTGGCAGCTCCTTGAGCCACGAGCTCTTGTTCTTCGCCGCCGCCAATACATCGATACTGGCCGCGCCCTGCAGACGCAACCATTCGCGGATCAACGAGGCACGGCCCTTGGGCGAGTGCTGGCGTTCGCGGGTGGCCTTCCACGACGGGCACATGGCGTCGTTGGGGTCGAAGTTGTAGCAGGCGCCGTTGCCGTTGCAGTGCACGGCGCTGCCGAAGCTCTGCCACACCCGCTCATCGATCTGCCGGTCAAAGTCGCCGCGCATCGGTGCTTCGTTGACCTTGATCAGGCCCTGCTTGCTGTCCGGCGGAGTGCAGATCTTGCCGGGGTTGAGCTGGTTGTAGGGGTCAAAGGCGCCCTTGAGCGACTGCAGTGCCGGATACAGGGCACCGAAGAAGTCCGGCACGTATTCCGAACGCAGGCCCTTGCCGTGTTCGCCCCAGAGCAGGCCGCCATAGCGATGGGTCAGCGCCGCCACGGCATCGGAAATCGGCTTGACCAGCGCCGCCTGGGCCGGGTCTTTCATGTCCAGGGCCGGGCGCACGTGAAGTACGCCGGCATCGACGTGGCCGAACATGCCGTAGGCCAGGCCGTAGCTGTCGAGCAAGGCACGGAAATCAGCAATGTAGTCAGCCAGTTGCTCTGGCGGTACAGCGGTGTCTTCCACGAACGGCTGCGGGCGCACTTCGCCTTCAACGTTGCCAAGCAGGCCCACCGAGCGCTTGCGCATGGTGTAGACGCGGGTCACCGCCTCGGCGCCTTCGGCCAGGGTGTGGCCCAGGCGCTCGACGCCGGTATCAGCCTGCAGGTGGGCGACGAAGGCTTGCACCCGCGCGTTCACTTCGGCCGGATCGTCACCGCAGAATTCCACCAGGTTGATGCCCAGGGTCGGGCGCTCGGCTTCGGCGGGGAAGTACTCGGCAACGCTGTGCCAGACGATGTCCTTCATCGCCAGCATCAGCACCTTGGAGTCCACCGTCTCGATCGACAGCGGCTTGTGCGCCATCAGCGCATTGGCGTCGCGCAGGGCATCCATGAAGCTGCTGTAGCGCACGTTGACCAGCACCGCGTATTTGGGAATCGGCAGTACGTTGAGCTTGGCCTCGACCAGGTACCCCAGCGAACCTTCGGCGCCGCACAGCACGCTGTTTAGGTTGAAGCGGCCCTGCTCGTCGCGCAGGTGCGCGAGGTCGTAGCCGGTCAGGCAGCGGTTGAGCTTGGGGAAGATGGTCTCGATCAGTGCGGCCTGGGTTTCCTGGATCTGCCGGGCCATGCGGTACACCTCACCGCTGCGCCCGGGCTGGGCGCAAGCCTGCTCCAGCGCCTGGTCGTCGATCGGCAGGCTGTGCAGACGCTCACCGCCGAGCAGCACGCTGTGCAGTTCGAGCACGTGGTCGCGGGTCTTGCCGTAGGTGCAACTGCCCTGGCCGCTGGCATCGGTGTTGATCATGCCGCCGACGGTGGCGCGGTTGGAGGTCGACAGCTCCGGGGCGAAGAACAGCCCGTGGGGCTTGAGCGCGGCGTTGAGCTGGTCCTTGACCACCCCGGCCTGCACCCGCACCCAGCGCTCCTCGACGTTGATCTCGAGGATGTTGTTCATGTGCCGCGACAGGTCGACGACGATGCCGTCGGTCAGCGACTGGCCGTTGGTGCCGGTGCCGCCACCACGCGGGGTGAGCTTGATCTGGCGAAAGCGCGGCTCGGCCATCAGCGCGGCGACGCGGGCGACGTCCTCGGCATCCAGCGGAAACACCGCCGCTTGCGGCAGGCGCTGGTAAATCGAGTTGTCGGTGGCAAGCACCGTGCGGGTAGCGTAGTCGGCGCTGGACTGACCACGGAAACCGCTGGCGCGCAAGGCGGCGAGAAAATCGGAATAGTCGGCAGCAGGGGTGCTGGTCGGCAACTGGGCGATCATCAAAGGATGGCCTCTTTAATTTGGCTAATCACGGGAATATCGGAACACTTGCTGGCTGAGCATAATTAGGTCAGCCTCAAGACACTGATATGCCAATGATCCCGGAGCGTGCCGCTGCGGACAACTGGATATTTCTGCCGCTATCGATGACTTTTACGAATGAATTACCGCCATCTCACACCCTCCATGTCATTGCTGCTGGCGTTCGAAGCCGCCGCCCGGCATGAAAGCTACACCCGCGCCGCCACCGAGCTGTCATTGACCCAGAGCGCGGTGAGCCGCCAGGTGCAGGCACTTGAGCAGCAACTGGGCCTGACCCTGTTCCGCCGCGAAGGCCGCCAGGTGCGCCTGACCGATGTCGGCCGGTTATATCAAAGGGAGATGAGCGAAGCCCTCGGGCGCATTCGCAGCGCCACCTTGCAGGCCATCGCCTATCAGTCCGGCGAAGGCAGCCTGCGCCTTGCCACCCTGCCGACCTTCGGCTCCAAGTGGCTGCTGCCGCGCCTGCATGAATTCTACAAACTGCACCCAGGCATGCTGGTGCACATCAATTCGCGCATCGAAGCCATCGATTTCGAAACCAGCGGCATCGATGCCGCCATCGTCGTCGGCAATGCCGACGTGCCGGGGCTGGTCTGTCATCGCCTGCATGCCGAAGAGTTGCTGGTGATCCTCTCGCCGGACACCGCCGCCCGCCAGGCCGACTGGTCACCGGCGCGCCTGCCTGAGCAATTGCTGCTCAACGTGGCCAACAACCCCAATGCCTGGGGCGAGTGGTTTTCCCATCATGGCCTGGCGCACCGCAGCATGCGCCTGGGGCCAAGCTTCGAGCTGACGTCGCACCTGATCCAGGCTGTGCGCGCGGGCATCGGCATCGGCCTGGTGCCGCGCATTCTGGTGGCCGACGAGCTGACCAGTGGTGAACTGGTCAGTGTCGGTGCACCCTTTGCCAGCCAGCGCAGCTATTACCTGATCTACCCACCACGCAACCAGTCGCTGCCGTCGCTGACGGCATTTCGCGGCTGGTTGCTGGGGCAGATCTGAGGCGCTGGCTCAGATGCTCAGGCAGATCTTGCCGAAGTGCTGATTGCTTTCCTGGTAGCGGAAGGCTTCGACGATCTGCTCCAGCTCGAAGGTCTTGTCGATCACCGGGCGCAGGCCATTGGCATCGATGGCGCGAACCATCGCCTGCTGCTGGGCGCGGCTGCCGACCAGCACACCCTGCAGGCGGATCTGCCGCACCAGCGCCTGGACCAGCGGCAGGTTGCCCGCCACGCCGGTAAGAATGCCGATCAGTGACACATGCCCGCCGATACGCGCAGCGATCATCGACTGCTCCAGGGTCGCCGGACCACCGACCTCGATCACATGATCGACACCACGGTTGGCGGTGAGCTGGCGCACCTTCTCGCCCCAGGCCGGGGTTTTACGGTAGTTGATCAGGTGGTCGGCGCCGAGAGCCTTGAGGCGTTCGAGCTTGTCGTCGCTGGAGGAGGTGGCAATTACCGTGGCGCCCGCCAGCTTGGCGAACTGCAGAGCAAATATCGACACGCCACCGGTGCCTTGCACCAGCACGGTATCGCCCGGCTTGAGCGAGTCGTCGGCCATCAGTGCACGCCAGGCAGTAAGGCCGGCGGTCGTCAGGGTCGCCGCTTGCGCGTGGCTGTAGCCTTTGGGCGCATGGGTGAACGAGGTCGCGCGGGCCGTAACCTGTTCGCGGGCGTAACCATCGATACCGTCGCCCGGAACGCTGGCGAAACCCTCGACCAACGGCTGGCCGTCCAGCCAGTCAGGGAAGAACGTGCTGACCACCGAATCACCGACCGCGAACTCGCTCACACCAGCGCCCACCGCGGTCACCACGCCAGCGCCATCGGCCATGGGAATACGCGGCGCCGTAGGCCCCCACATACCGCTGACCACGGCGAAGTCGTGATAATTGAGCGAGTTGGCGTGCAGGCGCACGCTGATTTCACCGGCCTGTGGGGCGGCAGCCCCACGGGTGCCTACCTGCACCTTGTCGTAACCACCGCCGGTCTGGACGATAATGGCCCTGCTGGTCATGGAAACCTCCTGAGTCGATTGGGCAAATAGCTGACCAGTCTTTGCCTGCCCCTGCCCCAGGTCAAGCACGAGCGCTTGCATAGTGCGCCAGCAAACCACAATAATGCGACTAATTATCAATTACTCGATATTGCCTCACCATGCCCGCTCCCGATCATGCTGCCCTGCACGCGCTCTACAGCGAACATAACGGTTGGTTGAAGAACTGGCTGCGCGCCCGCCTGGGCAATGCCAGCGATGCCGCCGACCTGGCCCAGGACACCTTTATCCGGGTTTTGAACGCGCGCAATGCAGACACCATTCGCGAGCCGCGCAGCTACCTGGGCGCCATTGCCCATGCGCTGATGATCGACAAGTTTCGCCGCAAGGCACTCGAACAGGCCTACCTGGACGAACTGGCGCTGCGTCCGGAGCGGGTCGCCGAATCGCCGGAAAGCCGCTTGCTGATCCTCGAAACCCTGCTGGCGGTAGACCAGATGCTCGATGGCCTGGGCGAGCGCACGCGCTCTATCTTCCTGGCCGTGCAACTCGAAGGCCTGAGCTATGTGGCTACCGCAGAACGCCTGGGGGTGTCGGTGACGACGGTGAAAAAACACCTGATCCGCGCCATGACCCATTGCCTGCTGCTCACGGACGACTGACATGGCCCAGCCGCTGGACTATCGCACCCTCGAAGCTGCCGCCACCTGGTACGTGCAACTTAATGCCGCGCCGCCCAGCGACGCCCAGTTGCAGGCCTGGCAAGACTGGCTGGGCAAAAACCAGTCCCATGCCCAGGCCTGGGCGCGGGTCGAAAAGCTGCAGCGCCAGCTGGGCCGGCTGCCTTCCGATGTCGCCCTGCCGACTCTGGCCGGTGTGCGCGCCCGGCGTCGCGCCGTGCTCAAGACCCTGGCGCTGCTCATGGCCGTTGGCGCAACCGGCTGGGCTGTACGGCAAAGTACACCGGGCCAGGCGTGGATGGCGGAGCTGCGCACCGGCAAGGGCCAGCGTCGCCAGGTGCGCCTGGACGATGGCAGCCAGCTTGAACTGAACACCGACAGCGCGGTGGATATCCGCTACGACGGGCAGCAACGCCTGCTGCGCCTGTACAGCGGTGAAATAATGGTGCAGACCGCTCGTGACAGCGCGGCGCGCCCATTCATTGCCGAAACCGCTGAAGGCCGGGTGCGCGCCCTCGGCACGCGCTTCAACGTACGTAGCGACAACGGCCTGAGCCGGGTCAGCGTGCTCGAGCATGCGGTTGAAGTACGCCCGCTCGACCAGCCGCTATTGATGCTGCGCCTGGAGGCTGGGCAAAGCGTCAGTTTCGACCGCACGCAGATTGCGGCCGCCAGCACCGCCCTGCCCGGCACCGGCGCCTGGACCCAGGGCATGCTGACCGTGATCGAATGGCGCCTGGGCGACTTCGTCAGCGAACTGCGCCGCTACCGCCCCGGCGTGCTGCGCTGCGCCGAAGGCATCGCCGACTTGCGCCTGTCGGGTGCCTTTCGCATTGACGACACCGACACCATCCTGGAAAACCTCGGCGTGTCATTGCCGGTCAGGGTGCGTTACATGACTCGCTACTGGGTCAGCATTGAAGCTGTCTGAAGAAATTTCGCACAAAGGGTTGCCGATTTTCATTCTCATTCGGCTACGCAGTTAAAGCGGCAAATTTCGACCGCCCCTCTGCCCAGCCAATCGAAGGAAATCCTGCATGACCCCGACTTGTCCGCGCGCCCCTCGCCCGCTGGTTCGCGCTGTCCACCTGGCGCTGTTCGGCCTGACCCTGGCACCGTTGCCGCTGCTCGCGCTGCTGCCGGCCCAGGCCATGGCACAAAGCGCCAGCACCCAGTTCCAGATCGCCCCGGGCCCGCTGGGCACTACCCTGAGCTTGTTCGCCACCCGCGCCAACATCACCCTGTCGTTCGATGCCCGGCAAACCCAAGGCCAGCAATCGGCCGGATTGCAAGGTAACTACTCGGTGGAAGAAGGCCTGGCGCGCCTGCTCAGCGGCACCGGCCTGCAGGCCCAGCGCCAATCCAACGGCGGCTACGTGCTGGTACCGGCCAGCAGCGGCGCGGCGATGGAGCTGGGCGCCACCAGCATCAACGCCCAGGGCCTGGGTGAAACCACCGAGGGCACCCATTCCTACACCACGGCGGCGACCCGCACCGCGACCAAGTTGCCGCTGTCGATCCGCGAGACGCCGCAAACCATCACTGTGGTTACCCGCCAGCAGATGGACGACCAGGGTGCCCAGAGTATTTCCGATGTGCTGCGCAATACCCCGGGTGTGTCGGCGCAAACCTATGACAGCGACCGCACCGAGTTCACCAGCCGTGGCCTGGTAATCACCAACTACCAGTACGACGGCGTCAACACCGTGTATGACGGGGTGTACGGCGAAGGTACGGCGCATGTCGACATGTCGATCTATGACCGGGTTGAGGTGCTCAAGGGCGCCACCGGCCTGATGACCGGTTCCGGCGATCCGTCGGCCACGGTCAACCTGATCCGCAAGAAACCGACCGCGCAGTTCCAGGGCTCACTCACCGGCAGCGCCGGCAGTTGGGACAACTACCGCGGTGAGGTCGATGTCTCCGGTCCGATCAACAGCAGCGCCAGCGTACGCGGTCGCTTCGTCAGCGCCCAGCAGGACAAGAAGGGCTACCAGGACCATTACCAGCAGAGCAAAGAGGTGTACTACGGCATCCTCGAGGCCGACATCACCCCGGATACCCTGCTGACCGTCGGCATCGACCAGCAGACCACCACCCCGCGCGGCAGCTCCTGGACCGGCAACCCGGTGTACTACACCGATGGCGGCCGCACCGATTTCTCCCGCTCGTTCAACCCGGGCGCCGACTGGAGCCGTCGCGACTTCCAGAACCGCACCTACTTCGCCTCGCTGGAACAGGTTTTGGCCAACGACTGGTCGCTCAAGGTCAGCGTAAACCAGCTACAAAGCGATCACGACACCCGCCTGGCCTCGGCCAGCGGTGGCGCGCCGGATCGCAATGGTGACGGCATGTACTTTTTCTGGGGCCGCTGGGAAGGCCACCGGGTGCAGAACAGTGCCGACCTGAACCTCTCCGGCCCGTTCACCCTGTTTGGCCGCCAGCACGACCTGGTCGTTGGCCTGGACACCAACCATTCACGCCAGACCGGCGCCACCTGGGACACCGGCGAATTCGGCACGGTGCCCGGTAGCATCTTTGACTGGGACGGCCACATCGGCGTGCCGGACTTCCCGAAAAACGGCAAGTACGAACAGAAGAAGAGCCAGAACGGTGCCTACATCGCCACCCGCCTGCACCCGGCCGATGACCTTTCAGTCATCCTCGGCACCCGGGTCAGCACCTTCAAGTACAGCGACAACTACGACTACGACGGGCTGAACCCGAACTTTGCCGACAGCCAGGCCAGCTACAAGCAACACGGCGTGGTCACACCCTACGCCGGTATTGTCTATGACCTCGACGACACCTACTCGGTGTACGCCAGTTACACCTCGATCTACCAGCCACAGAGCAACAAGGACAGCAACGGCGCCACCCTCGATCCGGTCGAAGGCGACAGCTACGAAACCGGCCTGAAAGCGGCGTACTTCGACGGCAAGCTCAACGCCAGCCTGGCGCTGTTTCGCATCGAGCAGGACAACGTTGCCGAGTCGATCGGCACCAATCCTGCGACCAACGAAGGCATCTACAAGGCCACCAGCGGCGCCACCACCCAGGGCATCGAGCTGGAAGTGGCCGGTGAACTGCAGGAAGGCTGGAATCTCTCGGCCGGCTACACCTACGCGCGTTCGCGCGATGCCGATGAGCAGCGCATCTATGGCTTCCCGATGAGCACCAGCAAGCCTGAGCACCTGGTGCGGATGTTCACCACCTACCGTCTGCCGGGGGTGCTGGACAAATTCACCGTGGGCGGTGGGATCAACTGGCAGAGCGCGTTCTACGGCAAGATCTACAACCGCTCGGTGAACGACTACACCTTCATCAAGCAAGGCGGCTACACCCTGGTCGACCTGATGACCCGTTACCAGTACAACGAGCAGCTGAGTTTCACGGTCAATGCCAACAACGTGTTCGACAAGCGTTACCTGACCGGATTGGGCAACTTCGACACCACCTACTACGGTGATCCGCGCAATGTGATGCTGACGACGCGCTGGGAGTTCTGAGGCCTCATCGCGGCGGTCCGACTTGCCCCGCGATGAATTCAACTCAATGGTCGAGCATCACCTGCAGCGCCCGGCAATCCGCCGCATGCCAGTCGGTCAGCTCCGGCCACGGGTTGTCCGGCAGGTTCACCAGAATCGTCCTCGCCCCCGCCGCCCGGCCGCAGTCCAGGTCAAAGCGGTAGTCGCCGACCATGACCATCTCGCCTGGTGCCACGCCCCAGGATTCGGCCAGCTGCAACAAGCCGCCAGGGTGCGGCTTGGGCGGTGCTTCATCGCGCCCGACCACGTGCTCGACGGCAAAGCAGTCGGCCAGGCCGATTGCCTCAAGGGTGATCTGCGCAAGCTCCCGGGCATTTCGGGTAAGGATGCCCAGCTGGCAACCGCGCGCCGCCAGGTCGCGGACCAGCTCCACGGCACCGGTGGCCGGGCGCGAACCAATCGCCAGCTCACGTTCATGCTCCAGCAGCCAGGCGTGCTTGGCTGCGGCTTCATCGGCCGGCAGGGCTGCCAGGTGGGTGAGGATGTCGTGGCTCTGGGGAATTTCCAGGGCCACCTTGATCGCGACAAAATCATGCACGGCGACGGTCAGGGTGCCGTCCATGTCGAACACCCAGTGGCGAATCTGCTGCAGGCTCATTGCCAATCCTGACGATGACGAATCAGGCCTTCCTGGCACGACGAAGCCACCAGTTGCCCGGCCTGGTTGTAGATGTTGCCGCGGGCAAAACCACGGGCATTTCCGGCCCACGGGCTGTCCATGGCGTACAGCAACCACTGGTCGGCGCGCAGGTTGCCGTGGAACCACAGCGCGTGATCCAGGCTGGCGATCTGCATATCCTTCTGCCACACCGATTTGCCATGAGGCAGCAGCGAGGTGGTCAACAGGCCGAAATCCGAGGCATAAGCGAGCATGTACTTATGCAGCGCCGGCACGTCCGGCAGGTTGCCGTCGGCGCGGAACCAGACGTACTTCACCGGCTCGCCGGGCTTTGGGTTGAACGGGTCTTCGGCGGTCACCGGGCGCATTTCGATCGGCTTGGCGCAGAGCATCTTGTCGCGAATGGCTTCAGGCAGGCGATCGGCCATGCGCTTGGCCAGCTCGACTTCGGACGGCAGGTTCTCCGGGCCGACCACCTGGGGCATCTGGCTCTGGTGTTCGAAGCCTTCCTCGTCGTACTGGAACGAGGCGCTGCAGGTAAAGATGGTCTTGCCCTTCTGGATCGCCGTCACCCGCCGGGTGCTGAAACTGCCGCCATCGCGGACGCGGTCGACCGAATAGACCACCGGCATGCTGGCATCGCCCGGGCGCAGGAAGTAGCCGTGCAGCGAGTGCACGTGACGCGCCTCCTCGACCGTCTGGCTGGCCGCCGACAGCGACTGACCCAGTACCTGCCCACCGTAGAGCTGACGAAAGCCCAGGTCCTGGCTTCGCCCGCGGAACAGGTTTTCCTCGATCGATTCCAGGCTCAACAGGTCAACCAGATCGTCCAACACGTGGCTCATTCAAGATTCTCCAAGGCAATGCGCAACTGCGGCAAATAATACAGGGTTTGTCATTGCCAGCCCGTATGTTGTGCAATTCAGCCGCGCAGGGTGGCCTGCCACTGGGCGCGGTCGATGCGGTACAACACGTGCGCTCGCAAAGGGTGGCCAGGCTCTAGCCTGGGGTGTTCGAAGCTGCCAGCCAGATCCTGCTGCATGCCGATGGCCTGCATGACTTTTTGCGATGGCAGGTTGCTCTCGGTGGTGAACGACACCACCTGCTCCAGGCCCAGTTGAGCGAAGGCGCAACGCAGGCTGGTCCAGGCCGCCTCACTGGCAAAACCCAGCCCCCAGTGGCGCCGGGCCAGGCGCCAGCCGATCTCCACCGCCGGGGTAAAATCGGCGGCAAAACTCACGTTGAGCAGGCCGGTCATGCCGATAAAGGCGCCGGTGTCCTTGCGCTGCAGGGCCCACAGGCCAAAGCCGTACTCATTGAAGTGGCCGCGAATCCGGCCGATCAGTGCAGCGCTCTCGACCCGGGTCAAGGGTGCAGGAAAGTAACGCATGACCTGCGGGTCGGCGCACATCGCGGCGAACTCCCTGAGGTCGTCGTCCTGCCATTGGCGCAACAGCAACCGTGCGCTTTCCAGTTGCAATACCGGGGTCATGCTCGGCTCCTTATCCACAGCCTGCTGTTTATAGCGTAGGTAACAACCTCGGCTCCAAGCTATTTTTCACATCCCTTTCACTGGTTCTGAACCTGACCTTTTCTACAGTGCGTTCACTCTTGAACCTGCCTGAAGTGGTCCTATGTCATCTTCCCACCTGACGCCTGCGCTTACCGCCAGCATTGCCACCCAGCGACGACGCGGCGCTCCCTGGCGCCAACCGCTGACCGGGCTGGGCCTCCTGCTCGCCCTGGTCATCCTTGCACTGTGGTGGACATCGAGGACACCGATCGTGGACCTGGGCAGCGACAATCAGATGCACAACAGTGGTGTTTACAGCGAATGGGCCAAGGGCGCGGTCATCGTCCTGATCCGCCATGCCGAACGTTGCGACCGTTCGCACAACCGCTGCCTGGGCGACCCCAGCGGCATTACCCTCGAGGGTAGCCAGGCGGCCAGCGACGTCGGTAACGGCCTCCAGCGCCTGGGCCTGAACAACGCTCAGGTCCTGAGCAGCCCGCAGGTGCGCACCCAGCAAACCGCGCACTTCATGTTCGGCAAGGCGATCGCCAGCGAGGACTGGCTCAAGCAATGCGACAAGGGTTTTGCCGATGCCGCCTTCAAGCACAAGCGCGCCGACCATAACCTGGTGCTGGTCACCCACAGTGGTTGCATCGATCATCTTGAGCGGCAGTTGAATGTGCCCGGTGGTGAACGCTCCAGCGCCTATGCCAGTGCCCTGTTCGTGTCCATGGGCAGCAACGGCAAGGCGCGGATTCTCGGGCAGATGAACGCCAATGAATGGCGCAAACTTGTCGCCAGCGCAGGAATGTAAAGCATGCCGGGTGCCTCTCGCCGCGACTTCTATCTGACCAACCTGGGTTTGCCGCTGCTGCTGGCTGCCGTCACTGCCAGCCGCATGCTGAACACCTGGCGTATCGCTCCAGTGCTGCGCTTACCCACCCGCTACCGTCGCGACTTGCTGTTCGTGGTGGTGGCCTTCGCCCTGAGCACCACGGTCACTTCGTCGCCCAGCGCCATCGCTGGGCGCATGCGCGCAAACTGCTGGTGGCGGTGTTGTTGCTGGGGCTGGTGTTTGGCACCACGCGTGTCCTGCAGGGCTGGCACTATATGTCGCACACCTTCTGGGCAGGGATTTTCGTCTGGCTGACGACCTGGCTGACAGCGCTGTTCTTTTACGGCCGGCTGGCATTACAGGCTCCCGCGCGGGTGGCGACCAGGGCACGCACGCTGGCGTTGATCAACGCCAGGCCAGCATCACTACGCCCAGAGTGACCAGGCTGATACCGGCCCACTGGCGCAGGTCCAGCCGTTCACCCAGCAGGGTTACGCCAAGCACCGCCACCAGCACCACGCTGAGTTTATCCACAGGTGCCACCTGTGACGCCTGGCCCAGTTGCAGGGCTCGGAAGTAACAGATCCACGAGGCGCCGGTGGCCAGCCCCGACAACACCAGGAACAGGTAGCTGCGGGCCGGGATCGAATTCAGCGACTGGTACTGGCCGGTGGCGTAGAGAATCAGCGCCAGGCTGATCAACACCACCACCGTGCGCAGCAAGGTGGCGAAGTCGGAGTTGATGCCGCTGATGCCGACCTTGGCGAAGATCGCGGTCAACGCGGCGAACACGGCGGACAACACCGCCCAGAAAGTCCATGAAGCCAACACCATGAATACGCCTGTGCCAGGGAATGCCCTCATTGTAGAAGCTGGCGCTATCGCCCGGATAACTGGCAAGATCAGCTTCTGTCTCGCTCAAGACCCTGCCATGCCGCTGCCGCTGATCTACCACGACGACTACAGCCCGGAGTTTCCCGCCGAGCACCGCTTTCCGATGGACAAGTTCCGCCTGTTGCGCGATCACCTGGTCGCCAGCGGCCTGACCACCGACGCGGCGTTGCTACGGCCCGAGATTTGCCCCAACGACATCCTCGCCCTGGCCCATGATCGCGCCTACATCGAGCGCTACATGAACGGCGAGCTGTCGCGCGAAGACCAGCGCCGTCTTGGCCTGCCCTGGAGCGAGGCCCTGGCCCGGCGCACCGTACGCGCGGTCGGCGGCTCGCTGCTGGCTGCCGAGCAGGCGCTGGAACACGGCATCGCCTGTCACCTGGCCGGCGGCACCCATCACGCCCATTACGATCACCCGGCCGGTTTCTGCATCTTCAATGACCTGGCGGTGATCAGCCATTACCTGCTCGCAGCCGGACGTGTGCACAAGGTGCTGATCTTCGATTGCGACGTGCACCAGGGCGACGGTACCGCGCGCATCCTCCATGACACCCCGGACGCCATCACCGTATCGCTGCATTGCGAGCAGAACTTCCCCGCGCGCAAGGCCGAAAGCGACTGGGACATTCCCCTGCCGCGCGGCATGGGTGACCAGGCGTACCTGAAAGTGGTGGATGACGCGCTCAACTACCTGTTGCCTTTGTATCGCCCGGACCTGGTGCTGTATGACGCCGGGGTCGATGTGCACAAGGACGACGCCCTGGGTTACCTGCAACTCACCGATGAAGGCGTCGCCGCCCGTGATCAAAGCGTGCTGCGCCACTGCCTGGGCCGGGACATTCCAGTGGTCGGGGTAATTGGTGGCGGCTACAGCAAGGACCGCGAAGCCCTCGCCCGCCGTCACGGGATCCTGCACCACAGCGCCAGCCGTGTGCTGGGTTACTCACAATGACTGTGGAACCGCCTGTGGATAACCTGCGGGAAAGCCCTTCAAGGCCTTTAAACATCGGGCCTGGAGAACACTGTACGTTTTTTGACCAGTGATTACCGGTGTCCCGCTAAGGTAGAATGCCGGCTCTTTTTCCCAGCTTGCAGCCGACCATGACCGACACCCGCACCACCGACCGCCCACACGTTGCCATTATCGGAGGCGGGCCGGCCGGGTTGATGGCCGCCGAAGTGCTGAGCCAGGCCGGGGTCGCCGTCGAACTGTTTGACGCCATGCCCTCGGTGGGGCGCAAATTCCTCCTGGCTGGGGTCGGTGGCATGAACATCACCCATTCCGAGCCTTACCCGGCGTTCATCGCCCGCTATGCCGAGCGGAGCAATGACATTGCTCGCCTGCTCCAAGGCTTCGATGCCGATGTGCTGCGCCAGTGGATTCACGACCTGGGCATCGAAACCTTCGTCGGCAGCTCCGGCCGGGTCTTCCCCCGCGACATGAAAGCCGCGCCGCTGCTGCGCGCCTGGCTCAAGCGCCTGCGCGACGCCGGGGTCGTTATCCACACCCGCCATCGCTGGCAGGGCTGGAACGCCGATGGCAGCTTGCGAATCGCTTATCCACAGGGTGAGCTGGCGCTCAAGCCGACGGCCACCGTGCTGGCGCTGGGCGGCGGCAGCTGGGCACGCTTGGGTTCCGATGCGGCCTGGCTGCCTTGGCTGCAAGCGCAAGGCGTACAGATCGCGCCATTGCAGGCGGCCAACAGCGGCTTTGAGGTCGAGGGCTGGAGCACAGTACTCAAGGACAAGTTCGCCGGCGCACCGCTGAAGAACATCGCCCTGAGCCTTGCCGGCCAGGCGCCGCGCCTGGGCGAATGCGTGCTGACCGCGCAAGGGCTGGAAGGCAGCCTGGTGTACGCCTGGTCGGCGCAGATCCGTGAAGCGATCAACCGCGATGGCAGCGCCAGGGTGCTGGTCGACCTGCTGCCCAACCGGTCTGTGGATAAAATCCAGCAGGCCCTGGCCAAGCCACGGGGTTCGCGCTCGATGGCCAAGCACCTGCACAGTCAACTGGGGCTGGACGGGGTCAAGGCGGCGTTGTTGCGTGAACAGACCGATCAGCCAACCTTTGCTGACCCGGTCTTGCTGGCCCAGGCGATCAAGGCCTTGCCGATCACCCTGGTGCGCCCTCGCCCGCTGGATGAAGCAATCAGCAGCGCCGGTGGGGTGACCTTCGAAGCACTGGATCAACGCTTGATGCTCAAGCAGGTGCCCGCCGTGTTCTGCGCCGGTGAAATGCTCGACTGGGAGGCGCCGACCGGTGGCTATCTGCTGACAGCCTGTTTTGCCAGTGGGCGCAAAGCCGGGCTGGGGCTGCTGGAGTGGCTGAAGATTTAGGGGAAGGCTTCGCCTTCCATCGCCGGCAAGGCCGGCTCCCACAGGCGATCGCGCCCTCTGTGGGAGCGGGCTTGACCCGCGATGGCGTCCTCAAGGCTTGCGCTTGCGCGGCCCGGTATTGAAGGCCGGCACCTTGCGCACCGGCTTGGCCTGCGGCGCTGCCGCTGGCGTTTCGGCGCTGTCCATCCAGCGCCCGAGGCTGCGTTTGTTGCTGCTTTCCTTGGGCTTCTTCGGCTTTTTCGGCTTTTTCAGCACCTGGCCGCTGGCATCGGTCATCGGCACCTTGTGGTCCGGAATGAAATCCGGCTCTTCGTGGCGCGGCAAGGTCTTGCGGGTCAGGGTTTCAATCGCCGACAGCAGCTGCACTTCGTCGGCGCACACCAGCGAAATCGCCTCACCGGAATTGCCCTTGCGCCCGGTACGGCCGATGCGGTGAATGTAGTCCTCGGCAACGATCGGCAAGTCGAAGTTGACCACCAGCGGCAGGTCGTCGATATCCAGCCCGCGCGCCGCCACGTCGGTGGCGACGAGGATCTGGATCTCGCGGGCCTTGAAGCTGTCCAGGGCACGCTGACGGGTTGCCTGGGGCTTGTCACCGTGAATACCGTCGGCATTGACGCCCTGGCCACGCAGGCGCTCGACCAATTGGTCAACGCCATTACGGGTCTTGGCAAACACCAGCACCTGCTTCCAGCGCTGCTTGCGCATCAGGTGGCTGAACAGCTCCGGCTTGCGCTTCTTGTCCACCGGCACGATCCACTGTTTGACGGTGCTGGCGGTGACGTTGCGCGGGCTGACTTCGATGCTCAGCGGGTCGTTGAGGGTCTGCGCGGCCAGTTGGCGGATCTCGTCGGAGAAAGTCGCCGAGAACAGCAGGGTTTGCCGGCGCGCCGGCAAAGCGGCGTACACCGCGCGCAGCTCTTCGGCAAAACCCAGGTCGAGCATGCGGTCGGCTTCATCGAGCACCAGCGCCTGCAACTGGTTGAACTTCACCGCGTTCTGGCGGAACAGGTCGAGCAGCCGCCCCGGGGTGGCCACCAGCAGGTCGATACCCTTGCGCAGCTTCATCATCTGCGGGTTGATGCTGACGCCGCCGTACACCGCATAGGTGCTCAGCGGCAGGTGTTCGGCGTATTCGCGGATGTTGGCGTGAACCTGCTCAGCCAGCTCACGGGTCGGCACCAGCACCAGCGCGCGCACCGAGTTGCTGGCGACCTTGGCCCCTTCCAGGGTCAGGCGTTGCAGCAGCGGCAGGGCAAAACCTGCGGTCTTGCCGGTGCCGGTCTGGGCGGCGGCCATCAGGTCGCGACCGGCCAGCACGGCAGGGATGGCCTGGGCCTGGACCGGCGTCGGGGTGTTGTAGTCCAGGCGCTCGAGCGCGCGCAGCAAGGGTTCGATCAGGCCGAGTTTGGCGAAAGTCATGGCAATACCGTCAGGGGAATTCAGCAATGGCGGCAGTTTACCTTGTTCAGGCCCGGCGCGTGCCGCCATCGCTATCAGCCTTGCGGTGCAAAGCGCACCTTGAGCAGGCGATCGAGCCCTTCACCCAGGTAGAACGAAAAGGGCCTGCCGCTCTGGTAGGCAATCGCCCGACATGCAGCGAATGCTTCGGGATCGCTACGGATGAAAAACAGGTAAGGCTGATCCCTGACCGTGCCAATCTTACCGAACTCGAACACCAGCCGGTCGATAGTCTCCGGGCGCTGTATGCGCACCCGCATGTCGCCCATTTCCAGGCGCTCGAGCAATCGCTGCTCATCGAACGACAGCTGCGCCGGCGCCCGCAGTTGTGCACCGCTGGGCATGCGCAGTTTCATCTCGCCGCGCAGATCGGCGCCACTGACATTGAAGTCAGTGACCTCGAAGGGCAAGGCGCCATGTAGCCTGGCGCTGGCCTCGCAGATCATATCGGCCTGCGGCTTTTGCGCAGTCGCCTGATCATTGCGCCGTAGCTGCACATCGATTTGCGAAGGAAAGCTGAAGTGCAGCGGCAACGACATCTCGCCGAGTGCGACGATCTCATCGGATGCCGGGCCAAAATCGTAAACACCCAGGCCCACCTGACGCGCCTGGCGCATGTCGACCAGCAACCGGCCACTGAGCCGGACCTCTTCCCGAGCGGGCTCGAATGACTCGAACAGCGCTCGCAGTTGCTGACGCTGTTTGGCGTCCAGAAGATCTTTGGCAAAACGCACCTGCAGCGCCTGCCGGCTGCCGGGCTCAAGGCGCAGCTCGAGCTTGCCTGCAGGGATTTTCCAGGGGGCCATGGCCTGCTGCACGGCCTGTAAATAGACGGGCTCGATTTCGAAACCGTTTTTCAGAGAGATGGGTTCCTGGAAATACAAGGTCATGAAGGTTTGCTTACCGTCGTACAGCATGACCACAGCCATCACCAGCAACGCCACACAAGCAAAGATCTTCACTGCCTTCCTGGCAACACGTCCTTTCATTTACAAAGTTCACCTTCCACTTCGCCAACAAGTTTGGCTTTTTCCACTGCTGGCCGGCGCCACTGCGGCACACCGATCAGCACAACGGCGCCAATGATAACCGCCATTGCCACGCATTCCTCGAAACCAATTTGCTCACCGGCAAAAACAATCCCCAGCAACACCGCCACCGCCGGGTTGACGTAGGCATAGCTGGTGGCCGCAGCCGGGCGCACATGCTTGAGCAGGTACATGTAGGCGCTGAAGGCCAGGATCGAGCCGAAGAACACCAGGTAGGCCAGCGCACCCCAGCCAGCGGCGGTTGGCATCTGGGTCATGCGTTCGCCGCTCAGGACGCTGCCGAGCAGCAAGACCACGCCACCGACAAGCATTTCTGCGGCGCTGGCCATCGGCCCCGCAGGCAGCGGCAGGCTTTTGCTCCAGACCGAGCCGAAGGCCCAGGAGGCAGCGGCAAACAGGATCAGGGCGGCGCCGACCGGGCTGGCCTGCAGGTTGGAGCCCAGGTTGAGCAAGCCGATGCCGACCAGGCCGAGGACAATCCCGGCCCATTCCAGGCGGGTATTGCGATGGCCCCAGAGCAGGCCGAACATCAAGGTGAACAGCGGCACCGTGGCCACCGCCAGCGCCGCAACGCCCGAGGCCACGCCCGCGTGCTCGGCCAGGGTCACGCCGCCGTTGCCGCAACTGAGCAGCAACACACCGATGACGCCCGCCGCCCGCCATTGCGGCCAGGTCGGGGCCGGTACGCCGCGCCAGCGCAGGAAGCCGTAGAGCAAGGACCCGGCAATGACGAAACGCACCCCGGCCATCAGCAACGGCGGCCAGGACTCGACGCCGATGCGAATCACCAGGTAAGTCGAGCCCCAGACCAGGTACAAGGCGAGAAAGGCGCCGATCAAGACTAACGGGAAGCGACGGGAGGCAGGCATGGGGGGCTCGAATTATGGGTGTCGGGCAGTTAGTTTAGAAAGGCAGCGCGGTAAACATAAGTTACAAAACCTGTTTAAACGAACCGTACACTTTTGAAACAACGGATCTTTTGGCCTTGCGCCTTGGAATCAACAATCACCCCCTGGAAACCCATGGACAAATACGATCGCATGCTCCTCAGCGCCCTGCTGGACAACGGCCGCGCCTCCTTCGCCGAGCTCGCGCGCAAGGTCAATCTATCCGCTCCGGCGGTGGCCGAGAGGGTGGCCAAGCTTGAGGCCAGCGGGGTGATTACCGGGTATCAGGCCAAAGTCGACCTGGAGAAGATCGGCCTGCCGATCCAGTGCGTGATCGAGCTGCGCCTGGCCAGCCATGGCAATCAGCAGACTTACGAAGAGCTCACGCAGATCCCACAACTGACCGAGTGCCACCGGGTAACCGGCGACCCTCGCGTGATCATGCAGGCGGCAGTGGGTTCGATGCCGGAGCTCGAAGAGCTGATCAACCGGGTCGCCCAGTTCGGCTTCAGTAAAACCTCGATCATTCTCTCCAGCGCCGTGGAGCGGCGCCTGCCGCTGGGCCACCTGGAGCACAACGGCAAGAAGGCCTAGCGATAGGTTTTCAGCGCTTCGCCGATCTTCGCCGCGGGGACTTTCTGCAGGCTGCAGAACAACTGGTGGGAGACGCCGTTGACGCCCTGCTGGCGCAACTGCCCGGCCAGGTGCTGGGCGAGGTTGGCGGCCATTTCGGCATCGGCCATGGCCCGGTGCGCGGTGCCGGTGTCAGGCAAGCCAGCCCAGCGGGTCAGGGTGCCCAGCTTGTGGTTCGGCGCCGATGGCATCAGGCGCCGCGCCAGCAGCATTGAACAGGCGAAGCGCTGGCTGCGGCTGCGACCGATCTGCGCAAGCTCGTAGTCCCAGAACTTCTGGTCGAACGAGGCGTTGTGGGCGAGCATCGGCGTAGCGCCGACAAACTCGGCCACTTCGTTCATCACCCGGGCAATCGGCGGCGCGCTGCGCAGCATGGCGGTGGTGATGCCGGTCAGGCCGGCAACGAACGCCGGTACCGGCACCCCGGCATTCATCAGGCTTTGATAGCGCTCGACAATGCGCCCGCGCTCCAGCATGACCACCGCCACTTCGGTGGCCCGGCAACCGGCGCCGGGTGAAATACCGGTGGTTTCAAAGTCGATGACAGCGATACGTTCCAAAACGACAACCTCAAAAATCTTAATGCTTGAGCAGCAGGCTGCCCTCGATGGGCACGTAACGGCTGGCAGCGCGAATCAGTGAATTGGCAGTCAGCCCCGGCACGCCATAGGCGACAGCCTGAATGCCGTGACGGCTGATGACGCGCTCGAGCAGCAAGTCGAAATCGCCGTCGCCGGAGGCCAGCACGACCTCATCGACCCGCGCGGCGGCGTCGATCACATCGAGGGTGATGCCCACGTCCCAGTCGCCCTTGGCCGAGCCGTCGCTGCGCTGGATATAGGGTTTGAGTTTGACCGTGAAACCGAGGTTGCGCAGGATCTGCTGAAACTGCTGCTGCTTGCTGTCGCCGCGGTCAATGGCGTAAGCCACCGCTTCGACAATCTGCCCGTGCTGGCTGATGTCGGCCCACAGCGCGGCATAGTTGAAGTGGCAGCCGTAGGCCTGGCGCACGGTGTAGTAGAGGTTCTGCACATCGGCGAATACCGCGATCTTCTTCACCGCTTTTCCTCATGGCGCCACGGCGCTGTTGCCGGCCGCCGCACACCGGGGCCGTTTCGGCGCCCAGTATGCCAGCCCTCGGCCCATGCGGGTAAGCGCAGTCAGACGAAGCTGTCGTCATCACCGCCGAAGAAGCCGCCGTCATCGCTGCCGTAGTCGGTGTCCATGAAGCCGCCCTGGTCATTGCCATAGCCGCCGTTGTCGGCAGTCAGCCGTTGCTCGTCGTTGCTGCCCCAGCCGCCGGTATCGCTGGCGGGCGCCGGTTCTTCCTTGATCACCTCGACCACCTCTTCAGGTTGCGAGTGATGGTTGAACAGGCTGCTGATGCCCTGCGCCAGCATCACCCCGCCGGCCACGCCAGCGGCAGTTTGCAGGGCGCCGCCGAGGAAGCTGCTGGCACCGCCGCGGGCCGGGGCCTGGGCGGGAGCTGCGTTGAAACCCTGCTGCTGGGCAGGCGGGTTGAACGACGGACGCGACGGTTCGCGCCAGCCGCCACCACTTGCGGGGGCGCTGGCTGCTGGCTGATTTTGCACTGGCTGTGAATCGCGGGTGCCGCTGCCGAAGATGCTCGACAAGAAGCCGCCGCTGCTGCTCGGCGCTGTGGCGGCCACCTGGGCCTTGGCTTGTTTGA
Source organism: Pseudomonas sp. 2835 (assembly GCF_050435905.1). Lineage (NCBI taxonomy): Bacteria > Pseudomonadati > Pseudomonadota > Gammaproteobacteria > Pseudomonadales > Pseudomonadaceae > Pseudomonas > Pseudomonas sp. 2835. Next base: position 165,132 of record NZ_JBNDLE010000009.1, on the reverse strand, counting down.
GCTCGGCCTGCAACTGCTTGTTTTGTTCATCCAGGCGTTTGAGCGCCGCTTCCTGCACCAGGATCGCCTGGGCCATGTAGTAAGGCGCTGCCGGTTGCTGCTGCAGGTGTTCGCCAATGCGCGCCTGGGCCTGGGCATCACGCGGCACGGCCGGGTCTTCGGCTTGCTTGAGCCGACCGAACAGGCCGTCGATCAGGGTTTGTTCTTCACTGTTCATGGGCAACCTCACTGCAAAAGCGGAAAATCGAGTACCGGTAAAATGGGGTGCCGGGGCGCCAGATTCAACACAAGCCGGGATTAAACTTTCTTCAGGTTGGCCTGCGCCTGGGCTAAAGTGACGCCCTGCTTTTCTTTCAATTGCGATATCGACTGATGAATCCGCTTAGTGTTCTGCGCGACTCCCTGTATTTCTTCCGCCGTCACCTGCTGAGCATTGCCCAGCTGTGCCTGCCGCTTGTAGTGCTCGAAGCCCTGTGCTCCCAATTGCTGTACCAGCAACTGGGCGAGGACGCCTCTCCTGGCTACGGCATGCTGGTCAGCCTGCTGTTCTACCCGCTGTACAGCGCCGCGCTGATCCTCTACCTCGACACCCGCAGCAACGGCTACACCCCGCTCAAGCGCAACCTGCTGGCCATGGCCGTGCGCCTGTGGCCGTCGTTTGCGCTGATGGTGATGCTCAGCTCGCTGCTGATCATGGCCGGCGCCGCGCTGTTCATCATTCCCGGCATCTGGGTGATGATCCACCTGGTGTTTGCCGAATACGCCCTGGTATTGCGCGGCCAGCCGCCGATCGAGGCCATGCGTTCCAGTTTCCAGATGACCACCGGCAACTTCTGGCGCATCTTCAGTTGCGTCCTCGGGGTAATGGCAGTGCTGTGGCTGATCGACGGCCTGAGCATGATGCTGGTGCCCGAGCCTTCGCCGCTGGCGCAACTGGCCCTGGACAGCGGCAACGGCTTTTTGCAGCTGTTCAGCACTGTAGTGATGTTTCGCCTGTACATGCTGGTCAGCGAACCGGCGACAGAGCCACCGCTGTCCTGACTGGTTAGCCAATGACCCGACTACTGCGCAACGCCCTGCTGACCCTGCTTGTTCTGTTCGCCCTGCTGTGGCTGCTGGCCAGCCAGCTGAGCTGGCAACCCGAACCACGCGAGAACCTGGCGGTCAGTTGCCGGGCCAGCACGGCGGCGCTGGTACCCGGCCAGGTGCTCAAGGTGATGACCTGGAACGTGCAGTACCTGGCCGGCAAGCGCTACGTGTTCTGGTACGACCAGGGCCGTGGTGACGACACCCGCCCTACCCCGCAAGACCTCGCCTTCAACCTCGATGAAGTGGCGCGGGTGATCCGCGCCGAGCAGCCAGACATCGTCCTGCTCCAGGAACTGGACAACAACGCCAAGGCCAGCGACTACCAGGATCAACTGACACTGCTGCGCGAACGGCTGGTGGATATCTACCCCTGCGCGGTGCAGGCCTACGACTGGAAAGCCGATTTCGTTCCCGACCGGCACATCTTCGGCAGCGTCGGCCGCAGCCTTGCAACCCTGAGCCGCTACCCGATCAAGCAGGCCGAGCGCCTGCAATTGCCGGTCGACGCCAGCAATGCCTGGCAGCGCTTGCTGCAACCTCAGCAGGCAATTCTTGCCAGCTACCTGCCGCTGCGCGATGGCGGCCAATTGGCAGTGCTCAACACCCGCCTGGCGGCTTTTTCAGCGGGCAGCGACATTCAGCGCCAGCAGGTGCAGCAGGTAACCCAACTGCTCGACAAGCTGGAAAGCCAGGGCACGCCGTGGTTGATCGGTGGCGACTTCAACCTGCTACCGCTCGGCCAGTACCGCCGCCTGCCGGCCGAACTGCGTGGCCAGTACAGCGCCGACAGCGACCTGCATCTGCTCTGGGACAAATACCCGATGATCCCCAGCAACGCCGAAGCCAGCGGCGCCGAGCGCGCGGCCTGGCTGACCCATTACCCCAACGACCGCAACCTGCAAGGGCCGGACCGCACCCTCGATTACCTGTTCCACAGCCCGAAACTGCAGCGCTTGGGGGCCCGGGTGATTCAGCAGGATACCCTGGAGATCTCCGATCACCTGCCGGTCACGGCGCGCTTGCTGTTGCCTGCGCAGCCCTGACTATTTACGCGGTTTGGCCCGCGCCGTGGCCTCGGCCACCAGCGGGTCATCCGGCCAGTAGTGCTTGGGGTAGCGACCCTTCAAATCCTTTTTCACCTCCGTGTAGGTACTGCGCCAGAAGTTGGCCAGGTCCTGGGTCACCTGCACGGGCCGCCGCGCCGGCGACAGCAGGTGCAGCAATACCTGCTGACGGCCCTGGGCGATGCGCGGGGTTTCGGCCAGGCCGAACAGTTCCTGCAAGCGCACGGCGAGTATCGGCGGGGTTTCGCTGTAGTCCAGGCGGATGTTCGAACCCGAGGGCACGCTCAGGTGAACCGGCGCCTGTTCATCCAGGCGCTGAGGCAGTGGCCAGGGCAGCAGGTTGCGCAGGATCGACGAGAGGTCGAGCTGGGCGAAGTGGCTCAGACGGGTGACCTTGCCCAGGTAGGGTTGCAGCCAGTCGCCCAGGCTGGCCAGCAGCGCGGCATCACTCAGGTCCGGCCACTCGCTTTCACCACGGCTCGCCAGGTCGAGATGGCGCAACAGCGCCACCCGCGCCTGCCACTGGCGCAGCTCGGGCGTCCACGACAGCAACTCCAGACCCTTGCGCCGCACCAGTTCCAGCAGTGCCTTGGCGCGGGCGTCTTCATCCAGGCCCGTCAGCGGTTCGCGGCTAAGCACCAGCTCGCCGACCTTGCGCTGACGCTCGGCACGCAAAACGTTATCGCGTTCGTCCCAGTCGAGGATATCCAGGCTGCGCACCTGTTCGGCCAGCACCCCGTCGAACAGCGCCGGGTCGAAATCGGCAGCCAGATAAATACGCTCCTCGCGCTGGCCCTGGCGGCTGCCCAGATCGGCGATCACCAGCCACGAATGTTTCATCAAGGCATCGGCTTCGCCGAACAGCGCGGCGCGACCGTTGGCCAGGCGATATTCCGCACCGCCGGCACGCCGCTGCTGCGCGACGCGGTCCGGATAAGCCAGCGCCAGCAAGGCGCCGAGCCAGCGCGAGTGATCAGGGTCGGCGACGGCTGAAGTAGCTTTGTCACGCAGGTAGCCACGGTACTGGCGGGCCAGTTGCCGGGCACGTTGCACACCGCCCTGCGCGCCTTTGGCTGCTCGGGTTTCGCCGCTGAGCAGGGCCAGGCGGCTGTGCAGGTCGGCACCGCCGCCACGCAAAATGTCGCGTTCACCGAGCAAGGCGGCGACGTCGCAGGCCATGTCGGCCAGGCCCAGGTCCTGGCCGCGCAGCAGCAAGTGGGCGATGCGCGGGTGCGCCGGCAGTTCGGCCATGGCCTGGCCGTGGGCGCTGAGGCTGTCCGGGCTGTCGGCCTTGAACGCGCCCAGGCGCTGCAACAGGTCCAGCGCCTGGCCATAGGCGGCCGCAGGCGGTTGGTCGAGCCAGCGCAGTTGTTCGGGGGTAACGCCCCAGCGCGACAGTTGCAGAGCCAATCCAGCCAGGTCAGCCTGGAGAATTTCGGCCGCGCCATAGGCCGCCAGTTGCTCGTGCTGGGCTTCGGACCACAAGCGGTAGCAGACGCCGGGCTCCAGGCGCCCGGCGCGGCCAGCACGCTGGGTGGCGCTCGCGCGGGAGATGCGCTGGGTGTCCAGACGGGTCATACCGCTGCCAGGATCAAAACGCGGCACCCGCGCCAGGCCCGCATCGACCACCACGCGCACGCCATCGATGGTCAGGCTGGTCTCGGCGATGTTGGTCGCCAGCACCACCTTGCGCAGGCCGGCTGGCGGGGTATCGATGGCGGCGCGCTGGGCGTTGAGATCAAGCTCGCCATGCAGCGGGCACAGCAATATATCGCGGCGATCACCGAGGGCATCCTGCAAGGATTGATGCACCCGGCGAATCTCCGCCTGCCCCGGCAGAAACACCAGGACACTGCCCGACTCGTCAGCGATGGCCTGCAGCACCGTATCGACCACCCGCGGCTCGATGAACTCACCCGGCTGGAACGGCCGGCCCCACCGAACATCGACCGGGAACATGCGCCCTTCGCTGCTGACCACCGGGGCATCGTCGAGCAAGCCAGACAGACGCTCGCCCTCAAGAGTGGCCGACATCAGCAGGATTTTCAGCGGCGGATCGTCACGCAACAATTCGCGACCATTAAGGCTCAGGGCCAGGGCAAGGTCGGCGTCGAGGCTACGCTCGTGGAATTCATCGAAGATCAACAGGCCCACACCGTCCAGCGCCGGGTCGGCCTGCAAGCGACGGGTGAGAATCCCCTCGGTGACCACCTCAATGCGCGTGTTCGGCCCGACCTTGCTGTCCAGGCGAATGCGGTAACCGACCGTTTGCCCTACCTGCTCACCCAGCTCGCTGGCCAGCCGTTCCGCCGCCGCCCGCGCCGCCAGGCGCCGTGGTTCGAGCATGAGGATGCGCTGCCCGGCCAGCCACGGCTCATTGAGCAGCGCCAGCGGCACGCGGGTGGTCTTGCCGGCGCCGGGGGGCGCTTCGAGCACCGCTTCGTGGCGCTGGCTCAAGGCAGCGCGCAAGGCTGGCAGTACGGCATCGATCGGTAATGATTTCATGGTGGCCCTCAAACAATCCGCCGAGTATAACGGCGAACCGAGCCCGCCTTATCATGGTCTTAGCTGTAGATGCAGGCTCTTTGCCTGTATCTTTGTCGCCTTCATTCCGGAGATTTCCATGCGTATTCCCTCCCGTGTCATTGGCGGCGTCGTAATCGCCACCCTGTTGAGCCAACTGACCGCCTGCGGCACCTTGTTCTTCCCCGACCGACGCGGCCAGATCGAAGGCAAGATCGACCCGGTGGTCGCCGCCCTCGACGCCATCGGCATCCTTTTCTATGTGATCCCGGGCCTGATCGCCTTCGGCATCGACTTCGCCACAGGCGCCATCTACCTGCCCGGCGGTACCACTGCCCAGGTCGCACCTGAAAAACTCAATGAAGCCATCAGCGCAGACGGCAAGGTCGACAACAGCAAGCTGCAGGCTATTCTCGAAAGCGAACTGGGCCAGCGCCTGCCGCTCAACGACCCGCGCCTGATCCAGCACAAGGGCAGCGTCGAGCAACTGGCGATGTACGGCCTCAAGCCCGCTGCTTGATCTCTGACAGGAAGCCACTTTAGGCATGACTCCCTCGGCTGAACACCAACGCCTGCTGCGCCTGGCCACTCGCGCATCCTTGGCGGTGGCCAGTATCCTGATCCTGACCAAGGCAGTGGCCTGGTGGCTCAGCGGTTCGGTCAGCCTGCTGGCCGGGTTGACCGACTCGGCCCTTGATGGCGTGGCCTCGTTCCTCAACCTGCTGGCAGTGCACTACGCCCTGCGCCCGGCCGATGACGACCACCGCTATGGTCACGGCAAAGCCGAAGCCATGGCCGGCATGGCCCAGGCGCTGTTCATCGGCGTCAGTGCGGTACTGATCGGCGTGCAGGCGGTGGAGCGGCTGCAGAATCCGCAGCCTCTGGGAGACACCGGCGTCGGCATTGCCGTGATGCTGTTGTCGCTGGTGCTGACCATTGCCTTGCTGATGCTGCAAGGCAAGGTGATCCGTATCACCGGCTCGACCGCAGTACGCGCCGATTCACTGCATTACCGCTCCGACCTGCTGCTCAACGGCAGCATCCTGGTGGCGCTGGTGCTGGCGCGCTTTGGCTGGCCACAGCTGGACGCAATTTTTGGCCTGGGCATTGCCCTGTACATCCTCTGGAGTGCCCTGCAGATTGCCCGCGAGAGCAGCTCGATCCTGATGGACCAGGAGCTGCCGGGCGACATCAGCGAGCAGATGCTCGCGCTGGCTTGCAGTGTGCCGGGGGTGCGCGGCGCTCATGATTTGCGCACGCGAGTTTCGGGTAGCCACTGGTTCGTGCAGGTGCACCTGGAGTTGCCCGGGGACCTGCCGCTGACCCAGGCCCATGCCTTGTGTGACCAGGCAGCGGCGGCGATCAACAGCAAATACCCCAAGGCTGAAGTGCTGGTGCATGCTGATCCGGTGATGTGAGGCAGTTGGCAAGGCTGCGCCTTGCATCGCCGGTAAGGCCGGCCACACTGGAACTGCATGCCGCGGTTCAATTGACGCTATAACCCCGCCCACTCAAGCAAGCAGCCTGCGCCCGCCGATAGTTATCGGCCACCTGCGCCGACGGCGCGTAGCTGGCCGCAGCCGGGTCAAAACCGGTCTGTTGCACTGCCCAGCGATAACACTCATATCGGTCACGATTGTGCTGCAGATCCTGATCTTCAGCACTGGCCGCCGGCGGGTTGACCACCATGTACTCGCGGCTGGCTTCCAGGTACTGGTAATACGTCCCCGCCGCAACAAAGAACAGCGCACTGCCAATCCACACTTGCCGGGCATAATCCGGCAGGTAATTCACTCGCACGCCATAGGGCGGAGTCACCACCACATAGCGCGGGCCTTGCGGGCGATACCAGTAGCCGCCGGAATAGAAGTAGTCATGCCCACGATAGGGCACTTTCCAGTACTGATCGGGGAAGCGCTCGATGGTGTGCCCCGGACGGTACTGCGGCCCCGGCCCCCAGCCATTGCCGTGGCCATCCGCATGCCCGCCACCACCGGCATGGTAATAGCGGTTGTCGTTGCGCCGCGGAATATCCTGGTAATAGCCGGTGCGTGGCTCCTGGGTCTGGCGCACTTCATCGGGCCGCGACTGCAAGGGTGAAGCTCCCTGCCCCTCAGCCAGCAACGGCAGACTGACACTCATGCACAGCACACCCACACCCGCCATACGCCTGACACGCGCTTTCATACTTTCCTCTCGGACCGATAACAAGGGGCCTGGGATTACTCTATCAGGCCGTCTGCCACGGGTTATCGGCCGCCAGATGAAATTTAAGTAATAAAAAAGGGAGACCCTGGGGTCTCCCTTTGAGAATTTTGTCCGTGCTCGGCGCTTGTGACACCGGCTCACCTCACGCCGTCTTGTGGACAGTGTGTAGCCCGGGGGCCGAGCACAACCTGGTGGGGTTGCTGGCCGCAGCTGGCCTGATTCGGCCCGCCGCACTGGACTGATGTCCGGGCAGTGATTCTGGTGATAAGAATACGGCGAAGGCAGCGGCAGAGGATTGCGAAGATTGCTCATTTAAATATCACTTGCGCAATTTTTGCCTACAGATTGATAATTCAACGCAATCGAAACAGAAAAGGCCAATCCCATGAGCAAGCTCGACCGCTATGACCTGAGCATTCTTGCCGAATTGCAGCGCGATGCGCGCATCTCCAACCAGGAACTGGCCGAGCGCATCGGCCTGTCACCTTCGCCCTGCTCGCGTCGGGTCAAGCAACTGGAAGACGACGGTTATATTGCCCGCCAGGTCGCCCTGCTTGACCGCAAGAAGCTAGGCCTGAGCCTGACCGCCTATGTGCTGATCGGCATGGACCGGCACACCCCCGAGCGCTTCGAGACCTTCGAAGCGGCGATCCGCAGCCTGCCGCAAGTGCTCGAATGCAGCCTGGTGACCGGGATGGATGCTGACTACCAGCTGAAAGTCGTGGTACCCGACATGGACCATTACCAGCAGTTGCTGCTGGGTCATCTGACGCGCATCGAAGGCGTCACCAGCGTGCGCTCCAGCTTCGTTCTCAACCAGGTGCTGGCCAGCACCGAACTGCCACTCACGCACCTGCGTTAGTCAGGCTGGCATGCGGGGCGTATAATCACGCGCCTCAACCTGCCGGAGAGTATCGATGGATCCTGCGTTGTTCGAAGAATGGATGATGACCATCCTGGTCACCATCCTGATTGGTTTCATGGGTTTTATCGTCTGGGACCTGGCGAAAAAATCCAAGGCCGGCAAGTTCGGCACCTTCATCCTGTTTTTCGTGCTGGGCCTGGGCATCCTCGCCTTCATCATCAAAAGCGTGGTGATCGGCTTTATCGAAGGCGTTTAAAGCCTGGCCGGGACTTCTCGCCACTGGCCCTGATCGAGGCCATCCAGGCTCCAGTCGCCGATCCGCACGCGCACCAGGCGCAGGGTCGGCAAACCGACGGCAGCGGTCATGCGCCGTACCTGACGGTTGCGCCCTTCCTTGATGATCAGCTCCAGCCAGCTTGTCGGTACGCTTTTGCGAAAGCGTACTGGCGGGTTGCGTGGCCACAGTTCGGGCTCGTCGAGCTGACGGGCTTGGGCCGGCAGGGTCGGGCCGTCGTTAAGCTCGACGCCATCGCGCAAACGCTGCAACTGCTCCTCGCTCGGCTCACCCTCCACCTGAACCCAGTAGGTCTTCGCCAGCTTGTGCCTGGGGTCGGCTATCCGCGCCTGCAACTGGCCGTCGTTGGTCAACAGCAGCAAGCCCTCGCTGTCACGATCCAGGCGCCCGGCCGGGTAGATGCCGGGGATGGCGATGAAGTCCTTGAGGGTTGCGCGCCCTTCGCCGTCGCTGAACTGGGTCAGTACGTCAAAGGGCTTGTTGAAGAGGATCAACCGCGGCTCGGCCGGCGGCGCCTTGGCTTGGCGACGCGGGCCGGCGGGTTTGGCCGCGGGACGCCGCGGCTTGGAGCGTGGGGGTAGCGACATGGGGCCTCAGCGGAACGGCGGCTCGTCAAAACTGCGCAGTTTACGCGAGTGCAGCGAGTTGAGCTCGGTACGCAGCAGGTCGAGGGCGGCGATGCCGATCTTCAGGTGCTGGCTGACCGCCCGGTTGTAGAAGGCGTTGGCCGCCCCCGGCAGTTTGATCTCGCTGTGCAGTGGCTTGTCGGAAACGCACAGCAATGTGCCGTACGGTACCCGCAGGCGATAGCCCTGGGCGGCGATGGTGCCGCTTTCCATGTCTACTGCCACGGCCCGCGACAGGTTGATCAACGGCCGTTCCTGAGCCCAGCGCAGCTCCCAGTTGCGATCGTCATACGTCAGTACGGTACCGGTGCGCAGGCGCTTTTTCAGCTCGTCGCCACGCTCGCCGGTCACCTGCGCCGCCGCTTCCTGCAGGGCCAGTTGCACTTCGGCCAGGGCCGGAATCGGAATGTTCGGCGGCACTACCCGGTCGAGAATCCCGTCGCGGCGCATGTAGGCGTGGGCCAGCACGTAGTCGCCGATAGTCTGCGATTGGCGCAGGCCGCCGCAGTGGCCGATCATCAGCCAGCAATGCGGACGCAGTACCGCCAGGTGGTCGGTAATGTTCTTGGCGTTGGAGGGGCCGACGCCAATATTGACCAAGGTGATGCCATCACCATCGGCGGCAATCAGGTGGTAGGCCGGCATCTGGTAACGGTGCCAGACCACCCCGGCGACCAGGGCCTGGGCTTCGCCGTTGTCCATGGCCTTCTCAATGATCACATTACCGGGCAGGACCATACGCACGAAACGCGGGTCGTCACGCAGCTGTTCAAGGCCATGGCTGATGAACTGGTCGACATAACGATGGTAGTTGGTCAGCAAAATCCACGGCTGCACATGGCGCCAGTCGCTTCCGGTGTAGTGCACCAGGCGGCGCAGGGAGAAATCCACCCGCGCGGCGTCGAACAGCGCCAGCGGCAGCGGGTCAACGTTGGCCCAGTCGTACAGGCCGTCAGCGATGCCGTCTGTGGCGGCGGAAAGATCGGTACTGGGGAAAACCCGCGCCAGCGCGGCGGCAGTAATGCCAGTGCCGGCCAGCTCGTCGCCCTGCTCGACCACATAAGGGTAAGGAATGTTCTGCTGGCTGACGCCCACTTCAACCGTGACGGTAAAGTCGCGCATCAGTGGCTTCAATTGCTCCAGCAGATAGCCCCGGAACGACGCCGGCTGGGTCACGGTCACGCTGTAGGTGCCCGGCAGCTGCACCTTGGCGTAGGCGCGAGTGATTGCCGGCACTTCGCCATGGTACTGGTAGGTCAGGCGCAGCTCGGGGTAGCGAAACAGCGCGCGCTCCTCGGCGTCCGGCTCGGTGCGGTCCTTGAGGTAGCGCTTGAGCGCCTGGCTCAGGGCCGCAGTGGCTTGTTCGTGCAGGGCGGCGAGGCGATCGACGGCCTGCTCGGCGGTTTCTACGACAACGAAGGCTTCATCAGTACGGCTCACAATGTACTTCCTGTCTGACATGCATGCGCCCATCTTGCCTATATCCGGCGGCAAAGGCACGCACGTTAGAGCGGCCAGTTCGGGGTCGAGCGCTGCACCAGCGCGGCAACGTCGACACCACGGGGCAGCACGCCGTATACCCGGCCGCTGCCACCCAGGCGGCTGGCGATAAAGGCGTCGCTGACCGCTGTATTACCGGCTTCGAGCAGCAGCTTGGCCTGCAGGCCCACGGCGATGTCTTCGGTGAGCTGGCGGGCGCGGTACTGGATGTCGCTGGTGTCGGCGAATGCCGCCTTGAGGTTGCCGATATGCGCGGCCAGGCGCGGGTCGCCGTGGCCATCACCGAGTTCGGCGAACAGCGTGTCGAGCACACCCGGCTCCTTGGACAGTGCGCGCAACACGTCCAGGCACTGGACGTTACCCGAGCCTTCCCAGGTCGAGTTGACCGGCGCTTCGCGGTACAGACGCGGCAGGATGCTGTCTTCGACATAGCCGGCGCCGCCCATGCATTCGGCCGCTTCGTTGATCATTGCCGGTGCCCGCTTGCAGATCCAGTACTTGCCCACGGCAGTGATCAACCGGGCAAAGCGCGCCTGGTGCGGATCATCCGGCTGGTCGAGGGCGCTGCCCATGCGCAGGCTCAAGGCCAGCGCCGCTTCGCTTTCCAGGGCCAGATCGGCAAGCACGTTCTGCATTAAAGGCTGCTCGGCCAGCAGCCGGCCACCGACCTGGCGATGGGCGCAGTGATGGGCCGCCTGGGTCAGGGCCTGACGCATCAGGGCGCTGGAGCCGACCATGCAGTCGAAGCGGGTCATGGCCACCATTTCGATGATGGTCGGCACACCGCGGCCTTCTTCGCCGATCATCCAGGCCAGGGCACCACGGAACTCGACCTCGCTGGAGGCGTTGGAGCAGTTGCCGAGCTTGTTCTTCAGGCGCTGGATATAGAATTGGTTGCGGCTGTCATCCGGGCGGTGGCGCGGCAGCAGGAAGCAGCTCAAGCCCTTGTCGGTCTGCGCCAGGGTCAGGAAGGCATCGCACATCGGCGCCGAACAGAACCATTTATGCCCGACCAGCTCATAGGCCTGGCCCGGGCCGGGCGCACACACCGGATAGGCACGGGTGGTGTTGGCGCGTACATCGGTGCCGCCCTGCTTCTCGGTCATGGCCATGCCCAGGGTCACGCCGACCTTGTGGCGGTCGCCAACGTTGCGCGGGTCGTATTCGGTGGCCAGCACTTTCGGCAGCCAGTACCCGGCCAGCTCCGGCTGCAGCTTGAGCGCCGGCACGGCGGCGAAGGTCATGGTCAACGGGCAGCCACTGCCAGCTTCGGCCTGGCTGTGCAGGTAGGTCATCGAGGCGCGGGCGACATGCGCGCCTTCACGCGGGTCGGTCCACGGCAAGGACGGCAGGCCATGCTCGATGGCCGTGCGCATCAGCTCATGATAGGCCGGATGAAACTCCACCAGATCGATGCGATGGCCATAACGGTCATGGCTGCTGAACTGCGGCTTGTTCTGGTTGGCCAGAAAGCCTGCGGCCATCAGCGGCCCGCCGGCCAGGGCGCCGTACGCGTCGATGCGCTCCTGCGCCCAACCCGCCCCGTAGCGCCGCGACCATTCCTGCAGTGGCAGGTCGATGCGGTACAGGTTGGCCCCGTCCAGGGACGGCGGCTGGTTGGTGACCTCATGGGTTTCAGCGTACTGGTGCAGGTTCATCGAGGGGCCTCCTGGATCCTGGCGTGACTGAATTTTCAGTGAATCACGCCCTGCCCCCCTGTCAAAGTGACAAAAACGCCTAACTAGCCGTGGTTTAACCCTGGCCGGGCCACGCCCAACTGCGCCTGGGGAGGGCTCAAGGGCACGCTCAGGCTCAACTCGAAGCGGCTACCCAGCCCCGGGTTTGACTCATGCTGCAGGCGGGCGCCAATCAGCTCGGCCAGTTGCCGGCAGATCGCCAGGCCGATGCCCAGGCCGCCGTATCCACGGGTCATCGACCCATCGACCTGGAAGAAGCGCTGATACGGCGTGGTCTCATCGAGGCAGTCGAAACCGATGCCGCTGTCGCTGACACTGATGCTCAGCCCCAGCAAGTCCGGCCCCAGGCGCGAACCGCGGGCCTGCAACATGACCCCACCCTGGTGAGTGAACTTGATTCCATTGTCCATCAGGTAGCCCAAGCACATGGCCAGCTTGTGCCGATCACCGATCAGCACATCGGGCAGCTCCGCCGGGGTATCCAGGCTCAGGTACAGGCCCTTGGCCATAGCCGGCGCGGCGTATTCGGCACGCACTTCCTGGAGCAGCGAACGCAGGCTGAACGGCGCATTCTGGGCGCTCAAGCGCCCAGCCTGCAGCTCGGTGAGGATGAGGATGTCATCGACCATGCCCATCATGTCCTGGGCCGCGGAGCTTGCGGTGTGCTGGTACTGGGCCAGCTCGCCGTCCAGCGGCATGGTCTGCATCAGTTCCAGCGAGCCGATCACACCGTTCATCGGCGTGCGCAACTCATGGGTGACAGTGGCCAGGAACTGGTCCTTTAGGCGGTTGCTGTTGGCCAGCTCGATGTTGAGCTGTTCCAGGGTGCGGCCAGTTTCGCGCAGGGTTCGGGCCTGCTCGTCGCGCATGCTGTTGATGCGGTCGGCCAGCGCCAGGGACAACAGGCCGACCTCCAGCGCCGAACCGATCTGGCTGGCGTACATGGTCAGGAACACGTTCGGCAGGTAACCCAGCACCATCAAGGTGTTGACCAGGCCACCGAGCAAAAACGCCGACCAGGCGATGATGAAGTAGCGGGCCACGCGCAAACCGCGGCGCCAGGCGAAAATCCCGGCGGCGAAGATGCACACGGTAAACAGCAGGGCCAGGGCGGTGGCCAGACGCAGGGCAACGCCGTAGCTGCTGGTCAGCGACAACAGCATGACCAGCGCGCCGCAGCCCATCAGCAGCTTGAGCAGCGCATCGAAGGCACGGCTGTGATTGCTCAGTTGCAGGAAGCTGCGGGCAAACTGGCAACCGAACAAACCTGCCGCGCCGATGAACATCGGCGTGGCGGCGTTCGCCCACCAGGGGCTGTCCGGCCAGAAATAGGCCACGCCGGCGCCGTTGACCGACACCTGGTACAGGCCGAACGAGGCGATATAGAGGATGTAGTACAGGTAACTGGTGTCGCGCACGCTCAGATAGATGAACAGGTTGTACACCAGCATTCCCAGCAACACGCCGTAGATCAGGCCGAGCACATACAGGCGGGTGGGCTGCGCTTCCAGGTAGGCCTGGGCCGACCACAGGGTCAGCGGCGCTTGCACTGAACCTTCGCTGTGCAGGCGCAAATAAGCAGTGGTGGTCTGGCCGGGGGTAAAGGGCAGTTCAAACAGGTAGTTGTTCTGTTTGATCTGCCGGCTGGCATAAGGCAGGGCGTCGCCGGTGCGCTGGGCCAGGTGGAAGGTGCCGCTGGCGTCGGGCAGGTAGAGCTCAAGGTGATCGAGTGGCGGGTAAGCCAGCTCAAGCAACCAGGCGCGGGGCGCGGCCGAGGGCAAGGCAGTGTAGCGCAGCTGGATTTTCAGCCAGAACACCGAGGTGGAATAGCCGGCGTTGAGGACTTCGGCGCGGTGCGGGCGAAAATGCTCGCTGAACGACGGCGCACTGACCTGCGCAATGCTGGCATTGCCATCGCGGTCTTCGAACACCTGCATCACCTGCCCCAAGGGCAAGCTGCGGGTGGAGTCGTCGAAATCGACCGCCGTGGCCAGTAACGGCAACCAGCCCAGCACAACAATCAGCAAATAGCGCATACAGCCCCAGCATGGTCTGTCCCGGTCGCGTCGCGTAGCCTCCTGTCCGTTTGAGGCGACGCAATCCGGCAGTAACCGTTATCGGTTTATTCGAGCACTCTAGCATAGCTTTCCGAGCCTGCCAGACGCTACTGAAAACTTTGCGCCAAAGGCTCTAGAACGGCACTTTCAGCGATTTTTAAGCTGCAGTTCAAACGCCCGTTGAAAAATCCCCGGCGCCCGGGCGGACCCAGCAAAAGCGTTTGGTGATAAGCTCGCGCACCATGAATACCTACAGCTCCCGCCCCGTTGTCCTCTGTCTCTCCGGCCACGACCCCAGTGGCGGTGCCGGCTTGCAGGCAGATATCGAAGCCCTGATTGCGCAAGGCTGTCATGCCGCTCCGGCCGTGACCGCCCTGACCGTTCAGGATACCGTCAATGTCAGCGACTTTCGCGTCCTCGACCGCGAGTGGGTACTGGCCCAGGCCAATGCCGTGCTCGCCGATTCGACCGTAGCGGCGGTCAAGCTGGGCATGCTCGGCTCGACCGAAATGGTCGACACCGTGGTCGAACTGCTCAGTGCCCACCCGCATCTGCCGCTGGTCTGCGACCCGGTCCTGCGTGCGGGCGGCGGTGGCCGCCTGGGTAAGGATGAAGTCGGCTACGCCATGCGCGAACGCCTGCTGCCTCTGGCAACCATCGCTACCCCTAACCTTCCCGAAGCGCGCATCCTGGCCGAACTGCCCGAAGGCAGTGCCGATGAATGCGCAGAAAAGCTCCTGCCTTTTGTCAGACACCTGCTGATCACCGGCGGTCACGGTGACGAACACGAAATCCATAACCGCCTGTACAGCCGCGATGGCCAGCGCCACACCTGGACCTGCCAGCGCCTGCCCGGCAGCTACCATGGTTCCGGCTGCACCCTGGCCAGCGCCCTGGCCGGCCGCCTGGCCCTTGGCGAGCAACTGCAAAGCGCGGTGCGTTCGGCCCTGGACTACACCTGGCGGACCCTGCGCGACGCCGAGCAACTGGGCAAAGGCCAGTATGTTCCACGCCGTTTGCCCCTGGATTTCTGTTCCTGATCTTCGCTTGAGGTCTACACCATGAAGTTACGCGGCCTGTATGCCATCACTGACAGCCAGTTGCTGGCCGGCAAGCTCCTGCCCTATGTCGAAGCGGCCCTGGAAGGCGGTGTGACCTTGCTGCAGTACCGTGACAAGAGCCAGGACGAATCCCGCCGGCTGCGCGAAGCCGAAGCGCTGGCCGACCTGTGCTCGCGCTACAAGACCCAGCTGATCATCAATGATGACGCCGAACTGGCCGCGCGCCTGGGCGTCGGCGTGCACCTGGGGCAGACCGACGGGCCGCTGACCCCCGCGCGAGCACTGCTCGGGCGCAACGCCATCATCGGCTCCACCTGCCACGCGCAAATTGACCTGGCCGAGCAGGCCGCCCATGAAGGCGCCAGCTACGTCGCCTTCGGCCGCTTCTTCAACTCGGTAACCAAACCGGGGGCGCCCGCCGCCGACATTGCCCTGCTGGAGCAGGCGCGCAGTCGCATCCACCTGCCGATCTGCGTGATCGGCGGTATCACCCTCGACAACGCCGCCCCGCTGGTCGCCCACGGCGCCAGCCTGCTCGCGGTGATTCACGGCCTGTTCGGCGCCGAAAGCACGCAGGAAGTTACCCGCCGTGCCCGCGCCTTCAACGCCCTGTTCGCATCTGCCTGATTGAGAGAGCCCATCATGTCTCGTTCCGAAACCCTGTTTGCCAACGCCCAGAAACACATCCCCGGTGGCGTCAACTCGCCGGTGCGGGCGTTCAAGAGCGTTGGCGGCACGCCACTGTTCTTCAAACATGCCGCCGGTGCCTATGTCACTGACGAAGATGACAAGCGCTACGTCGACTACGTCGGCTCCTGGGGCCCGATGATCCTCGGCCACAGCCACCCGGACGTACTTGAGTCGGTACGCAAGCAGCTGGAACACGGTCTGTCTTATGGCGCGCCAACCGCCATGGAAACCGAAATGGCCGACCTGGTCTGCTCGATCGTGCCGTCGATGGAGATGGTCCGCATGGTCAGCTCCGGCACCGAGGCGACCATGAGCGCCATCCGCCTGGCCCGTGGCTACACCGGCCGCGACAGCATCATCAAGTTCGAAGGCTGCTACCACGGCCATTCCGACAGCCTGCTGGTAAAAGCCGGTTCCGGTCTGCTGACCCAGGGCGTGCCAAGCTCGGCCGGTGTGCCGGCAGCCTTTGCCAAACACACCCTGACCCTGCCGTTCAACGACATCGACGCGGTCGAGAAGATGCTCGCCGAAGTCGGCCAGGAGGTCGCCTGCATCATCGTCGAGCCGGTGGCCGGCAACATGAACTGCGTGCCACCGGCACCCGGTTTTCTCGAAGGCCTGCGCACGCTGTGCGACAAGCATGGCGTAGTGCTGATTTTCGACGAAGTGATGACCGGTTTCCGTGTCGCCCTCGGTGGCGCCCAGGCCCACTACGGCGTTACCCCGGACCTGTCGACTTTCGGCAAGATCGTCGGCGGCGGCATGCCGGTCGGCTGCTTCGGCGGCAAGCGCAAGATCATGGAACAGATTGCACCGCTGGGCCCGGTCTACCAGGCCGGCACCCTGTCGGGCAACCCGCTGGCCATGGCCGCCGGCTTGACCACCCTCAAGCTGATCAGCCGCCCGGGCTTTCATGACGAGCTGAGCGCCTTCACCAGCCGCCTGCTCGATGGCTTGCAACAGCGCGCCGATGCCGCAGGCATCCCGTTCGTCACCACCCAGGCTGGCGGCATGTTCGGCCTGTACTTCAGTGGCGCTGACGATATCGTTACTTTCGATGACGTCATGGCCAGCGATGCCGAGCGCTTCAAGCGCTTCTTCCACCTGATGCTCGAAGGCGGCGTGTACCTGGCGCCGAGCGCCTTCGAGGCCGGCTTTACCTCGATTGCCCACGGTGAAACCGAGCTGCAGATCACCCTGGATGCGGCTGAGAAGGCGTTTGCCAAGCTGTAATTCAGTGGACCATCGCGGGGCAGGCGTGCGCCTACAGAAGCACGCTTGCCCCGCGATGGGGCCTTGCAAAGCAGAAAATCGAGTAAAGACTTTGTAAGGTAGGCGCTGCTTATCCCATAATGTGCCACCAGACACTTTGGCCGCAGCTTTGCAGAGGTAAGTCGATCCCCATGAACCGCACCGGCCGCGCCCTCGCCCTGGGCTGCCTGTTGCTTCTTCAGCCCCTGCTGGCCACGGCAGGCGGTAACTCGTTGCTGATTCCGGCAACGGGCCGCTGCACCCTCGATTCCCAGCCCGAAGACCTGCCGCAAGCCCTCGCTGCCTGCCAGGACGCGGCCAAATCCGGGGATGCACAGGCCCAGTACGAGTTAGGTGAGTTCTACTACGAAGGCACCAACACCCCACGCGACCTCAACCAGGCCCTTGGCTACTTCGAGCAAGCCTCGCTGCAAGGCCACGCCGAGGCGCAATACCGCCTGGGCACCATGTTCTACAAGGGTGAAGGTGTGGCGGCCAACAATGTGCAGGCCTACATTGTGCTGAAGATGGCCGCGGTCAACGGCGCAGAAGATGCGCTGGACATGGCCGACGAGGTGTCTGCGAAGATGCCCCGTGACGAACTGGAGGTCGCCACCCAGGTGCTGGGGCAGATCTTCCGCAAGTACCTGCTGGAACTGCAGACCGTCGACGGTCGTACTCCGTTCGCACCGCTGCCTTGACCCCCCCCGCTTACTTTTCCGGCATTGGCATCGGGAACGGCATTACATTGCCAGTACCGCGCGCCTCGCTGATCTTGGGCGTGCCCAGGCGCTCGACCTCATCGATGCGCACGATCGAATGCATCGGCACGAAGCTGCGGGTCACACCTTCGAACTGAGCCTTGAGCTTTTCTTCACTCGGGTCGACCACCACCTGGGTGCGCTCGCCAAAGACAAACTCCTCGACTTCCAGAAAGCCCCACAGATCGCTCTGGTAGATCTGTTTGGCGTACATCTCGTACACCTGGCCCTGGTTGAGAAAGATCACTTTGTAGATCGGAGCTTCGCGTTTGGTCATTTTGGGCGGGGGCAATTAAGGGTGGTAAATAAGTCGCAAACTATAACATAGGCACCGGGCCGACAACGCTAGGATCCACGGCGCCTGGCCCCTATAATGTGCGGTTCTTCGAATCACCAGATGATCTCCCATGGCCAAGAAGCTTTACATCGAAACCCACGGTTGCCAGATGAACGAGTACGACAGCTCGCGAATGGTCGATCTACTGGGTGAACATCAAGCCCTTGAAGTCACGGCCCGCGCCGAAGACGCCGACGTCATCCTGCTCAACACCTGCTCGATCCGCGAGCGCGCCCAGGACCGGGTGTACTCCCAGCTGGGCCGCTGGCGTGAACTCAAGGACCTGAAACCAGACATGGTCATTGCCGTCGGCGGTTGCGTGGCCAGCCAGGAAGGCGAGTCGATCCGCAAGCGCGCGCCCTATGTCGACGTGGTCTTCGGCCCGCAAACCCTGCACCGCCTGCCGGAAATGATCGACGCCGCACGCACCACGCGCCTGCCCCAGGTTGATGTGTCGTTCCCGGAGATCGAAAAGTTCGACCACCTGCCCGAGCCGCGTATCGACGGCCCGACCGCCTATGTCTCGGTGATGGAAGGCTGCAGCAAGTACTGCACCTTCTGCGTGGTGCCCTACACCCGTGGCGAGGAAGTCAGCCGGCCGTTCGACGATGTGCTGGCCGAGGTCATCCACCTGGCCGAGAACGGCGTGCGTGAAGTCACCCTGCTCGGGCAGAACGTCAACGGCTACCGCGGCCAGACCCACGACGGGCGCCTGGCCGACCTTGCCGAGCTGATCCGCGTGGTCGCCGCCGTCGATGGCATCGAGCGCATCCGCTACACCACTTCGCACCCGCTGGAGTTTTCCGATAGCCTGATCCAGGCCCACGCCGAGGTACCGGAGCTGGTCAAGCACCTGCACCTGCCGGTGCAATCGGGTTCCGACCGGGTGCTGGCAGCGATGAAACGCAACCACACCATCCTCGAATACAAGTCCAAGCTGCGCAAACTCAAGGCTGCGGTGCCGGGCATCTGCATCAGCTCGGACTTCATCGTCGGTTTCCCTGGCGAAACCGAGAAAGATTTCGAGCAGACCATGAAGCTGGTGGCCGACGTCGGTTTCGACTTCTCCTATTCGTTCGTTTACAGCCAGCGCCCGGGCACCCCGGCCTCGGACCTGCCGGACGAAACCCCGGAAGAAGTGAAAAAAGAGCGCCTCAAGGCCCTGCAGCATCGCCTCGACACCCAGGGGTTCGAGATCAGCCGACAAATGGTCGGTACCACTCAGCGCATTCTCGTCACCGACTACTCGCGCCGCGACCCCGGCCAGTTGCAGGGGCGTACCGAGAATAACCGTATCGTCAACTTCCGCTGCGACAATCCGAAGCTGATCGGCCAGTTCGTCGACATCCACATCGACGACGCGCGCCCGCACTCGCTGTTCGGCTCGCTGGCCCACTGACCTGTCCTGCCGGGCCTTGTTACAGGCCCGGCGACCCTTGATCGTTTCAGCGCTTTCGCCCTGCAGCGGCTAGGGTTATCCTTGAGACCATATCCTTTGCCGTTGGGCGGCTGAAAAACGACCTTGAACGCACCTATCGAACCACATCGTTTCATCCTCGAGCCCTTCGAGGCCCATCGCTTCGCCAACCTGTGCGGGCAGTTCGACGAGCATCTGCGCCTGATAGAACAGCGCCTGGCCATCGAAATCCGCAACCGCGGCAATCAGTTCGAACTGATCGGCGAACCCAAACACACCTCCTCTGCCGAGCAACTGCTGCGCCGCCTCTATCGCGAGGCCAAGGCCACCGAACTGTCGCCGGAAATGGTCCACCTGTACCTGCAGGAATCGGCCGTCGAAGAGCTGGAGAACCCGGCCGTCAACGAAGTCAGTGTTTCCCTGCGCACGCGCAAGGGCATGATTCGTCCGCGCGGGCTGAACCAGCAGCGCTACGTGAAGGAAATCCTCGGTAACGACATCAACTTCGGCATCGGCCCGGCCGGTACCGGCAAGACCTACCTGGCCGTGGCCTGCGCGGTTGATGCCCTGGAGCGTGAACAGGTGCGGCGCATCCTGCTGGTGCGCCCGGCGGTTGAAGCGGGTGAAAAACTCGGCTTCCTGCCCGGCGACCTGGCGCAGAAGATCGACCCGTACCTGCGCCCGCTGTACGACGCACTGTACGAGATGCTCGGCTTTGAACACGTAGCCAAGCTGATCGAACGCCAGGTGATCGAAATCGCGCCGCTGGCCTACATGCGCGGCCGCACCCTGAACAACAGCTTCATCATCCTCGACGAAAGCCAGAACACCACGGTCGAGCAGATGAAGATGTTTCTCACCCGGATCGGTTTCGGCTCCACCGCGGTGATCACCGGGGACATCACCCAGGTCGACCTGCCGCGCGGCACCAAGTCGGGCCTGGCCCACGTCATCGAGGTGCTCAAGGGCGTGCCGGGCATCAGTTTCACGCACTTCCAGCCCAAGGACGTGGTCCGCCACCCGTTGGTGCAGCGCATTGTCGAAGCCTACGAGCGCTTCGACAGCCAGCAGCAGAACCCGGCCGAAGGCAAACAACGCGATGCTTGAGCTCGACCTGCAGCTGGCAAGCGATGCGAACCGCCCGACCGAAGCACAATTTCGCCAATGGTGCGAGCTGGCCCTGCGCCAGCGCACGGCCGATTCGGAACTGACCATTCGTCTGGTCGATGAAGCCGAAGGCCGCGAACTGAATCTCACCTGGCGGGGCAAGGACTACGCCACCAACGTACTGTCGTTCCCGGCCGACGTTCCGGATGAACTGCTCGACATTCCGCTGCTCGGCGACCTGGTGATCTGCATCGCCGTGGTCGAGCGCGAGGCTGTAGAACAGGGCAAGGCGCTCGAAGCCCATTGGGCGCACCTGGTCATCCACGGTTGCCTGCACCTGCTGGGCTACGACCACATCGACGACGATGAGGCCGAGGAAATGGAAGCACTGGAACGAACGTTGCTAGCGGAACTAGGTCATCCGGACCCGTACGCCGACGACGAACACGACGACAATTCAACACTGATATCTGCAAAGGATCACGAGTAACCGCCATGAGCGAAGATCGATCGAGCAACGGGCAAAAGTCCTGGCTGGGCAAACTGACCCAGGCTTTTGCCCACGAGCCGAAAAACCGTCAGGAGCTGCTTGAGCTGCTGCGCGAAGCCCATCAGAACAAGCTGCTCGACAGCGAGGCGCTGACCATTGTCGAAGGCGCCATCCAGGTCGCCGACCTGCAAGTACGCGACATCATGGTGCCGCGTTCGCAGATGATGAGCATCAAGGCGACCCAGTCGCCGCGTGAGTTCCTGCCGGCGGTGATCGACGCCGCCCACTCGCGCTACCCGGTGGTCGGCGAAAGCCACGACGACGTGCTCGGCGTACTGCTGGCCAAGGACCTGTTGCCGTTGATCCTCAAGGAGAACGGCGACAGTTTCAACATCAAGGACCTGCTGCGCCCGGCCACCTTCGTGCCCGAGTCCAAGCGCCTGAACGTGCTGCTGCGCGAGTTTCGCGCCAACCACAATCACATGGCCATCGTCATCGACGAATACGGCGGCGTGGCGGGCCTGGTGACCATCGAAGACGTGCTCGAGCAGATCGTCGGCGACATCGAAGACGAGCATGACGTCGAAGAAGACAGCTACATCAAGCCACTGCCCAGCGGCGACTTCCTGATCAAGGCCCTGACCCCGATCGAGAACTTCAACGAGTTCTTCGACAGCCAGTTCTCCGACGACGAGTTCGACACCGTTGGCGGCCTGGTCATGAGCGCCTTCGGCCACCTGCCCAAGCGTAACGAGACCACCGAGATCGGCCCGTACCGTTTCCGTATTCTCAACGCCGACAGCCGCCGGATTCACCTGCTGCGTCTGACCCCTATTACCCGTTAAGGACAACCATGCGCTGGATCACCCGCCCCGGCTGGCCCGGTAACCTGCTGGCCGTGGCGGCCGGTGCAATCACCACCCTGGCCCTGGCGCCGTTCGACATCTGGCCGTTGGCATTGCTCGCGGCCGGCCTGTTCTACCTCGGCCTGCGCGAGCTCAGCCCGCGCCAGGCCCTGGGCCGCGGCTGGTGCTTCGGCTTTGGCCTGTACGCTGCCGGCACCAGCTGGATCTACGTCAGCATCAACACCTATGGCGGCGCCACGCCGCTGCTGGCCACCGGGCTGTTGCTGGCGTTCTTTGCTGCCATTGCCTGGTTCTTCGCCCTGCCCGCCTGGCTCTGGGCGCGCTGGCTACGGCGCAACGAGGCGCCGCTGGCCGATGCACTGTGCTTCGCCGCCCTGTGGGTTGGCCAGGAAGCATTCCGCGGCTGGTTCCTTACCGGTTTCCCCTGGCTGTACTCCGGCTACAGCCAGCTCGACGGCCCGCTGTCGGGCCTGGCGCCGCTGGGCGGCATGTGGCTGATCTCGTTCTGCCTGGCCCTGTGCGCGGCGCTGCTGTGCAACCTGCCACGCCTGCGCGCGCGCAAGTCATTCCTGGCGGTAGCGGTGGTCTTGCTGCTGGCACCCTGGGCCATCGGCCTGGCACTGAAGAACCACGCCTGGACCAGCCCGGCGGGCAAGCCGCTGACCGTTGCCGCGCTGCAAGGCAACGTCGAGCAAGAAACGAAGTGGAACCCC
Organism: Pseudomonas sp. 2835; assembly: GCF_050435905.1. Lineage (NCBI taxonomy): Bacteria > Pseudomonadati > Pseudomonadota > Gammaproteobacteria > Pseudomonadales > Pseudomonadaceae > Pseudomonas > Pseudomonas sp. 2835. Next base: position 142,515 of record NZ_JBNDLE010000009.1, on the reverse strand, counting down.
GAACACGTCAACGCTCAACTGGCCCTGTACCGCGACATGAGCTTCAGCTCCAAGCCGGTCGACCTGCTGGTCTGGCCGGAAACCGCGGTGCCGATCCTCAAGGATCAGGCCCAGGGCTACCTGGACATGATGGGCAACTTCGCCGCCGAGCGTAATACCGCCTTGATCACCGGGGTGCCGGTGCGTGAAGTGGTGCACGAGCAACGCCGCTATTACAACGGCATCACCGTGACTGGCGAAGGCGACGGCACCTACCTCAAGCAGAAACTGGTGCCATTCGGCGAATACGTGCCGCTGCAGGACATGCTCCGTGGCCTGATCGCCTTCTTCGACCTGCCGATGTCGGACTTCGCCCGCGGCCCGGCCGACCAGCCACTGTTGCAGGCCAAGGGCTATCAGATCGCGCCGTACATCTGCTATGAGGTGGTCTATCCGGAGTTTGCCGCAAGCCTGGCGGCCCGCAGCGATATCCTCCTGACCATCAGCAACGACACCTGGTTCGGTACCTCGATCGGCCCCCTGCAGCACCTGCAGATGGCGCAGATGCGCGCGCTGGAGGCCGGACGCTGGATGATCCGCGCCACCAACAACGGCGTCACCGGCCTGATCGACCCGTTCGGGCGCATCACCGCCCAGATCCCGCAGTTCGAACGCGGCATCCTCTATGGCGAGGTGGTGCCGATGCAGCAACTTACCCCGTACCTGCAATGGCGCTCCTGGCCACTGGTGATTCTCTGCGCGCTGCTGCTGGGCTGGGCCCTGCTGGCCAGCCGGATCGCCAAGACCGTCTAGTAGAACAGCTTGTAGCCGAGCAGGCCGACTGCCTCATTGAGCAGTTGGCCGCTCTGCCACAGCGACTTGCCTTCCGGCAGCCAGCCACCGAATGGCCGGGCATGATCGCGGCCAAGAAAGCCCACCGGTGCCGGCACCACTTCAAAACCTGCCTGCTCGAAACTCCAGCGCGAGCGCTGCATGTGCCAGGCCTGGGTCACCACCACCACGCGCTTGATCCCCAGGGGCTGCAACAACTCGGCGCTCATCTGCGCGTTTTCCCAGGTGGTGCGGCTACGTTCTTCTTTCCAGCGTACGCTCACGCCCAGGTCACGTTGCAGGGAATCGGCCATCAACTGTGCTTCGCTGGGCGGGGTGCCGTAATGCAGGCCGCCGCTGGTCAACACCGGCAAACCCGAGGCCTTGGCCAACTGCGCGGCGTAACGCATGCGCTCCATGGCCACACCGGTGGGCTGGTCCTGCGAGTCCCAGGCAGGGTCGCCGCGCTCGCGCCCGGAACCGAGGATGACGATGGCATCGGCATGCTGCGCAAGCCCGGCCCACTGGCTGCTGGCCAGTGCCGGCTCGCTTTCCAGTTGCCGGGCGGCCTGCTCGACCACGATCGGCAGGCTCATCAGCCACAAGCCGCCCAGGCCCAGGACAAAGCACAGGGTCGACAAACGCGGCCAGGACTTACGCAGCCACCAGGCAACAATAAGCAAAAGAAACAGAATGCCAGGCGGCATGATCATTTGTTTGATGAGATAGCGAATCGGCATGGGACACCTCCTTGGAGGTGCGCAGCCTAAGAGGATCGGCACCTGGCAACAATAGTCAGGTGCCGATCCGGGAAGTTTTTACACCGGTGGCGCACTCCGCCTTGCGCCGTAAAAACCCGAACGGCTACTTGAATTGCAGCGTCCTGGACTTTGCTGTGGTAGCGGAGCGCTTGTCCTTGAGCCAGACAACCCTGGCTGCAGGCGGCGTCTCCGGTTGTGGCAATGCGCCGACGCGTCCATGCCCGCCCTCCGGAAGAGATTCCAGATAGGCCTTGATCACTTCGAATTCAGCGCGGCTCAGACCACGCAACTCCAATTCAGCAGGCACTTCATCGCGTAATCGAACGGAGGTTCTGGCGACCTCGAGGGCCAGGCCCAGACGATCGATCAGCCGTTCGTAAAGCTCCGGTTTGGTTGCTTGTTGCTGCGACTCTCCCATCCGTTCACCTCATTGAAGATAAATATATCTCCCCCACACATGAGCTTAGCGTTACTCGTAAAAGCAGCCGGACGCCGCGACCAACGGCCCGCCGCGCCGCAGGCGGTGCAATCAGGGTTTCCCTCGGTGGACAGGGGTCATGTATGCTAGGGCGTTCACCATACTTGACACCGGATTGCCGATGCAGCGGATTGATCGCTGCCTGGATAAGGTCTCCCATTTCTCAGCGCAAAGTAGCCATGCACGAACTCTATCAGCCCCGCGAAATCGAAGCCGCCGCCCAGTCTTACTGGGATGAGCGAAAGTCTTTTGAAGTCAGTGAACAGCCAGGCAAGGACACGTACTACTGCCTATCGATGTTCCCGTACCCAAGCGGCAAGCTACATATGGGCCACGTGCGCAACTACACCATCGGTGACGTGATCGCCCGTTACCAGCGCATGCTCGGCAAGAACGTCCTGCAGCCAATGGGCTGGGACGCCTTCGGCATGCCGGCGGAAAACGCCGCGATGAAGAACAACGTCGCTCCGGCCAAGTGGACCTACGAAAACATCGACTACATGAAGACCCAGCTCAAGAGCCTGGGCCTGGCGTTCGACTGGTCGCGTGAAGTTACCACCTGCAAGCCGGACTACTACCGCTGGGAACAGTGGCTGTTCACCCGCCTGTTCGAAAAAGGCGTGATCTACCGCAAGAACGGTACCGTGAACTGGGACCCGGCCGACCAGACCGTGCTGGCCAACGAGCAGGTCATCGACGGCCGCGGCTGGCGTTCGGGCGCGCTGATCGAGAAGCGCGAAATCCCGATGTACTACTTCAAGATCACCGACTACGCCGACGAGCTGCTGGAAAGCCTCGACGAGCTGCCGGGCTGGCCTGAGCAGGTCAAGACCATGCAGCGCAACTGGATCGGCAAGTCCCGTGGCATGGAAGTGCAGTTCCCCTACGACCAGGCCAGCATCGGCCACGCCGGGGTCCTGAAAGTCTTCACCACCCGTCCGGACACCCTGATGGGCGCCACCTACGTGGCCGTTGCCGCCGAGCACCCGCTGGCCACCCAGGCCGCCCAGGGCAACCCCGAGCTGCAAGCCTTCATCGATGAATGCAAGAGCGGCAGCGTCGCCGAAGCCGACATCGCCACCCAGGAGAAAAAAGGCCTGGCCACCTCGCTGTTCGTCGAGCACCCGCTGACCGGCGAGAAACTGCCGGTATGGGTCGCCAACTACGTGCTGATGCACTACGGCGATGGCGCGGTCATGGCTGTCCCGGCGCACGACGAGCGCGATTTCGAGTTCGCCCACAAGTACAACCTGCCGGTCAAGGCAGTGGTGCGCACCAGCGCTGGCGATGAAGTCGGCAACGAGTGGCTGGCCGCCTACGGCGAGCACGGCCAACTGATCAATTCCGGCGAATTCGACGGCCTGGACTTCGCCGGCGCATTCGACGCCATCGAAGTGGCGCTGATCAAGAAAGAGCTGGGCAAATCCCGCACCCAGTTCCGCCTGCGCGACTGGGGCATCAGCCGCCAGCGTTACTGGGGCTGCCCGATCCCGATCATCCACTGCCCGTCCTGTGGCGATGTGCCGGTACCGGAAGACCAACTGCCGGTCACCCTGCCAGAAGACGTCGTGCCCGATGGCGCCGGCTCGCCGCTGGCGCGCATGCCCGAGTTCTACGAGTGCATCTGCCCGAAATGCGGCACCGCGGCCAAGCGCGAAACCGACACCATGGACACCTTCGTCGAGTCGTCGTGGTACTTCGCCCGCTACGCCTCGCCTAACTACGAAGGCGGCATGGTCGACCCGAAAGCGGCCAACCACTGGCTGCCGGTCGACCAGTACATCGGCGGTATCGAACACGCGATCCTGCACCTGCTGTACGCGCGCTTCTTCCACAAGCTGATGCGCGACGAAGGCCTGGTCACCTCCAACGAGCCGTTCAAGAACCTGCTGACCCAGGGCATGGTCGTCGCCGAAACCTACTACCGCGTTGCCAGCAATGGCGGCAAGGACTGGTTCAACCCGGCCGACGTCGAAATCGAACGCGATGCCAAGGCCAAGATCATCGGCGCCACGCTGAAAACCGACGGCCTGCCGGTCGAGATCGGCGGCACCGAGAAGATGTCCAAGTCCAAGAACAACGGCGTTGACCCGCAGGCGATGATCGAAGCCTACGGCGCCGACACTTGCCGCCTGTTCATGATGTTCGCCTCGCCACCAGACATGAGCCTGGAATGGTCCGACTCCGGCGTCGAAGGTGCCAACCGCTTCCTGCGCCGCGTCTGGCGCCTGGCTCAGGCCCACGTGGCCCAGGGCCTGCCGGGCAAGCTGGATGTCGCCAGCCTCGATGACGGGCAAAAAGTGATCCGCCGCGCCATCCACACTGCCATCAAGCAGGCCAGCACCGATGTCGGCCAGCACCACAAGTTCAACACCGCCATTGCCCAGGTGATGACCGTGATGAACGTGCTGGAGAAAGCCCCGCAAGCCAGCGAACAGGACCGTGCGTTGCTGCACGAGGGCCTGGAAGCCGTGACCTTGCTGCTGGCGCCGATCACCCCGCACATCAGCCACGAGCTGTGGCAGCGCCTGGGTCATCAGGATGCGGTGATCGATGCCGCTTGGCCGGTACTGGACGAAAGCGCCCTGGTCCAGGACAGCATCGTCCTGGTCATCCAGGTCAACGGCAAGCTGCGTGGCCAGATCGAAATGCCGGCCGCGGCCAGCCGCGAAGAAGTCGAAGCCGCCGCGCGCAGCAACGAGAACGTGCTGCGCTTCACCGAAGGCCTGAGCATCCGCAAGGTCATCGTGGTACCGGGCAAGCTGGTCAACATCGTCGCCAACTGACAGGAAACGCCGGCCCGCCAGCGTGCGGGCCGGCGCACAGAATCGGCCCACAAGGGAGCTACAACATGATCAAACGCAATCTGCTGGTAATGGGCCTGGCCGTCATGCTCAGCGCCTGCGGTTTCCAGCTGCGCGGTACCGGCAACACGGAACTTGCGATCAAGGAACTGGACCTGAGCGCGCGCAACGCTTACGGCGATACCGTGGTGCAACTGCGCCAGGCGCTGCAGAGCAACGGCGTCAACGTCCACGCCGGCGCGCCTTACAAGCTGGTGCTGACCAACGAACAAGAGTCCCAGCGCGCAGCGACCTATGCAGGCTCCGGGCGCTCGGCCGAGTACGAGCTGACCACCGTGCTGAGCTACAGCATCGAGGGTCGCAACAACACCAACCTGCTCAACGACAAGCTCGAAGTGCGCAAGATCTACGTGCATGACGGCAACAACATCACCGGTTCCGACCAGGAAGCAACCCAGACCCGCAAGGAAATGCGTCGCGACCTGGTGCAGAACATGCTGGTACGCCTGCAACTGCTGACCCCAAGCCAGCTTGAAGGCCTGCAACAAAAGGCTGACGAACGTGCGCAAGCCGAAGCCGACGCCCTGGAAGCCGCCCGCCGTGCCCAGGACGAAACGCCTCAGCAGTCGCCGCTGCAACTGCCAGTCAACTGAGATTGAACGGGGCACTTCGGTGCCCCGTCTGCCATCATGAAACTCACTCCCGCCCAGCTCAACAAGCACCTGCAAGGCAGCCTCGCGCCGGTCTACGTGATCAGCGGCGATGACCCGCTGCTGTGCCAGGAAGCGGCCGACGCCGTGCGTGCCGCGGCTCGCCAGCAAGGTTTCGATGAACGCCAGGTATTCAGCGCCGACGCCAACTTCGACTGGGGCACCCTGCTCCAGGCCGGGGCCAGTCTGTCGCTGTTCGCCCAGCGCCGCCTGCTCGAGCTGCGCCTGCCCTCCGGCAAGCCAGGCGACAAGGGCGCCGCAGCGTTGATCGAGTACTGCGCCAGGCCTGCCGAAGACACCCTGCTGTTGATCAGCCTGCCCAAGCTCGATGGCAGTGCGCAGAAGACCAAGTGGGGCAAGGCGCTCATCGACGGCCAGCACGTCCAGTTCATTCAGATCTGGCCGGTCGACAGCCACCAACTGCCGCAATGGATCAGCCAGCGCCTGTCCCAGGCCGGGCTGAGTGCCCAGCGCGACGCGGTCGACCTGATCGCTGCACGAGTCGAAGGCAACCTGCTGGCAGCGGCCCAGGAGATCGAGAAGCTCAAGCTGCTGGCGGAGGGCAATCAGATCACAGTCGAAACGGTCCAGGCGGCCGTGGCCGACAGCGCCCGTTTCGATGTGTTCGGCCTGGTCGATGCGATCCTCAATGGCGAGGCGGCCCACGCCTTGCGCATGCTTGAGGGCTTGCGCGGCGAAGGGGTGGAGCCACCGGTGATTCTCTGGGCCCTGGCCCGGGAACTGCGCCTGCTGGCCGGGCTTGCCCAGCAGTTCAGCCAGGGTGTGCCGCTGGACAAGGCCTTCAGCCAGGCCCGGCCGCCGGTCTGGGACAAACGCAAACCCTTGATGAGCAAGGCCCTGCAACGCCACTCGGCGCAGCGCTGGAGCCAGCTGCTGCAGGATGCCCAGCGCATCGATGCACAGATCAAGGGCCAGGCCCAGGGTTCGGCGTGGACCAGCCTGGCGCGCTTGTCGTTGCTGATGGCCGGGCAGCGCCTGGCTTTGCCGGCGGAGTGAAATGTATCGCGGGGCAAGCCCGCTCCTACCGATTTGTGTGGGAGCGGGCTTGCCCCGCGATAACTTCACACCTATATTGCGCCCCACACCCACCCTGCAGGATTCCCTGTCATGAGCAAAAAACCCGCAAAGCCCGGGCCCAACAAGGCCAAATCCATCGTCGCCCAGCCCTTGTTCCGCAGTCGCCAGGAACGCGCCGGCAAAGGCAAAGGCAGCTACCGCCGCGAAGCCTTCCAATCGAGAGATTGGGAGGCTTCTTACTTTTTGGCCGCATAAAGGCAAGATTCCGGCAGGCATGGTATGGTCGGCACCTGACCTGAAATACCTGGACCTGTGCATGCCCCTTTGTCTTTCCCGTCGCTGGCAACCTCGTCAGCTGATTGCCGCCTCCAGCCTCATCCTGCTTGTCGCCTGCGCGGAGAAACCCACCGCCGCCGATGCGCTGCCGCTGGCCCCTGCCCAGCCGGCTCCGGTAGTCACCCTGCCCAATCCCGTCGTCGACACCAGCACTGAAATCCAGCCGCTGCAAACCTTTGCCCAATGGCAGGCGGGTTTCCGTCAGCAAGCCTTGCAAGCGGGCATCAACGCCAGCACCTTCGACCGCGCGTTCCTCGGCGTCACACCCGACATGGACGTGATCAAGGCCGACCGCAGCCAGCCGGAATTTACCCGGCCGGTGTGGGAGTACCTGGATGGCGCCCTGTCGCCGCTGCGCGTGCGCAACGGCAAAGGCCTGCTGGAAAAACATGCCGAGTTGCTGAGCCAGATCGAACAACGCTACGGCGTCGACCGCAATGTGCTGGTGTCGGTGTGGGGCATGGAAAGCAACTTCGGCCAGTTCCAGGGCAACAAATCGGTGATCCGTTCCCTGGCCACCCTGGCCTACGAAGGCCGCCGCCCGGCATTCGCCCAGGCACAGCTGATCGCGGCGCTGCAGATCCTGCAAAACGGTGATGTCCAGCCCGATGCCATGAAAGGCTCGTGGGCTGGGGCCATGGGCCAGACCCAGTTCATCCCCACCACCTACAACACCCATGCCGTGGACTTCGACGGCGACGGTCGCCGGGATATCTGGAACAGCTCCGCTGATGCCCTCGCCTCCACCGCTCATTACCTGCAAAGCTCCGGCTGGAAACGCGGCGAGCCCTGGGGTTTTGAAGTGCAACTGGCACCTGGCTTCGACTACTGGCTGGCCGATGGCAGCCAGCGCAAGACGGTATCGGAATGGATGCAAATGGGCCTGAAGCTGCCGGCCGGCGTGCGTTTGCCTGCAGGTAGCGAGCAATTGTCCGCTGCCTTGTTGCTGCCGGCCGGTTATCGCGGCCCGGCCTTCCTGGTGCTGGACAACTTCCGCGCCATCCTCAAGTACAACAACTCCTCGTCCTACGCCATGGCCGTCGGCCTGCTGGGCCAGCGCTTCGACGGTTCGGGCTACATCGCCGGATCATGGCCCAAGGATGACCTGCCGCTGAGCCGCAGCGAGCGTGTTGAGCTGCAGACCCTGCTTAGTGCCCGCAGCTACGACGCCGGTGCCGCCGACGGCATCATCGGCGCCAACACCCGCAAGGCCATCCGCAATGCCCAGCAGGCGCTGGGCTGGCCTGCCGATGGCTATCCAACGCACAAGCTGCTGGAGAGCCTGCGTCAGCGTTAAACCCCGATCGCGGGGCAGCCAGGATCTACGGACGCTGGCTCGCCCCGCGATGGCATTCAAACAAATCCTGCTCCAGCCGCAAGGATTTGCCATCGGCATCCAGGTGCACCCTGGCCCCGAGCGGCAAGGTCAGGTTCGGGTCGCAATGACCACTGCGCCAACCGCCAAGCACCGGTACCTGCAACGGCGCGAAAAACTGCCGCAGCAAAGGCGCTAGCGCCTCTAGGGCAATCCCGGCGAAATCTCCGACCAGCACACCCCGAACGCCTTCGAGCTTGCCCGCCAGACGCAATTGCGTCAGTAGGCGGTCAACCCGGTACAACGGCTCGTTGACGTCTTCGATAAACAGAATGCCGCCGCCACAGTGGATTTCTGCAGGGGTGCCCTGGGTTGCGCACAGCAGCGACAGATTACCCCCCAGCAAGGGCCCGCTGGCAGTGCCTGGCAGGATCGTGGTCAACGGCCAGGCCTCGGGATGCTCAAGGCGGTCACCGGCGCCCAGGCGGCCACTGAGCTGCTCGAACAGCGATGACAGCGTCGGTTCCTGCTTGTTGCCCAACAGCTCCGACTTGAGCATGGCGCCATGGAACGACACGAACCCGGCATGACGGGCAATCGCCGTATGCAGCGCGGTAATGTCGCTGTAGCCAACCAGAGGCTTGGGATGGCGGCGCAGCAGGTCGAAATCGATGTTTTCCAGCAGGCGCATACTGCCATAGCCACCGCGCAGGCAGATGATGGCATCGACATCCCTGGCAGTGAAGGCATCGTGCAGGTCTTGCAGGCGCTGGGCATCGCTACCGGCAAGATAGCCCTCGGCGGCGGTTACCCCCGGGTAGATCCGGCAGCGATACCCGCGCGCCTCGAACCACTGGTTGACCTTGAGCGTATCGAGCTGGGCGGGACCGGCCGGGGCAATGATTGCGATCAGCCCGCCCGCGGGCAAGGCGCTTGGCAGCGGCAAGGCATGCGCCAACACGCCAGCCTCTTGAATGAAAGGTAGGTTCATCCAGACAACTCCTTGTGTGGACAGGTCGGCAAACAAAAATGCCGATGTCGCTTTGCGGCGAGCATCGGCATTGAGACACAGCGGCGTCAATCAGAGCTTGATCTTGGCCTCGTGCGCCTGCTGGTCAGCATGGTACGACGAACGCACCAGCGGACCGGAAGCAACGTTCTTGAAGCCCATCTTGTAGCCTTCTTCGGCGAACCAGGCGAAGGTGTCCGGGTGCACGAAACGCTGCACCGGCAAGTGGCTGCGCGACGGCTGCAGGTACTGGCCGAGGGTCAGCATGTCGATGTTGTGCTCGCGCATGCGGTGCATCACTTCGATCACTTCTTCGTCGGTTTCGCCAAGGCCGAGCATCAGGCCGGACTTGGTCGGTACGTGCGGCACCAGTTCCTTGAACTTCTGCAGCAGGGTCAGCGACCACTGGTAGTCCGAACCCGGACGCGCAGCCTTGTACAGGCGCGGTACGGTTTCGAGGTTGTGGTTGAACACATCCGGCGGGGTCTCGGCGGTGATCGCCAGGGCCACGTCCATGCGCCCGCGGTAGTCCGGCACCAGGGTCTCGAGCTGCACGCCCGGCGACAGCGCGCGGATTTCGCGGATACAGTCGGCAAAGTGCTGGGCACCACCGTCACGCAGGTCGTCGCGGTCCACCGAGGTGATCACCACGTACTTCAGGCGCAGGTCGGCAATGGCCACGGCGAGGTTCTTCGGCTCGTCGACGTCCAGAGGCTTCGGCCGGCCGTGGCCGACGTCGCAGAACGGGCAGCGACGGGTGCAGATGTCACCCATGATCATGAAGGTCGCAGTGCCGCCCGAGAAACACTCGCCCAGGTTCGGGCAGGAGGCTTCTTCGCAGACGCTGTGCAGCTTGTGCTTGCGCAGCAGTTGCTTGATGCGGTCGACCTCCGGCGAAACCGGGATACGCACGCGAATCCAGTCAGGCTTCTTTGGCAGCTCGTCGGTGGGGATGATCTTCACCGGGATACGCGCGACTTTTTCCGCGCCACGCAGTTTGACACCCGCCTCGACCTTCGGCCGTGGCGCTGGCGTCACGCTTTGCACTGGTTCTTGCACAACAGTAGTCATATTCAGAAGATTCCGCCCGTAAGGGTCGTCTGCTCAGCATAGTCGAGGTGCTTGACCAGCTGCCCGCGCAGCCTTGCCCTTACCTCAGAGAGTTCGATCGAGCCTGCCTGGTCGCGCAGCTGGGTCATGGCCAGCCCCGCATACCCGCAGGGGTTAATCCGGCGGAATGGCGCAAGGTCCATGTCCACGTTCAGGGCAAGGCCGTGGAACGAACAGCCATTGCGAATCCGCAGGCCGAGGGAGGCGATCTTCGCCCCGTCGACATAAACGCCTGGGGCATCGGCCTTGGCCGCCGCCTCGACGTTGTAACTTGCCAGCAACTCGATCAGGCAGCGCTCGATGCGGCTGACCAGATCGCGCACGCCAAAGCCCAGGCGCCGCACATCCAGGAGCAGGTACGCCACCAGCTGGCCGGGGCCGTGGTAGGTCACCTGGCCGCCGCGATCGGTCTGCACCACCGGAATGTCACCCGGTACCAGCAGATGCTCGGCCTTGCCGGCCTGGCCCTGGGTGAACACCGCCGGGTGTTCAACCAGCCATACCTCATCCGCCGTACCCGGGCCACGCTGGTCGGTGAACCGACGCATGGCCTCCAGCACCGGCTCGTAAGGCAGCAGGCCGAGGTCGCGAAAGCCGAGGCAAGCGGGCATCAGAGCACCATTTTCACGATTCCGGTCGCGCGCAGGGCGCTGTTGATATCGTGCAGCTGGTCCTCGCCAGTGGCGATGATGTGCAGTTGCACCGTGGTGTACTTGCCTTCCTTGCTCTGACGTTCAGCCAGGGTATTCATGTCGACCGTGGCGTACTTCTTGAGGATCTCGATCACCGTGTCCTTGAAATTGACCACGGTGTCACCGATGACCTTGATCGGGTAATCGGCGCAGGGGAATTCGATTTTGTGCGATTTGTCAGCTTCGGTCATGGCAGTAACGGCCTCGTAAGCCGTGGCAACAACAACGCCCCCGCATGAGTGGCGGGGGCGTGGCAGGTCACGATATCAGTTGAACAACCCGTAGAAGAATAGCCGAATGCTATCCCACACACGACGGAAGAAACCACCTTCCTCAACGCCATCCAGCGCGATCAGGTCGGCACTGTGGACAACCTTGTCATCCAGTTTGACTTCCACTTTACCGATCACGTCACCTTTGTTGATCGGAGCGATCAATTGCGGATTCATGGTCATGCTTGCGGCCAGCTTTTTCAATTGGCCTTTAGGCAAAGTCATGGTCAGGTCTTGGGCAAGACCGGCTTTGACCTGGCTGGTTGCACCCTTCCAGACTGGAGCCTGGGCGAGTTCGGTGCCCTTCTGGTAGAAGGTCTGGGTTTCGAAGAAGCGGAAGCCGTAGGTCAGCAGCTTCTGGGTTTCGGCCGCACGCGATTGCTCGCTGTTGGTACCGAAGACCACGGCGATCAGGCGCATGCCGTCACGTACCGCCGAAGACACCATGCAGTAGCCGGCTTCGTCGGTATGGCCGGTTTTCAAGCCGTCGACGGTCTTGTCGCGCCACAGCAGCAGGTTGCGGTTAGGCTGCTTGATGTTGTTCCAGAAGAACTCCTTCTGCGAGTAGATCGCGTAGTGAGCCGGGTCTTCGTGGATGATCGCGCGCGCCAGCACTGCCATGTCGTGGGCCGACGAGTAGTGCTCGGGGTTCGGCAGGCCGGTCGGGTTCATGAAGTGGCTGTTGCTCATGCCCAGGTCGCCGGCCGTCTTGTTCATCATGTCGGCAAAGGCGTCTTCGCTGCCGGCGATGTGCTCGGCGAGGGCGACGCTGGCGTCGTTACCCGACTGGATGATGATGCCGTGCAGCAGGTCGCTGACGCTGACCTGGGTGCCGACCTTGATGAACATCCGCGAACCGCCGGTGCGCCAGGCGTTCTCGCTGACGGTAACCGGGTCGTTCTCGCCGATCTGTCCGCGACGGATATCCAGGGTCGCGATGTAGGCGGTCATCAGCTTGGTCAGGCTCGCCGGAGGCAGACGCTGATCACCATTGTTCTCGACCAGGATGTTGCCGCTGGAGGCTTCCATGAGCACGTAGGACTTGGCAGCCAGTTGCGGCGGCGACGGCATCATCTGCTCTGCCGCGAAGGCGGCAGGGGCAATCATCAGCGGTACAAGCAGGCAAAGGCGTTTGGCAAAGCTGGTTATGTTCATCCGTCTCTCGAAATGGCTAATGGGCTCATGCCCTCATGGGCAAAACGTTTACAGGCGCATGGCCTGACGAGCAAAACCGCCATTGTACATGGCGGCTGCGCCCGGCTGCATGACAAACCGATCAGTCCCCCCGATCAGTCTGCCGTGACGACTTTGGGCTGCCCCAGATTGGCCAGGCGCACGCTGTCCTGCATCTGCTGGGCTTCGCCCTGGCTGTTGATCGGCCCCAGGCGCACCCGGTGCAGGGTCTGCTGGTTACGCACGATCGAACTGATGAAGACCGGCGCGCTGACCATGCTGCTGAGCTTGGAACGCAGCAGTTCGGCGGCGTCCGGGTTGGCGAAGGCGCCGACCTGCAAGTAAAGACCATCGCCGGCCTGGCTGTTGTTGCTGGCAACCTGCAGTGGAACAACCGCGGCGGCATGCTGCTGCGGCGGTGGCGTCCATTGCTCGACCGTGCCGGTGCTGGCCGGCAAAGCCTGGGTCTGGGCCACTTGCGGCTGATCGAGAACCATCGGCGCCGGCTGGCCCCGCTGGGCCCACCATTGTTTCGGGTCGATGCCCTCGACGCGTACCCGCGCGGTACCGGTTTCGGCATAGCCGAGCTTTTTCGCCGCGGCGTACGAGAGGTCGATGATACGGTCGGAGTAGAACGGGCCGCGGTCGTTGACCCGCAGGATCACGCTGCGCTGGTTGTCGAGATTGGTGACCTTGACATAGGCCGGCAGCGGCAGGGTCTTGTGCGCCGCGCTCATGCCGTAGAGGTCATAGACCTCGCCGTTGGCGGTGTTCTGGCCGTGAAATTTGGTGCCGTACCACGACGCCGTGCCCTCGGCGCGGTAGTTGCGCGAGTCGGGGATCGGGAAGTAAGTCTTGCCCAGCACGGTGTAGGGGTTGGCCTTGTAGTTGCCGGTGTGCACGGTCGGGGTCGCGTCGGGGATCTTCGAGACGTCGACATCCCACCACGGCGCGCCATCCTTGTGGGCCCGGTTGATGTCCAGGCCGGGCTTGGCCCGCACCACATTGGCATTACCCTGGGTAGAGGTGCTCGGGCGGCTGCTCGAACAGCTCACCAGCACCAGGCCAAGGGCCGCGCAACCAAGCAGTTTCAGCGATGTAGCGGAGAACATTACGCGCATTACTTGGCGCCCCGTGCTTGAACCAGCAGGTCCGAGAGCTGATGCACTGCCATGGCATACATCACGCTGCGGTTATAGCGAGTGATCGCGTAGAAGTTTTTCAGGCCCAGCCAGTATTCCGGGCCATTGTCACCTTCGAGCCGGAAGGCGGTGACCGGCAGATCATCGCGCAGCGCATCATGACTCGACCAGCCCAGTGCCCGCAACTCCCCGACCGTCTTGACCGCGTCGATACCCGGGCTCAGGCCCTCGTCGACGCGTTCGCCGCGCACGCTGGCGCGACTGACCACCTGCTCGCCGGCAACCCAGCCGTGGCGCTTGAAGTAGCTGGCAACACTACCGATGGCATCGTCCGGGTTGTTCCAGATGTTGATGTGGCCGTCGCCGTCAAAGTCCACGGCGTAGGCGCGAAAACTGCTCGGCATGAACTGCGGCAGCCCCATGGCCCCGGCGTAGGAGCCCTTGAGGGTCAGCGGGTCGACCTGCTCTTCACGGGCCAGCAACAGGTATTCGCGCAGCTCTTTGCGGAAGAACTCGGCGCGCGGCGGGTAATCGAAGCCCAGGGTCGACAGCGCGTCGATCACCCGGTAGTTACCGGTGTTGCGGCCGAAGAAGGTCTCGACGCCGATGATCGAGACGATCACCTGGGCCGGCACGCCGTATTCCTGCTCGGCGCGAGCCAGGGTGGCCTCATGCTGGCGCCAGAAGTCGACACCGCGGGCGACCCGGGCGTCGGTGAGGAACATCGGCCGGTAGTCTTTCCAGGGCTTTACCCGCTCGGCCGGGCGCGAGATCGCGTCAAGGATCGACTGCTTGCGCTGAACCTCGCGAAATACCCCCATCAGTTGCTCACCGGCAAAACCGTAGTCGCGGGTCATTTCGCCGACGAACTCGGCCACCTGGGGCGAGCCGTCGTAGTCGCCGGCAACAGCGCCTTGCGCGCCGCCGAGCAAACCTACAAAGCCGACCCAAGGCGCGCAACGAGCCGCCCAGCCACGCATTGCTTGCATGTAATTCTTCACCTTATTCAAACCTGCGCAATCCATTTGCGATGCGTATGGATCGACATTAAAACCCCAAACGCTGACAGCAGCGTCACCAACGAAGTTCCGCCATAACTAATGAAGGGCAGCGGCACACCCACCACGGGCAACAAGCCGCTGACCATACCGATATTGACGAACACATAAACAAAGAAGGTCATGGTCAGGCTGCCGGCCAGCAACTTGCCGTAGAGCGTCTGGGCCTGGGCGGTAATCACCAGGCCGCGGCCAATCAGCAGCAGGTAGATCAGCAGCAGCGCGCAGATACCGACCAGGCCGAACTCCTCGCCGAGCACGGCGATAATGAAGTCGGTGTGGCTTTCCGGGAGAAAGTCCAGGTGCGACTGGGTGCCCAACAACCAACCCTTGCCGAACACCCCGCCCGAGCC
The DNA here is from genome assembly GCF_050435905.1 of Pseudomonas sp. 2835. Taxonomy (NCBI): domain Bacteria; kingdom Pseudomonadati; phylum Pseudomonadota; class Gammaproteobacteria; order Pseudomonadales; family Pseudomonadaceae; genus Pseudomonas; species Pseudomonas sp. 2835. The sequence continues at coordinate 127,454 of NZ_JBNDLE010000009.1, read as the reverse complement.
GATCGCCGCTTTCGACTGGATGATGTTCCAGCCGGTGCCCAGAGGGTCGCTTTCCGGGTCGAGAAAGGTCAGTACCCGCTGCTTCTGGTAGTCGTGCATGACGAAGAACCACATCGCCACCGCCACCGGTACCGCTGCTGCCACCACGCTGAGGATCCAGCGCCAGCGCAGGCCGCCCATGAACAGCACGAAGGCGCCGGAAGCGAGAATCAGCAAGGCGGTGCCCAGGTCTGGCTGCCGGACGATGAGGATGAACGGCAGGCCAATAAGGATCAGGCTGATCACCACATGCTTCAGGTGCGGCGGCAACGAGCGCTTGGCCAGGTACCAGGCGATGGTTGCTGGCATGATGATCTTCATGAATTCCGAGGGCTGGAAGCGGATCACCCCGGGTATGTTGATCCAGCGCGTGGCGCCCATGGCGTTGTGGCCCATGACGTCGACCACCACCAGCAGGATCACCCCGACCACGTAGGCCAGCGGCACCCAGCGGGCCATGAAACGCGGTTCGAGCTGGGCAATCACGAACATCGACACCAGGCCGATGCCGAACGAGCTGGCCTGCTTGAGCAGCAGGTCCCAGTTCTTGCCGCTGGCCGAATACAGCACGAACAGGCTGCCAGCAGCCAGGGTCAGCAGCAGGATCAGCAACGGGCCGTCGACATGGATACGCTGCAGGAAGCTGGCGCGACGACGCATCACGTCCTCGCTGGAAAGCATGCGATCGAAATTGTTCTTCACTGGGCCGATTCCTGAACAACGGTGGCGGGAGCGAACTCGGATTTGAGCCGGCCATGCTCGTCGAGCAACCAGGCGTCCATCACCTGACGCATCACCGGCGCCGCGACGCGGCCACCGGCCTCGCCGTTTTCGATCATCACCGAGACCACGATCTTCGGGTTCTCTGCCGGGGCGAAGCCAACGAACAGGGCGTGGTCACGGTGGCGCTCCTGAACCTTGTTGCGGTCGTACTTCTCGCCCTGCTTGATTGCCACCACCTGGGCGGTACCACTCTTGCCGGCGATACGGTACTGGGCACCGGCGGCGGCAGCGCGAGCAGTACCGCGGGCATTGTGCATCACCTGCTCCATGCCATGGGTGACCCTGGCCCAGTCGGACTTGTCGCGCAACACGATGTCTTCCATCGGGTTCTCGTCCACCGGCGGCTGGCCTTCGATGGTTTTGGCCAGGTGCGGACGGTTCCACTTGCCCTTGCTGGCGATCAGGGCAATGGCCTGGGCCATTTGCAGCGGCGTGGTCTGCATGTAGCCCTGGCCGATACCAAGGATCAGCGTTTCGCCCGGGAACCAGGCCTGGCGGCGGGTGGCGCGCTTCCATTCGCGGGTCGGCATGAGGCCGGCGGACTCCTCGAACATGTCGAGGGAGACTTTCTGCCCGAGGCCGAACTTGTTCATGTAGCTGGACAGGCGATCGATGCCCATCTTGTGCGCCAGGTCGTAAAAGTAGGTGTCGTTGGAGCGCATGATCGCCAGGTCCAGGTCGACCCAGCCGTCACCGCTGCGGTTCCAGTTGCGGTACTTGTGGTCATAGTTGGGCAGTTGGTAAAAGCCCGGGTCGAACACCCGGCTGCTGGCCGTGACCACACCACTGTCGAGGCCAGCGATGGCCACTGCCGGCTTGATGGTCGAACCCGGCGGGTACAGGCCGCGCAGCACGCGGTTGAACAACGGCCGGTCGATCGAATCGCGCAGCTCGGCATAGGCCTTGAAGCTGATGCCGGTGACGAACGGGTTGGGATCGAAGCTCGGCTGACTGACCATTGCCAGCACCTCACCGGTGTTCGGATCGAGCGCGACGATAGCACCGCGACGCCCGCCCAGCGCGGCCTCGGCAGCTTCCTGCAGCTTGATGTCGAGGCTCAGGACGATGTCCTTGCCGGGGATCGGATCGGTGCGCTTGAGCACCCGCAATACCCGGCCACGGGCGTTGGTCTCGACCTCTTCGTATCCCACCTGGCCGTGCAGCTCCGGCTCGTAGAAACGCTCGATGCCGGTCTTGCCGATATGGTGGGTGCCGCTGTAGTTGACCGGGTCGAGGGTCTTGAGCTCTTTCTCGTTGATCCGCCCGACATAACCGACCGAGTGAGCAAAGTGTGCCCCCTGCGGGTAATGGCGCACCAGCTGGGCGACCACCTCGACGCCGGGCAGGCGGAACTGGTTCACCGCGACCCGGGCGATCTGCTCTTCGGTCAGCTCGAAGAGGATCGGCACCGGCTCGAACGGCCGGCGGCCCTGGCGCATGCGCTTCTCAAACAGGGTGCGGTCATCCGGGGTCAGCTCGAGCACCTCGACGATCACGTCGAGCACCTGCTGCCAGTCGCCGGAGCGCTCGCGGGTCATGGTCAGGCTGAAGCTTGGCCGGTTATCGGCGACGATCACCCCGTTGCGGTCGAAAATCAGCCCGCGGGTCGGCGGAATCGGCTGCACATGCACCCGGTTGTTTTCCGACAGGGTCGAATGATAGTCGTACTGGATCACCTGCAGGTAATACAGGCGGGCGATCAACACGCAGATCAGCAGGACGATCGCCACTGCACCGACCACGACGCGGCTACGCACCAGACGGGCGTCTTTCTCGTGATCCTTGAGGCGAATCGGCTGCGACATTGAAAAGGCTTAAGGCTTATTTATGGTAGGGGTGCCCGGACAATACGGTCCAGGCGCGGTACAGCTGTTCGCCGATCAGTATCCTTACCAACGGGTGGGGCAGTGTCAGCGGCGACAGCGACCAGCGCTGCTCGGCCCGCGCACAGACTTCAGGCGCCAGCCCTTCGGGGCCGCCGACCATGAAGTTGACGGTACGCGAATCCAGGCGCCAGCGGTCCAGTTCGACCGCCAGCTGCTCGGTACTCCAGGGCTTGCCATGGACCTCCAGGGTGACAATCCGTTCCCCTGGCTGGACCTTGGCGAGCATGGCCTCCCCCTCCTGACGAATCAGGCGGGCGACGTCGGCATTCTTGCCCCGGGTATTGAGCGGTATTTCCACCAGCTCCAGCGACAGCTCCGAGGGCAGGCGCTTGGCATATTCATGCCAACCGTCCTCGACCCACTTGGGCATGCGCGAGCCGACCGCGATCAGACGCAGACGCACGAGCCTTCCTTATTCTCGATCTTTCAGCTTGTCTGAAAAGTCGTGGGTGTTTTCCGGGCTGTGGTGCTTGCCATCGGCGGCGCGGCTCTGTTCGGCACCCATCCACAGGCGCTCGAGGTCGTAGAACTGACGGGCAGCGGCAGTCATCATGTGGACGATGACGTCGTTCAGGTCGAGCAGGACCCAGTCGCTGTCGCCCTTGCCTTCTTCGCCCAGCGGCTGCACGCCCTTGGCCTTGACCTGCTCACGGACCTTTTCCAGCATCGCGCTGATCTGGCGGTTGGAGGTACCGGTGGCGATGATCATGTAATCGGTCAGGCTGTGCTTTTCTTTTACGTCGATGACCTGGATGTCCTGGGCCTTGACGTCTTCCAGGGCGGACTTGGTCAGTTCGACCAGCTCTTCGGCGCTGACGTTGTGTTTTTGCTTGGTCATATAAAACTCATTCAACTCAATAGTATGAGGCGCTTCTCAGCACCCTCAGTTCGGCGCACGGTAAAGGTTGTGCGCATCGATGTAGGCCAGTACTGCGTCCGGCACCAGAAACCGCACCGACTTGCCGCTGGCCAGCAGCTGTCGGATCTGCGTGGCTGACACCGCAAGCGGCGTCTGCCAGACGAATGCAATATTCCCGGCAGGCCCTTCCAGGGCCTGCGGATCACTGACCGAACGTGCGGCCAGCAGGTTGCGCAAGGCATCCGGCGGCTCGACGTCGGCATCCGGGCGTTGCAGCACCAGGATGTGACAGTGTTGCAGCAATTCTTCCCAACGGTGCCAACTGGGCAGGCCGCAAAACGCGTCCCAGCCCAGCAGCAGAAACAGCTGCTGCGAGGCGGCCATTTCAGCACGCATCAGTTCCAGCGTTTCGATGGTGTACGACGGCTTGTCACGGGCCAGTTCGCGGGCATCGACCGACAGCGTCGGCACGCCCTGAACCGCGCACTGGACCATCGCCAGCCGGTCCTGAGCCGATACCTGCGGCGTGTCGCGGTGCGGCGGACGGGCATTGGGCATCAGCCGCAGCTCGTCCAGCGCCAGCACTTCGGCTACCTCCAGCGCACTGCGCAGGTGGCCGATATGCACCGGGTCGAAAGTCCCGCCAAGCACGCCGATGCGCCGGGCGGGCGACATCGTCGAGACTGGGGCGAGCGGTTTGCGCTCGGCCAAGTCAGAGCGACTCCTGTCCGCGCAGCTGACCGTCGCCGATCACCACGTATTTTTCGCAGGTCAGGCCTTCCAGGCCGACCGGGCCGCGGGCATGCAGCTTGTCGGTGGAAATCCCGATCTCAGCGCCCAGGCCGTACTCGAAACCGTCGGCAAAGCAGGTCGGGGTGTTGATCATGACCGAGGACGAATCGACCTCGGCCATGAACTGGCGAGCCTGCGCCTGGTGTTCAGTAACGATGGAATCGGTATGGTGCGAGCCATAGCGATTGATGTGTTCGATGGCCTGGTCCAGGCCGTCTACTACGCGAATCGACAGAATCGCCGCGAGGTATTCGGTGTTCCAGTCCGCTTCGGTCGCCGGCAGCGCCTCGATAATTTCGAGAGTGCGCTCACAACCGCGCAGTTCGACGCCTTTTTCCCGAAATTGGCGAGCCATTTCCGGCAAGAACTCGGCCGCGACCGACTGATCGACCAGCAGTGTTTCCATCGCCCCGCAAATGCCGTAGCGGTAGGTCTTGGCGTTGAAGGCGATGCGCCGGGCCTTGTCCAGCTCGGCGTGCTCGGCCACATAGACGTGGCAGATGCCATCGAGGTGCTTGATCACCGGCACCCGCGCGTCGCGACTGATACGCTCGATCAGGCCCTTGCCGCCACGCGGCACGATGACGTCGACGAACTCCGGCATGCTGATCAGCGCACCGACCGCTTCGCGATCGGTGGTTTCGACCACTTGCACCACCGCCGCCGGCAAGCCGGCCTCGGCCAGGCCGCGCTGGATGCAGGCGGCAATGGCACGGTTGGAGTGGATGGCTTCGGAGCCGCCGCGCAGGATGGTGGCGTTGCCCGACTTCAGGCACAGGCTGGCAGCGTCGATGGTCACGTTCGGACGCGACTCGTAGATGATGCCGATCACCCCCAGCGGGACGCGCATCTTGCCGACCTGGATACCCGATGGCCGGTAGCTCATGTCGCGAATCGCGCCGACCGGGTCCGGCAGGCTGGCCACCTGGCGCAGACCGACGATCATGCCGTCGATGCGCGCCGGGGTCAGCGCCAGGCGCTCGAGCATGGCCGGTTCCAGGCCATTGGCGCGGCCAGCGGCGAGGTCCAGCTCGTTGGCGGCGGTCAGCTCGGCACGGGCAGCGTCCAGGGCGTTGGCGGCGGCTTGCAGGGCGCGGTTCTTCTGCGCGGTGCTGGCACGGCCGATCACGCGTGACGCCGCGCGGGCAGCGCGACCCAGGCGGGTCATGTAGTCAAGAACGGACTCAGTCATGGGCTCAGTGGTCTTGGCGAAGGGGAAAATCGGATGATTATAACTGTCGTGTGGTCCCACGCCCAGCGGTGACAGGCGGATGGTCGAAAAGAGTGCCGGCCCCACCCTTCAAAATGGCCATTCAGGGTTGGTTAAGGCAGAAATTGCTATTATCGCCCACCTGTTCACCCGCGAACCTGCCCGCATGCCAGACTCCGCCCCCTGCCCGCCCAAGGCCCTGCCCGACAGTTTCTTCGACCGCGACGCTGGCGAATTGGCCAGGGCACTGCTGGGCAAGGTCATCCGCCACCGCCACGGTCCTTACTGGTTGGCGGCCCGGATCATCGAGACCGAAGCCTACTACCTCACCGACAAAGGCAGCCACGCCTCGCTCGGTTACACCGAAAAACGCCGGGCGCTGTTCCTCGACGGCGGGCATATCTACATGTATTACGCCCGCGGCGGCGACTCGCTGAACTTCAGCGCCCACGGGCCGGGTAATGCGGTGCTGATCAAATCGGCCTATCCCTTCGTCGACGCCCTGTCGGACACCAATAGCCTGGCGCAAATGCAATTGAACAACCCCGACGCCAGCGGCCAGCCACGCCCGCCCGAGCGCCTGTGCGCCGGCCAGACCCTGCTGTGCAAGGCCCTGGGCCTGAAAGTGCCACATTGGGACGGCAAACGCTTCGATACCGAACAGCTGTTTGTCGAGGACTGCGGTATCAAAGTGAAACAAATTATCCAGACCACCCGTTTGGGGATTCCCCACGGCCGCGATGAACATCTGCCCTACCGTTTCGTCGACGCCGACTTTGCTCGCCATTGCACACGGAACCCGCTGCGCCGGGGCCAAGTCGAAGGCCGGGACTACTTTTTACTGACACAAGGAAACTGACACGATGGGCCCATGGCTCGACAGCCTGACCACCTGGCTCAGCGCCAACCCGCAGTGGTTGGGATTAGCGATTTTTCTGGTGGCCTGCGTGGAATGCCTGGCGATTGCCGGGATTATCGTCCCCGGCACCGTCCTGTTGTTCGCCGTCGCGGTACTGGCCGGCAGCGGTGCGTTGAGCCTGGGCGAAACCCTGTTGCTGGGCTTTGCCGGTGGTTTGCTCGGTGATGCGATCTCCTACACCCTGGGCCGGCGCTTTCACCAGAACATCCGGCGCTTGCCGCTGTTGCGCCACCATCCGGAATGGATCGGCAGCGCCGAGACCTACTTCCAGCGCTACGGTATCGCCAGCCTGTTGGTCGGGCGCTTCATCGGCCCGTTGCGGCCGATGCTGCCGATGGTCGCCGGCATGTTCGACATGCCGCTGCCGCGCTTTATCGCCGTCAGCCTGCTGGCCGGGGCCGGTTGGGCAGTGGCCTACCTGCTGCCGGGCTGGGCAACCGGCGCGGCCATGCGCCTGCCGCTGCCGGAAGGCTTCTGGCCACAGGCGGGGGTGGTGGTCGGCGGTCTGGCGGTGCTGGTCGGCCTGAGCATCAACAGCAGCCTGCGCAGCATGCGCCGCGGCACCCGGCTGATTGCCGGAATGAGCCTGCTGGCCCTGACCGGGCTGTTTCTCGGCTGGCCATACCTGACCCAGTTCGACCAAGGCCTGATGACCCTGATCCAGGAGAACCGTAGCCGCGCCATCGACGGCACCGTGGTGCTGATCACCCGCCTCGGCGATTTCCGAACCCAGTTCTTCCTCGGCGGCCTGCTCACCGGCCTGTTGCTGCTGGCCCGCCAGTGGCGCCCGGCGATTTTCGCCGGCAGCACCCTGATCGGCACGGCCCTGGCCAATGGCAGCCTCAAGTGGCTGTTTGCCCGGGCGCGCCCGGAGGTGCTCACCGACCCGCTGACCACCTACAGCATGCCCAGCGGCCACAGCTCGGCGTCGTTTGCGTTCTTTCTGGTGCTGGCGGTGCTGGCCGGGCGCGGGCAGCCACCGCGCATGCGCCTGACCTGGATCATGCTGGGCTGCATCCCGGCGCTGTCGATCGCGCTGTCACGGGTGTACCTGGGCGCGCACTGGCCAACCGACATCCTCGCCGGCGCCCTGCTCGCCTGCTGCGTGTGCGCCACCAGCCTGACCCTGACCCAGTACCGGCAACCGCTTACCGCCCTGCCGTTGCGGGTGTGGTGGCTGATCCTGCCGGCCTGCGTCGCCCTGCTGGCATTCTTCGCCCTCCACTCGCTACCGCACGCCTTGCTGCGCTACCAGTACTGAGACCTCAGGCGAACAGCTCGCCCTGCAGCCGATCAAGCAGCGCCTGGATAGCCTCCAGGCGCTTGTGCGGTGAATCGATGGCCAGCAGGTCGAGCTTGTCTTCCTCGACAAAAGGCAGCAGGTAGGCGAGCTGGTTGGCCAGCGAATCCTGGCCGTCCACCGTGACCGGCATGCCCAGGGCTTCGACCATCGGGTGCTCGCCCAGGGCCTGCAGCAGCGCCAGCAAGTCGTGATGGTCATCTTCAAGGGGCTCGTCGGCAAGCTCCGGCAGCCACGACACATCCGCGACCAGCAGCTGGTCCTTCTGCACCTCGAACGGCCCGACGCGAAAACGCCGGGTGCCCTCGACACGTATCCCCAACAGGCCGTTGTCCTGCTGCTGAAAGTCACGAATCAGCGCCTCGCAGCCAACCTGCGAGAAGCCGCTGGGCGCGGCGCCAACCTGCTCGCCTTCAAGGATGCACACCACGCCAAATCCGCCGCCCTGCTTCATGCTGCGGCCGATCATGTCCAGGTAGCGCGCCTCGAAGATCTGCAGATCGAGAAAGCAGCCCGGAAACAGCACGGTATTGAGCGGAAACAGGGGTAACGTCATTGCAACTCCTCAAGCAACCAGGCTAACCGCCAGTGGCAGGAATACCGCTGTGGCAACCCCCATCAGGCTCATCGCCAGGGCCGCGAAGGCCCCGCATTCTTCACTTTCCTGCAAGGCCACCGACGTGCCCACTGCGTGGGCGGTAATACCCAGGGCCATGCCGCGCGCCTCGGGGCTGTGCACACCACAACGCGACAATAGCGCCGGACCGAAAATCGCACCGATCACCCCGGTGATCAGCACGAACACCGCCGCCAGCGCAGCCACGCCACCAATTTGCTCGGCCACCAGCATGGCAATCGGCGAGGTCACCGATTTGGGCGCCATGGTCATCAGGATCATGTGCTCGGCGCCAAACCACCAGCCCAGCAACAGGCAGGCGCCAGTGGCGAACACCCCTCCGATTACCAGCGTAGTAAAGGTCGGCCAGAACAGCTGGCGGATGCGCCGCAGGTTGAGGTAAAGCGGCACCGCCAGGGCCACGGTCGCTGGCCCCAGGAGGATGTTCATGATTTCGGTACTTTTGCGGTACTCGCTGTAAGTCAGGCCACAGGTCAGCAGTACGCCAATAACGACCAGCATCGACACCAGCACCGGCTGCAAGAAGATCCAGCGGGTTTTCTCATAGGCAGCCAGCACCAGCTGATAAGCCCCCAGGGTGATACCGATACCGAACAGCGGATGGTGAATGACGGCGTTGACGGCGCCGCTCCAGTCCAGGCTCATGGCTGCTCCTCATGGCTGCCCTGGCGGGCCATCAGCTTGTGCATCAGCACGCCGACGAACACCAGGGTAAGCAGCGCCGAGAGCACCAGGGCGCCGACAATGGCCCAGAAGTCGGCGGCGATATCCGCGGCGTAGACCATCACCCCCACCGCCGGCGGCACCAGCAGCAGCGGCAGGTAGCGCAGCAGGCTGTTGGCCGCCTCGCTCAGGGGCGCGCCCACCTCGCCACGCAGCATCAGGTACACCAGCAGCAACAGCAGGCCGATGATCGGCCCGGGCAGGATCGGTACCACCAGGTGATTGATCGCCGTTCCGAGCAACTGGAACAGCACCAGCCAGGTCAAACCACGCAACAGCATAAGCATCTCCTTGAGGCCTGGCGGCCATTATAAGCACGCTAACGACCGGGCTATAAGCCGATCTTCGCCGACTTGACCACTTCCTGCAGGCGTGCTGATCTTAGACTTTCGAATCTGCCGAAGTCATAAGAAAACCAAAGACAATCTGGAGAGTCACAATGCCCTATGTACCTGTTGCAGAGCTTTCGCAGTACGTTGGAAAGGAACTTGGACGTTCCGAATGGCTGACCATCGATCAAGAGCGCATCAACCTGTTTGCCGAAGCCACCGGCGACTTTCAGTTCATCCATGTCGACCCTACCAAGGCGGCAAAAACGCCATTTGGCAGCACCATTGCTCACGGTTTTCTCACCCTGTCGCTGATACCCAAGTTGATGGAGGGCATTCTGGTTGTGCCTGAAGGCCTGAAAATGGCCGTCAACTATGGCCTGGACAGCGTGCGTTTCATCCAGCCGGTAAAGGTCGACAGCAAGGTGCGGCTTAAAGTCGATCTGGCCGAGGTAACCGAGAAGAAGCCCGGGCAGTGGCTGCTCAAGGTCACCGCCACCCTGGAAATCGAAGGCCAGGAAAAACCTGCCTACATCGCCGAACCACTGTCGCTCTGCTTCGTCTGAGCCAGGCATTGGGTGAAACCGTCCTGGCGACTGTTTCACCCCCCGCTTTCTACGGCATACTCGGGGCCTCACTTGTCCGGACCCCGCCATGCGCCCACTCGTTCCTCTTGCCCTGACCCTGCTGCTGGCCGCTTGCGGTGACGGCGAACCGTTGTCGCCCCCCGATGCGCGCCTGCCCGATGGCGGTCGCTACCGTGGCGAAGTGGTCGATGGTCTGCTGCAAGGTGCCGGGCGAATCGACTACCCCAACGGCAGTTGGTATCAGGGCAACTTCTTCAATGGCCAGTGGCACGGCCAGGGCGAATGGCACGGCAGCAATGGCGAAGTCTACCGCGGTCAGTTCCAGCAAGGCCTGTTCCACGGCCTGGGCACCTTGAAAACGCCAGGCAGCAGTTACACCGGCGGCTTCAAACTGGGTCGCCGCGACGGTGAAGGCACCCTCAAGGAGCCCGGCCTGCTCTACCGCGGCCAGTTCAAGGACGACCAGTACAGCGGCGCTGGCCATCTCGAACTGGCGGACGGCAGCCAGTACCAGGGCCTGTTCGCCCGGGGCAAACCCAATGGCGAAGGCATCCGCAGCGATGCCAGCGGCAACCAGTTCAGCGGCCATTTCGTCAACGGCCAACTCGAAGGCAGCGGCACGTTCAACAGTGCCGAGGGCGACCAGTACATCGGCGCCTTCCACGATAACCGCCTGGAAGGCCGTGGCCGCTACGAGAACGCTGACGGCGACGTATGGATCGGCCAGTTCAAGGACGGCTCGCTCAGCGGTAAGGGCGAGCTGATCGGCAGTGACGGCAGCCACTACAAAGGCAACTTTCGCGACTGGCGCTTCTCCGGCAACGGTCGCCTGCAGTTGCCCGACGGCAGCGTCTACGTCGGTGGCTTCGAGAATGACACCTACCAGGGCAACGGCCGTCTGACCCTGGTTGACGGACGTATTGAAAGCGGCCTGTGGCTCAACGGCCAGCGCGTACGCGACGAGCACGGCAAATTGTTGCCCGACCCGCTGGAACTGGCGCTGCTCAACCAGGGCAGCCTGCTTGAAAAAGCGCTGGCCAAGGTGCCGGCCTCAACCGCGGACATCGAACTCTACAGCCTGGCCCTGGGTGGCGATGGCAAGCAGAGCGTATTCCTGCGCGAAGCCGATTACGTCAACAACATGCTCAAGAGCCGCTTTGGCGCCGTCGGCCAGATCAGCCTGGTCAACCACCGCGACCATCTCACCGACCGGCCCATGGCCACCCGCGAGAACCTCGCCCGCGCTGTGCGCACCCTGGCCGAACGCAGTGGCCCGGAGGATCTGGTGTTCATCTACCTGACCAGCCACGGCAGCCAGGAGCACGAACTGGTGCTCGACCAGCCGCGCCTGCAACTGGCCGACCTGCCCGCAGATGCCCTGGCCACGACCCTGGCGCCACTCAAAGACCGCGACAAGATCATTGTCATCTCGGCCTGTTATTCAGGGGGTTACATCGACCCGCTCAAGGACAACCGGACCCTGATCATCACCGCCTCGCGCGCCGACCGGGTTTCGTTCGGCTGCTCCGAAGAGGCCGACTTCACCTATTTTGGCGATGCCCTGTTCGCCCAGGCCCTGAACCAGACCGACGACCTGCAGCAGGCCTTCGACCGGGCCAGCGCCAGCGTCTCTGAGCGCGAGGCGATAGAAGGCTTCGATGCCTCCGAACCGCAGATCTGGGCGCCGAAGGGCGTACTCGATCACTGGCAGCGCCTGCGCCAGCAACAAGCGCGCAAAGCCCTGCAAAGTAATGAGGGCAAGCAACAGGCCGAGCATGCAAAAAATGCTGGCAACCACTAAGCTGACTGTATCAAGGGAGAGACATCATGTACTTGACGCCTCAGCACATCCTGCTTGCCGGAGCCACCGGTCTTACCGGTGAACACTTACTTGATCGGCTGCTCAACGAGCCCACTGTCAGCCGCGTACTGGCCCCAACCCGACGTCCACTGGCCGAGCACCCGCACCTGGAAAACCCGGTGGGAGACCCGGCGGTGTTCCTCCCACAACTGGCAGGCCGTGTCGACATCGCCTTCTGCTGCCTGGGCACCACCATCAAGCAAGCCGGATCCGAGCCGGCCTTTCGCGCGGTCGACCTGGACATGGTCGTCGCCTTCGGCAAACGCGCCCGGGAGATGGGCGCGCGGCATCTGCTGGTAGTCAGCGCCCTGGGCGCCGACCGCAGGTCGCCGATCTTCTATAACCGGGTCAAAGGCGAAATGGAGGCCGCATTGAAGGCCCAGGACTGGCCGCAGCTGACTATTGCCCGGCCTTCGCTGCTGCTGGGTGACCGCATTGAGCCGCGACTGTCGGAACGGCTGGCAGGGCCGCTGTCGAAGCTGATTCCGGGTAAGTATCGCGGCATCGAGGCCTGCCAGCTGGCACGGGCGCTGTGGCGTTTGGCGCTGGAAGAGCAGGACGGGATCCGGATTGTCGAGTCTGATGAGTTGCGCAGGTTGGGCAAATAGAACCTGGGGCTGCTTTGCAGCCCATCGCGGGCAAAGCCAGCTCCCACAAGGAGCTACATTCTCCCTGTGGAGCCGGCGTTGCCGGCGATCAAGCCAGCCGCTACAACCCGCCAGTCGCCTGAAACCCAACCCCCAGCGCGGTCAGCACGGACAGCGGTAGCAACAAGGTATCGAGCAAGGCACTGCCCGGCAGATCCAGCCCGGGATACTTCGGCGCCTCGGCGCCAAAGCGGTCCACAGCGCAACAACCACCTTGCATGGCATACAAATCCAGGCGCGTACCGGCATACACCACCGGCGCTCCAGGCTTGGCCGCATCCAGGGTGCGCACGCTGGCGCAACCGCTAGCCAGCAAGCACAGCAGCATCACGCCCAGCAGGCGCCTCATTCATCCGCGCCCAGATGATGCTCGCCCCAACGCGGCAGCATGTCCTGAGGAATGTTCAGCAGGTTGAGAATGCGCGCGACAACGAAGTCGATCAGGTCGTCGATGGTCTGCGGCTGATGATAAAAACCCGGCGCCGCCGGCAGGATCACCGCGCCCATGTTCGACAGCTTGAGCATGTTCTCCAGGTGAATGGTCGAGAACGGCGCTTCACGTGGCACCAGGATCAACTGCCGACGCTCCTTCAAGGTGACGTCGGCAGCCCGCTCGATGAGGTTGTTGCAGGCGCCGGTGGCAATCGCCGACAAGGTGCCGGTCGAGCACGGCACCACCACCATCGCCGCGGGTGCGCCGGAGCCCGAGGCCACCGGCGACATCCAGTCTTCCTTGCCATACACGCGAATCTGCCCGGCCGCGGCGCCGGTGTACTCGGTGAGGAAGGCTTGCATGGCTTGCGGTTTGGCCGGCAGCAACACATCAGTCTCGGTAGCCATCACCAGTTGCGCGGCCTTTGAGATCAGAAAATGCACCTCGCGGTCTTCGCGCACCAGGCAATCGAGCAGGCGCAGCCCATACTGCGCCCCCGAAGCCCCGGTCATAGCCAGGGTGATGCGTTCCGGCCCGTTCATTTCAGCGCCTCGGCGAGCTTGCCGTGCAGGCCGCCGAAGCCGCCATTGCTCATGATCACCACCTGGGTGCCGGGCTTGGCCTGGCTCTTGACCCGTTCGATGATCGCTTCAAGGCTGTCGGCCACCACTGCCGGCACCTTGCATTCGGCGGCGGTGGCGGCAAGGTCCCAGCCCAGGTTCGGCGGCGCGTACCAGATCACCTGGTCGGCATCGTTGACGCTCTCAGGCAGGCCATCACGGTGGGCGCCAAGCTTCATCGAGTTGGAACGCGGCTCGATCACGGCAATCAGCGGTGCATCGCCAATGCGCTTGCGCAGGCCGTCGAGGGTGGTGGCGATAGCGGTCGGGTGGTGAGCGAAGTCGTCATAGATGGTCACGCCCTGTACTTCGGCAACCTTTTCCATGCGGCGCTTGACGCTCTTGAACGCACTCAGTGCCGCGATGCCCATGGCTGGCACCACGCCGACATGACGCGCCGCCGCCAGGGTGGCCAAGGCATTGGCGACGTTGTGCTGACCGGTCAGCTCCCACTCGACCACGCCCTGGGTTTCACCTTCGAAACTGACCTCAAAGCGCGAACCGTCAGCGCTGAGCAGCTTGACCTGCCACTGCCCGCCTTCACCGGTGGTCTGCACCGGCGTCCAGCAGCCCATCTTGATGACCCGCTCAAGGGCCGGCTCGGTGGTCGGGTGAATCACCAGGCCTTCGCTTGGAATGGTCCGCACCAAGTGATGGAACTGCCGCTCGATGGCGGCCAGGTCCGGGAAGATATCCGCATGATCGAACTCAAGGTTGTTGAGGATCGCGGTGCGCGGGCGGTAGTGCACGAACTTCGAGCGCTTGTCGAAAAAGGCGCTGTCGTATTCATCGGCCTCGACCACGAAGAACGGCGTGCCGCCCAGGCGCGCCGAGACCGAGAAATTCTGCGGCACGCCGCCGATCAGGAAGCCCGGGCTCATGCCGGCGTGCTCCAGCACCCAGGCGAGCATGCTGCTGGTGGTGGTTTTGCCATGGGTGCCGGCAACCGCCAGCACCCAGCGACCCTGCAGCACATGGTCGGCCAGCCACTGCGGGCCCGACACGTAGGGCAGGCCCTTGTTCAGTACGTACTCCACTGCCGGGTTGCCCCGCGACAGGGCGTTGCCGATCACCACCAGGTCGGGCGCCGGGTCCAGCTGGGCGGCGTCATAGCCCTGGGTCAGTTCGATGCCCTGGGCCTCAAGCTGGGTGCTCATCGGTGGGTAAACGTTGGCATCGGAACCGGTGACCCGATGGCCCAGCTCTTTGGCCAGCACGGCCAGCGAACCCATGAAAGTGCCGCAAATACCGAGAATATGAATGTGCATGATCGACCTCGCAAAACGTCGAGGCAGGGTAGCCTAGGGCGCGACAAATCGCATCCTGTGTTTCGCTCAGGCGTCCCGGGCGATGCCGTGTTTGCGAAGTTTTCGATACAAGGTATTACGGCTGACCCCCAGTTGCACGGCGACATGGGTCATGTGCCAGCGTTGCTGCTCCAGCACTGCCAGCAAGGCGTTGCGCTCGGCGCTGTCCAGCGGCGGCGCGGGGTTATCCACAGGTGAAGGGCTTTTGATAAGTGCCGGCGACTGGCGCACTACCGCCGGCAACTCGGCAAACTCGATGCGACCGTCTTCGCTCAGCGCCACCAAGGTGCGCAGGACGTTGCGCAACTGACGCACGTTGCCCGGCCAGGCGAAGTCGAGCAGCGCCCGGCGCGCGGCAGGGTCCAGGCTTACGCTCTGCTCACCAGCCTCTTGGGCCAGGATAAAGTCGAGCAACTGCGATTTGTCGCTGCGCTCGCGCAAGGCCGGCAGATCGATTTCCAGGCCGTTGAGGCGGTAATAAAGGTCTTCCCGGAAGCTGCCATCCTCGACCCGTTCCAGCAGATTGCGGTGGCTGGCGCTGATGATGCGTACGTTGACTGCCTGCGGTTCGCCGCCGATGGGTACCACCATGCGGTCTTCCAGCACCCGGAGCAAACGGGTCTGCAGGGCCAGGGGCATATCGCCGATTTCGTCCAGCAGCAACGTGCCGCCATCGGCTTGCTGCAACTTGCCGCGCATGCCCTCCTTGCGCGCCCCGGTAAAGCTGCCGCCGCGATAGCCGAACAGTTCGCTCTCGATCAGGCTCTCGGGGATCGACGCACAGTTAAGCGCGACAAACGCCTTGCTGCTGCGTTGGCTGGCCTGGTGCACAGCCTTGGCGAAGGCTTCTTTGCCGCAACCGGTCTCGCCACGCAGCAGCAACGGCACATCGCGTTCGAACACCCGCACGGCACGGCGAAAATCGTTCTGCAGGGCCGGATCGACCAGGCAGATGCCACCGGGCTGCGCAGTTTTGGCCGGAGCAATAAACGGCGCCGCTGCAGGCAGCGCCGAACGCACCTGCCCACGCAAACTGGCAAACAATACCCGGCCATCGCGGGTGCGTAACGGCCAACTGGTGTTGGCCTGGGCAGTGGCGCGGCTGAACAGCTCGTCCTGGGCACAATCGAAGAACATATCCACAGCCTTGCCGAGCACGCCGCCACGGATGGTGCCCAGCAGGTTCAAGGCGCTCTGGTTGACCGCGCAGATTCGCCCATCGCCATCAAAGGCCAGCAGCCCTTCACTGAACATCCCCACCGATTCGGCCTGCAGATGGAAGCGCAGGAGAAACTGGTTATCGAAATAGCGCAAAAAGTAGCTGCTCTCGATCATCTTCGCCGAGAGGTTGACCAGCGCCATGGTGTGGAACTGGCTTTGCCGCGAGACGTCAGCGCGAGCCGACGACACATCGAGCACCGCCAGCAACTCGCCGTGCGGGTCGAACACCGGGCTGGCCGAGCAGGTCAGGCCGGTATGGCGGCCGCGAAAGTGTTCATCCTGGTGAATGGTTACCGCCTGGCGCTCGACCAGGCAGGTGCCGATGCCGTTGGTGCCTTCGCGCGCCTCGCTCCAGTCGGCACCCAGCCACAGCCCGGCGCGCTCGAAGATGCGCCGCTCGGTAGGCGCAGTGACGCAATTGAGGATTACCCCGCGGGCGTCGGTGAGCAGTACCGCATGGCCGGCGCCGGACAGCTGCTGGTGCAGGCTGTTCATCTCGTTGCCGGCGATCTGCAGTACTTGCTGCAAGCGCTCGCGGCTTTCCAGCACGCGGCCGTGCTCGAGCACGGTCGGCGCCATGCTCTGGGCCGGATCAAGGTGATAGTCCTCAAGGCAACGCAGCCACGAGCGGGCAATCGACGGATCGCTGCCGGGGCCCTGTGCCAGGGCCTTGCCCTGGGTCACGGTGAGGACTTGCCGGGCATGCCGGCTGAGGTGATTGCTCTGCACTTTTTATTGTTCTCCGCAGACGAGATAAGCCCAGCATCCTCCACCCGTCGGCGCAATGCAATGCTGGCTTGACCACTGGGTCACGCTTTGTGTCAGCAACGGTACAAAGTGTCACCCAGGCTGTACCGGCGCCGCTACAGCGCCCGTCCTGCACCTGCGCAAAAAACCGCCAAGCCCTTGATTTACCTGGGCCTGGCCACACTGGCCCAACCCTTGCTCTATGCTTTACATCCTCCCCAACAAGCACAATAGCCAGGAGAAACATCATGCGTTATGCACATCCCGGTACCGAAGGCGCCAAGGTTTCCTTCAAGAGCCGTTACGGGAACTACATCGGTGGCGAGTTCGTTGCCCCAGTCAAAGGCCAGTACTTCGAAAACACCTCGCCGGTGAACGGCCAACTGATCGCCGAATTCCCCCGCTCGACTGCCGAAGACATCGAAAAAGCCCTGGATGCCGCCCACGCCGCCGCTGATGCCTGGGGCACCACCTCGGTGCAGGCACGCTCGCTGATCCTGCTGAAAATCGCCGACCGCATCGAACAGAACCTCGAACTGCTGGCCATCACCGAAACCTGGGACAACGGCAAGGCCATCCGCGAAACCCTCAACGCCGACATCCCGCTGGCTGCCGACCATTTCCGCTACTTCGCCGGTTGCCTGCGCGCCCAGGAAGGCAGCGCCGCCGAAATCGACGGCAACACCGTCGCCTATCACATCCATGAACCGCTGGGCGTGGTCGGCCAGATCATCCCGTGGAACTTCCCGATCCTGATGGCCGCGTGGAAACTCGCCCCGGCCCTGGCCGCCGGCAACTGCGTGGTGCTCAAGCCGGCCGAGCAAACCCCGCTGGGCATCAGCGTGCTGCTGGAAGTGATCGGCGACCTGCTGCCGCCTGGCGTGCTCAACGTGGTGCAAGGCTATGGCCGCGAAGCCGGTGAAGCCCTGGCCACCAGCAAGCGCATCGCCAAGATCGCCTTTACCGGCTCTACCCCGGTCGGTTCGCACATCATGAAATGCGCCGCCGAAAACATCATCCCGAGCACCGTCGAACTGGGCGGCAAGTCGCCGAACATCTTCTTCGAAGACATCATGCAGGCCGAGCAGAGTTTCATCGAAAAAGCCGCCGAGGGCCTGGTGCTGGCGTTCTTCAACCAGGGCGAGGTGTGCACCTGCCCATCGCGCGCATTGGTGCAGGAATCGATCTACCCGGCGTTCATGCAAGAGGTGATGAAGAAGATCAAGCAGATCAAGCGCGGCGACCCGCTCGACACCGACACCATGGTCGGCGCCCAGGCCTCCGAGCAACAGTTCGACAAGATCCTCTCGTACCTGGAAATTGCCGAGAAGGAAGGCGCCGAGCTGCTCACCGGCGGCAAGGTGGAAAAACTCGAAGGCAGCCTGTCGACCGGCTATTACATCCAGCCGACCCTGCTCAAGGGCACCAACAAGATGCGCGTGTTCCAGGAAGAGATCTTTGGCCCGGTGGTGAGCATCACCACCTTCAAGGACGAAGCCGAAGCCCTGGCGATTGCCAACGACACCGAGTTCGGCCTCGGCGCCGGTGTCTGGACCCGCGACATCAACCGCGCCTACCGCATGGGCCGCGGTATCAAAGCTGGTCGCGTATGGACCAACTGCTACCACCTGTACCCGGCCCACGCCGCGTTCGGTGGCTACAAAAAGTCCGGCGTCGGCCGTGAAACCCACAAGATGATGCTCGATCACTACCAGCAAACCAAAAACCTGCTGGTCAGCTACGACATCAACCCGCTGGGCTTCTTCTAAACGAGCAACAGGGCGGCTCCGACCCGGGGCCGCTCTGGCTCGCTTCCTGCAAGACCATCACCAGACAAACCGGCACCCGCCGGTATTGATAAAAACAACAGGTGAACCCTATGCCAAGCGATCATACCGGCAGCGCGCCGGCAGGCTCTTCTGTCGACTTCGAAAAAGTCGGCTCCGACTATTTCCAACAACGTGAACTAAAAAAGGGCGCCGCCGGCTGGGTACTGCTAGTGGGCCTGGGCGTTGCCTACGTGATTTCCGGCGACTACGCCGGCTGGAACTTCGGCCTGGCCCAGGGTGGCTGGGGCGGCATGTTCCTCGCCACCTTGCTGATGGCGACCATGTACCTGTGCATGTGTTTCTCGCTGGCTGAACTGTCGTCGATGATCCCCACCGCCGGTGGCGGCTACGGCTTTGCCCGCAGCGCATTCGGGCCCTGGGGCGGGTTTCTTACCGGTACGGCGATCCTCATCGAATACGCGATTGCCCCGGCGGCCATTGCCGTGTTCATCGGCGCCTACTGCCAGTCACTGTTCGGCATCGGCGGCTGGATGATCTACCTGGCCTTCTACATCATTTTTATCGGCATCCACATTTTTGGTGTCGGTGAAGCGCTCAAGCTGATGTTCATCATCACCGCCGTGGCCGCTATTGCCCTGGGCGTGTTCCTGGTGGCGATGGTGCCGCACTTTGACGTCAACAACCTGTTCGATATCGCCCAGACCGACGCTGTCGGCGCCAGCAGCTTCCTGCCGTTCGGCTATGTCGGGGTGTGGGCGGCGATCCCTTACGCCATTTGGTTCTTCCTCGCCGTCGAAGGCGTGCCGCTGGCCGCCGAAGAAACCAAGAACCCCAAGCGTGACCTGCCCCGCGGCCTGATCGGCGCCATGCTGGTGCTGCTGGCCTTTGCCCTGCTGATCCTGGTGGTCGGCCCGGGTGGCGCTGGCGCCGAGGCGCTGAAAGCTTCCGGTAATCCGCTGGTAGAAGCACTGTCGAAAGCCTACGGCGGATCGACCTGGATGGGCGGCTTCGTCAACCTGGTGGGCCTGGCCGGCCTGATCGCCAGCTTCTTCTCGATCATCTACGCCTATTCGCGGCAGATCTTTGCCTTGTCCCGTGCCGGCTACCTGCCGCGCAAGCTGTCGGAAACCAACAAGAGCAAGGCCCCGGTGCTGGCCCTGGTGATCCCCGGGATCATCGGTTTCGCCCTGTCGCTGACCGGCCAGGGCGACCTGCTGATCCTGGTCGCGGTGTTCGGCGCTACGCTGTCTTATGTACTGATGATGGCCGCGCACATCACCCTGCGCATCCGCCGGCCGAAAATGGAGCGGCCGTATCGCACCCCAGGCGGCGTTTTCACTTCGGGCGTGGCCCTGGTGCTGGCCTGCATCGCGGTGGTGGCGGGCTTTCTGGTCGACCCACGGGTAGTGATTGGCGCCGCAGCGATTTATGCGGTATTGATTGCCTACTTTGCTTTCTACAGCCGGCACCACCTGGTCGCCGGGACCCCGGAAGAAGAATTCGCCGCGATCCAGAAGGCCGAAGAGGCCCTGCACTGATCAACGCCACCTACGCCGCAGGCCAGCCCTGCGGCGTTCTGGAGAGTCTGTATGGCAAGTTTTGTTCACACGGCAGGCAACCAGACCTACCGTTTTGACAGCCTCAAAGAGGTCATGGCCAAGGCCAGCCCGGCGCGTTCAGGTGATTTTCTCGCCGGCGTCGCCGCCAGCAACGACGGCGAACGGGTGGCGGCACAGATGGCCCTGGCCGACATCCCGCTCAAGCATTTTCTGACTGAAGCGCTGATCCCCTACGAAGACGATGAAGTCACCCGGTTGATCATCGACACCCATGATGCCAATGCCTTTGCCGCCGTCAGCCACCTGACCGTCGGAGGCTTTCGCGACTGGCTGCTCAGTGAAGCGGCCGATGAAGACAGCCTGCGCGCCCTGGCCCCGGGGCTGACCCCGGAAATGGCCGCCGCCGTGTCGAAAATCATGCGCGTGCAGGACCTGGTGCTGGTGGCGCAGAAGATCCGCGTGGTCACCCGCTTTCGCGGCACCATGGGCCTGCGCGGGCGCCTGTCGACCCGGCTGCAACCCAACCACCCCACCGACGAGCCGGCCGGCATAGCCGCGAGCATTCTCGACGGGCTGCTCTACGGCAACGGCGATGCCATGATCGGCATCAACCCGGCCACCGACAGCATCGCCTCGATCTGCGCCCTGCTGGAAATGCTCGACGCCATCATCCAGCGCTATGACATCCCGACCCAGGCCTGCGTGCTCACCCACGTCACCACCTCTATTGAAGCGATCAACCGTGGCGTACCGCTGGACCTGGTGTTCCAGTCGATCGCCGGCACTGAAGCAGCCAACGCCAGCTTCGGCATTAACCTCAACGTGCTCAAGGAAGGTTACGACGCCGGCCTGAGCCTGAACCGCGGCACCCTCGGGCAGAACCTGATGTATTTCGAGACCGGCCAGGGCAGCGCCCTGTCGGCCAATGCCCACCATGGCGTCGACCAACAGACCTGCGAGACCCGCGCCTACGCCGTGGCCCGGCACTTCAAGCCGTTCCTGGTCAATACCGTGGTCGGCTTCATCGGGCCCGAGTACCTGTACAACGGCAAACAGATCATCCGCGCCGGCCTTGAGGATCACTTCTGCGGCAAGCTGCTCGGCGTACCCATGGGTTGCGACATCTGCTACACCAACCATGCCGAAGCCGACCAGGACGACATGGACATGCTCCTGACCCTGCTGGGTGTCGCCGGGATCAACTTCATCATGGGCATCCCCGGCTCCGACGACATCATGCTCAATTACCAGACCACTTCGTTCCATGATGCGCTCTACGCCCGGCAAACCCTGGGCCTGAAACCTGCGCCGGAGTTCGAAAGCTGGCTGGCGCGCATGGGCATCTTCACCCAGGCCGACGGCCGGGTGCGTTTCGGTGACAACCTGCCGCCGGCCTTCCGCCAGGCTCTGGCGCAACTGGGATAAGCGAGTCGACTATGGCCAACACCCCCCAACACGACAACAGCGCCAATCCCTGGCTGGAGCTGCGCCGCCTGACTCCGGCGCGCATCGCCCTGGGCCGCACCGGCACCAGCCTGCCGACCGGCGCCCAGCTGGACTTTCAGTTCGCCCACGCCCAGGCCCGCGACGCCGTGCACCTGGCCTTCGACCATGCCGGCCTGCGCCAGCAATTGAGCGAGCGCGGACGTGAAAGCCTGCTGCTGCACAGCGCCGCCACCGATCGTCACAGCTACCTGCAACGCCCCGATCTGGGGCGCCGCCTGCACGAAGATTCAGCACAACGGCTGCGCGAACACGCCCAGACCAACCCCGGCGGCGTCGACCTGGCCATCGTGGTTGCCGACGGCCTCTCGGCCCTGGCCGTGCATCGCCATACCCTGCCGTTTCTCGCCCGCCTGGAAGAACAAAGCGCCACCGACGGCTGGTCGACATCACCGGTGGTGTTGGTCGAACAAGGCCGGGTGGCGGTGGCCGACGAGGTGGGCGAGCTGCTCGGGGCGAAAATGACCGTGATCCTGATCGGCGAACGCCCGGGCTTGAGCTCGCCGGACAGCCTCGGGCTGTACTTCACCTACAACCCCAAGGTTGGCCTCACCGATGCCTACCGCAACTGCATTTCCAATGTGCGCCTGGAAGGCCTGAGCTATGGCATGGCCGCCCATCGCCTGCTGTACCTGATGCGCGAAGCCTGTCGGCGGCAGTTGTCGGGGGTCAATCTGAAGGA
This sequence comes from Pseudomonas sp. 2835, assembly GCF_050435905.1. Classification (NCBI taxonomy): domain Bacteria; kingdom Pseudomonadati; phylum Pseudomonadota; class Gammaproteobacteria; order Pseudomonadales; family Pseudomonadaceae; genus Pseudomonas; species Pseudomonas sp. 2835. The sequence continues at coordinate 105,020 of NZ_JBNDLE010000009.1, read as the reverse complement.
CGAAGCCCAGGTGCAAACCCTTGAGTCAGACACCGATACGCCGAAAAGCGGAAATTTCCTGCTGAGTAAACCTTGAGATCGTAGATTGCGCTTTCTAATTGCTTTCAGGCAGCATCTGCCAAGGCTGCCGGCGATTCGCCGCAAACTCCCATGGACCCTGAGGCCTGCTTATGCGAATCATCAAAGCAACCCTGGAACATCTGGACCTGCTTGCCCCGCTGTTCGTCAGATACCGCGAGTTCTACGGCCAGCTGCCCTACCCGGACTCCTCGCGCTCGTTCCTGGAAAAACGCCTGGAGCGTGGCGAGTCGATCATCTACCTGGCCCTGCCGGACGATGACGACAGCAAGCTGATGGGCTTTTGCCAGCTCTACCCAAGCTTTTCGTCGCTGTCGCTCAAGCGCGTGTGGATCCTCAACGACATCTATGTCGCCGAAGACTCCCGACGCATGCTGGTGGCCGACCACCTGATGCGCGAAGCCAAGAAGCTGGCCAAGGAAACCAACGCCGTGCGCCTGCGGGTATCCACCAGCAGTGACAACGAAGTGGCGATGAAAACCTACGAATCCATCGGTTTTCACGAAGACACCGAGTTCAAGAGCTACATCCTGCCTATCCACTCGGACTGAGCCGAGCGCAACGGCAGGCGCGATGCCTGCCGTTCACCTCCATTCGACATCCGCCGCTACAAACTGCGCAGGCACAATCTGTTCGTAGCCGTATAATGCGCCTCTTCATTGTGTGTGAAACTTTACCCATCTTCCGGGTAGCGACCGTCCGCATTCGCACTGCCAGCCATCGCAAGCCCGTCGCCCGGGTCAAGAACACAAGGTGCTGTACATGGATTTCAACCCGCTGGACCTCATTCTGCATCTCGACGCCTACCTGGACCTGTTGGTCAACAACTACGGCCCGTGGATCTACGCGATCCTGTTCCTGGTGATCTTTTGCGAGACCGGTCTGGTGGTCATGCCGTTCCTGCCGGGTGACTCCCTGCTGTTCATCGCCGGCGCCGTGGCGGCGGGCGGTGGCATGGACCCGGTACTGCTCGGCGGCCTGTTGATGGCGGCGGCAATCCTGGGCGACAGCACCAACTACGTGATCGGCCGAACAGCGGGTGAACGCTTGTTCCGCAACCCCAACTCGAAGATCTTCCGCCGCGACTACCTGCAGCAAACCCACGACTTTTACGAGCGTCATGGTGGCAAGACCGTGACCCTGGCGCGCTTCCTGCCGATCCTGCGCACCTTTGCGCCGTTCGTCGCCGGCATCGCCAAAATGCACTACCCACGCTTTCTCGGCTTCAGCGTCGCCGGCACCGTGCTCTGGGTCGGCGGTCTGGTTACCCTGGGCTACTTCTTCGGCAACGTGCCGTTCATCAAGCAGAACCTGTCGCTGATGATCGTCGCCATCATCCTGCTGTCGCTGGTGCCGATGATCATCGGCATCGTGCGCAGCCGCATGGGCCGCAACGAAGCCAAGGTTCACTAAGCCCGGTTTATGTGGTCGCTGAGCGCCTGGCGCCGTCGCCGTACCCTGGCCCGACACCCGCTCGACCCGCAGCGCTGGCAGCGGGTGCGCGAGCGCCTGCCGATGCTCGATGGCCTGAGCGACGAAGAAGACCAATGGCTGCGTGAAGCCTGCGTGTTGTTCCTCGATAGCAAGCACCTGACTGCCCTGCCCGGGGTCGAGCTGGACGGCGAGCAGCGGCTGTTTCTTGCCGCCCAGGCGCAACTGCCGCTGCTGCACCTGGGCGAGCTGAACTGGTACCAGGGTTTTCACGAAATCATCCTCTACCCCGACGACTTCGTAAGCCCGCAGCGCCATCGCGACGCCAGCGGTATCGAGCACGAATGGGACGGTGAACACAGCGGCGAAGCCTGGCAACAGGGCCCGGTGATCCTGGCCTGGCCTGGCGTGCTGGCCAGTGGCGGCTGGGAAGGCTACAACCTGGTGATCCACGAACTGGCGCACAAGCTCGACATGCTCAATGGCGATGCCAACGGCCTGCCGCCGCTGCACAGCGACCTGCGCGTCAGCGACTGGGCCCAGGTCATGCAAGCGGCCTTTGACGACCTCAACGCCCAGCTTGACCGCAACCCCGACGCCGAGACTGCCATCGACCCGTATGCCGCAGAAAATCCGGCAGAATTTTTTGCCGTGACCAGCGAATACTTCTTCAGCGCCCCGGACCTGCTCAACGACGCCTACCCCGCGGTGTACCAGCAATTGCGCGGCTTCTACCGCCAGGACCCGCTGGCCCGCCTGCAGCAGTTGCAGCGCCACCACCCGCATTACCAGGACGCGCAGGACTGAGCCTGCCGGACATCCGGCCGGGCGTGGCAAGCGCGCTGGAATGTGCCTATAATCGCGACCAATTTTTGGCCAAACATGGGGGCACTGCCCAATGAGCTACAGCAAGATTCCGGCTGGCAAAGACCTGCCGAACGACATCTACGTCGCCATCGAGATTCCAGCCAACCACGCGCCGATCAAATACGAGATCGACAAGGACAGCGACTGCCTGTTCGTTGACCGTTTCATGGCCACCCCGATGTTCTACCCGGCCAACTACGGCTACATCCCCAACACCCTGGCCGACGACGGTGACCCCCTCGACGTGCTGGTTGTTACCCCGTACCCGGTAGCGCCAGGCTCGGTCATCCGCGCCCGTCCGGTCGGCATCCTGAACATGACCGACGACGGCGGCGGCGACGCCAAAGTCATCGCCGTACCGCACGACAAACTGTCGCAACTGTACGTCGACGTCAAAGAATACACCGACCTGCCAGCCCTGCTGATCCAGCAGATCGAGCACTTCTTCGCGAACTACAAAGATCTCGAGAAAGGCAAGTGGGTCAAGATCGAAGGCTGGGATGGCGCTGACGCCGCCCGCGCTGCGATCACCAAGTCGGTTGCCGCTTACAAAGGCTAAGCAACCCTCAACAAAAAGCCCCGCAAATGCGGGGCTTTTTGTTTCAGGGCAAGAACAACCCATCAAGGTAGGAGCGGCGGTGCGACGCCTCGACTTGTCCCGCGATAGCTGATGGTCAGCCACATCGCATCGCGGGGCAAGCCCGCTCCCACAGCAAAGACAGCTACCTTCTTAAGCCCTATTCATTCCCAAACCCACATCATCAACAATCGCCTTCCACGGCCAGCAGCTTGCTCAGTGCATGCTCGACCAACGCCCTGGCCATCTCGGCCGAATGCAGCACATTCACCAGCATGCCCTGGCCGGGTTCATTGGCATGGGCTCGGCAGAATTCGTCGGTGGTTTCATGGATACCGCGCAGCAGTTCGCTGGCATAGGCCAGGGAATCAGGAGGGATCAGGTCGCTGTGGATGGAGAAGTAGGGGTTGGTGATGTTGTTGCGAGATATATCGGAATACGGTGGGTCGGGGACGATCTTCTTCATGACGTACCTCCTATATCTATCAGGAGCTACCTCCGCATCCCTCTCACAGGATTAGGGTGGCAGCCGTACGCGGGGTGAGAGACCGGTAGACATAGGAAACCCGGCCAGACCGAGGTCTGCCCGCGCACAGCTGCCATAACTAGCTGCTTCTACTATCTACTCGAGCTCTCACACCCGGTCGCCAACGTAGCGACCCGAGGAAACTAACCCTGTAGCACCTTTATCACAACAGTGAAAAGGCAGCAGCGTGCGTAGGATAGTTCCGAACGTCATTCAAGTGGATTTTTTTGCCGCGAAACCTCCTACGCGAGCCTAAGCAACCGCCTGTAATCCAGCCATTTTCCAGCCTTGAAAATGAACCTCGCGTTTATAGCCCGGGCTGTACGAGCCCACTACACTCGGGCCTCATGAATACATCCGGTGATCGTCTCAAAGCGCTCCTGAGCGAGTGCAACCTGTCCCCTTCCGACTTTGCTGCGCAGCGCAAGGTTACGCCGCAGCACGTCAACAACTGGTTCAAGCGCGGCGTGCCCCTGGCCCGGCTGGATGAAATCGCCGAGCTGCTGTGCGTGCGCAGCCGCTGGCTGCGCAATGGCGAAGGCCCCAAGCACCCCAACCCCTTGCCGCGCCTCAACAGCCAGGCCGCCCGCCCCGGCGTCGAAGGCCCCGATGCCAGCGCGCTGGCGGCGCACAGCTACAACGACATACAGGTGCCGTTCTACAGCATCCAGACTCGCCAGTTAAAACCGGTCGAAGACCGTTACCTGCGCCTGCCCCTGCGTGCGCTCGATGCCCTCGGCATCAACCCGGGCGATGCCCTGTGCCTGAGCATGCCCGGGCACAACATGAGCCCGCTGCTGCCGCGCGGCACCACGCTGGCCGTCGACCGCAGCCTGACCCGGGTGGTCGAAGGCGAAATCTACGCCCTGCTGCACAACGGCCGCCTGCGCATCAACAGCCTCAGCCGCCGCGCCAATGGCGCCCTGCGCCTGCACAGCCAGGACAGCGACGAATACCCCACCGAAACCTACAGCCCGGCGCAACTCAAGACCCAGCGCCTGGAGGTACTTGGCTGGGTATTCTGGTGGGGCCACCTGCGCGACAGCCGCCCGGACTGAGCGCCGCAGGTGATTTTTTGCTGGGCATCGCCGGCCAATCCCAGTATGCTACGCCGCACATTTAGCCCGACGGCCCAGCCCGTCCGCGGCCCTGGCGCGGCACTCCACAGCTTGCCCGCCACCTCCCGGCCCCAGCGCCGGAGCAACGATTTTAAGGCGGTTGCGGCTTACCAAAAATTAGCCAAGCCCGTCCCCAAGGAGCCGGCCACAAGCCGGCTTTTTAATGCCTGCGATTCCACGCCCCCACCCCTGCTGAATATGCCCGCAAGGCCTGACTCTCCAAGGCCACCGGTACGCTTTCATTTTTCAGGAACATCCCCGGCATTACATTAAATTCGACGGTTAAATCGCAAAAATTATTTAAAACCTCATTAATACAGGCGCGAACTCCTCTTAATCTTTAATCAACAACTTACGGAGGCGCCACCATGCTGATTTTCTTCAAATCATTGATCATCGGACTCTGCATCGCCGCGCCCGTCGGACCGATCGGCCTGCTGTGCATTCAACGCAGTCTTTCCCAGGGTTGGCGCGCAGGCTTTGCCACTGGCCTGGGCGCGGCGACCGCCGACTCGATCTACGGCTTTATCGGGGCGCTCGGCATTACTGCGCTCATTGCCACGCTGGTCAGCTGGAAACCCTGGTTGTGTATCTTCGGCGGCGCGTTCCTTGCGTATGTGGGGTATCAGATAATCAGATCGAAAGACAAAGCCGAGTCCCTGACGGGAGAGCGAAGCAACATGCTCACGGCCTATACCACTACCTTGTTCCTGACACTGTCGAACCCGATGACGATCCTGTCCTTCATCGCCATATTTGCCGCCATGAGTGACGGTATCGGCGGCGAGCAAGGCAGTACCTTGTCAGTGGCACTGATGGTCGCCGGAATCTTTCTCGGTTCTGCGGCATGGTGGCTCGGGCTGAGCGGCTTCTCCTCCGCCTTCAAAGCCAGGATGTCCGGCGCAAAGCTGCGACTGATCAACTACTGCTCAGGCACCGCCATCAGCCTGCTCGGCGCGTATCAGATCGTCAGTGGCGTGATGCTCAGTAGCGCTGCGTGAACCGCTACCGAGCTTTGCATCGACGTAGGCGCCAAAGCGTTCGATGGCAACGCGGATCTGCTCGAGCGATACATTGCTGAAGGACAAGCGGACTTCCCGGGTGCCGTGCCCCAACAAAGAGAACAACGCGACCGGAAAAACGATGACCCTGAAGGCAATGGCACACTCTTTCATCTGCGCCTGGGCAAATTCAAAGGGCAGTTTCAGATTGATGAAAAAGCCGCCTGCCGGGCGATTCCACGACACCCCGGGCTGATCGGCGAATGCCTGTGCAAGGCACTCGAGCATGTAATCGCGCTTGCGTGCATAGGCCGCCACACGCGCGGCGTTCAACTGCACCAGGGAAAACTGGTTATCCAGCAGCAAACCGCCGACGACCGCCTGGCACAGCGCCGGTGTATGCACGCTCACCAGGCTTTTGCTTTTACACAATCTGGCAGCCCACTCGCGCGCATGAACGCCTTGCGGTGCAGCCACATAGCCCATGCGCAAGCCGGGGAAGATCGACTTTGCAAACGAGCCAAGATAAAAGACCCGCTCGCTGTCGAGTGCCTTCATCGCAGGCAGCCGATCGCCTTCGTACCTGAAGTAACGGTAGGCATTGTCTTCCAGCACATAGAAATCGCACGCCCGGGCGATGTCCAGCATGGCCTGCCGGGCATCGAAGGACAGGGTGTCGGCAGTCGGATTACTGAAGTCAGGAATGGCATAGATCGCCCGCACCTTACGCCCCTGACACTGCACGGTGCTGATGAAAAGGCGCAACGCGCGCGGTTCGAGAAAAGTGGCCATGGGTACGGCAACAACCTCGATCTTCAACAGTTTGGCAATCCCGGTTATGCCGGAAAACACCGGGTCAGGCACCAATAGCACCCCACCCTTGTCGAACAGTGCCAGCAGCGCCAGTGTCACTGCTTCCTGAACCCCCTGACACACCACCAGGCAGTCAAGATCAACCGGACACAAGCCTTCGTCGACCCGCAGGTGCTCGGCCAGCAACGCGTTGATGATCCCTGCCGTTGCCGAGTACTGGCACAGCAATGTCGCCACCGATGCTGGCTGATCGAGATACCGCGTGTAACTGGCCAGGCCACGCTCGATCAACGCCGGATCGCATTGCTCATCGTCCGGACGGCCAGAGGCCAGTGAAATTGCCTGCGGATGCTCGCCCGTCAATGAGTTCAACAAATGAATGACATTCAACACTGGCTCATCAAAAACAGAAGATTCACTGATAGTCGACACCTTGTCGCTCCTGTAAAAAAACAACGGGCCTCCTGAGCCCGTTGTTCGATTGCCGACACTTTTGCGCGCTATTGGCGTGTAGCTTGTTCAGCCGTCTGAAACGCTTGCAGCAGGTCATCCTGGAGGTCTTCCAGCGCTTCCAGGCCAAAGCACAAGCGCACCAGCCCCTGGTCAATGCCCATCAGCGCTTTTTCTTCGTCAGTCATTGACGCATGGCTGCCGCTAAAGGGTTGGGCAACCATCGATGTGACACACGCCATGCCTGTACCGGTTCCGAACCATCTGAGCGAGCGTGTGAAGGTTTTGTAGACCGGCACCAAGTCACGGCGAATATCGACAAACACAATCCCGCCATAGCCTGTCAGCTGCTTGCCATCGATGTGCGGATAGTAAACCCGCTCGATATAGGGAAGGTCCTTCAGATAGTTGAGCATTTGCACGGTGGTCTTGCCGTGCCGCTCCATGCGCAACTCAAACGTCTGCATGCTTCTGCGCAGCAACCAGGCACTATGGGGCGTCAGGATTGAACCCGAATAAAAGCGCCCTTCCAGCAAGCGCTGGTAAAGTGCCTGGTCATTGACCATTACCAGCCCACCCATGACATCGCTGTGCCCTGAGAAGTACTTGGTGGCGCTGTACAGCGAAATATCCGCGCCCCAGGCCAACGGCTTTTGAAACAACGGCGTCGCCCAGGTGTTGTCGACCACGATCACCGCCTGGGGATTGATGCTCTTGACCGCCGTCGAAACAGCCTGGATGTCGATATCCTTCAAGAACGGATTGGTCGGTGTTTCAAATATCACCATGTCGACCTTCGCCGGCAAGGCTGCCAATCCCTGCGCACAGCTCAGGTCGAGGATGCTCAATTGCACACCCAGGCGTGCTGCGTAACGCTGGAAAAGCTTGTACGAACAACCGTAGATAAGCCTGTTGATCACCAGCGAGTCGCCCGGCTTGAGCAGTTCGAGCACCATGTAGAGTGCACTCATACCCGTGGCGTAGGCCAGGGCATGTTCGCTCCCTTCAAGGGCCGCAACGACTTGTTCGAGCTCGCTGACGTTGGGATTCGCCTTTCTCGAATAGAAAAATGCCGAGTCGGCGCTGAACGCACTGCATTGATAAAGAGGCGTGACCGCGGGTTGAGCGCCATGGTCATCCACCCGGATGTGCAACATCTCGGTCGAAATGTTCATGCCTTGCTCACCAGTTTGATGACTTGCTCATACATGTTCTGTTTGCCTTCATAGCCGACGGTTGGCGTGATGTCGTTTTTCGCTATGCCGATTTCCTCGATCGATTCAGTGGGAAAATGGGCACGGTCAAACACTTCATGCAGGTTGGAATTCACCCCCGCTGGCAGCCAGACTTCAGGGCCCAGCTCGTCCACTCGAGCCTTCGCGATGATGAACCGATAGCTTTCAAACGGCCGCAGCGTCAGGGTTTTCCACTCGCTGCTGTGGCCATCGGCATAGTTTCGACGCAGGTACACGCTATGCTCACGGTCAAGGGTGTTGAGAACCTGGGCGTGCAATGAAACGATGTCGCCGTGCCATTCAAACTTCCTTTTCTCGTACGCCGTCAACGCCTCCTCGCGCAACTCGACGGGCTGGCCAGCGGGCAGCTCGGGCAACAACCTGAAGTGGGCATCGTGACCGCATTGAGTACAGCAACCCTGGCTATTCAGGCCGATATTCCTGGCGTTCAGCCCGTAGCGGGTGACCAGCAAGGCGCTGCAGTTGTTACAGCTGGTATTGGTACCGTCGACATCATTCACGTTGCCCAGATAGACATGCTCGACCCCCATCGACCGGGCAACGTCCCTGGCCTTGAGTAGGCGGTCAACCGGTGTGCGAATGCTGTTGCTCATCTTGTAGTCGGGGTGGAAGCGCACAAAGTGCAACGGCACCTCTGGGCCCAGCTCATCCAGGACCCACTGGCTGATCGTGCATGCGGTGTCTTCGTCATCACTGATATCGGTCACCATCAACGTGCTGACTTCGACATACTTGCCCGCGTCGTAGACTTTCTTGATACCCGCCAGCACCGGCTCGACCCAGCCGGTGGTGACCTTGCGGTAATACTCGGGAGAAATGGACTTCAGCGAGATCGAGAAAATATCGATGACCGGCAACAGTTCATCGATCGCCTCCTCACTGATGAAAAAGGCCGATTTGTACAGGTTGATCAGGCCAGCTTCTTTGGCCAGCTTGGCCGTGTCCAGAATAAATTCATGCCAGACCACTGGGTCATTGTAGGTCCACGACAGTACGCGAATACCGTGCTGCAACGCGGTTTCCACGACCTGTTCGGGGGTGTAGTAATAAACGTCCTTATCGGTAACGTACTTGGCCTGCGAGGTTTTCCAGTTATGGCAGTAGCCACAATTGAGCATACAGCCGATATTACCCAGCGAGAGAATCCGCTCACCGGGCGCGAAGTGAAAAACAGCCTCGGTTTCGATGGTCTCCTCGGTGCTATGAACACCCTTGCCATAGTTCAATGTAACTAAACGTCCGCCGCGATTGCCACGCACCTTGCAAAAGCCGAGCTTGCCTTCCTGAATGACGCAGTTACGCGGAGAAAGATGACACTTTACTGCGCCGTCCGGCAACAGCTCTTCCAACTTAGCCGGGGTGCTTTGCAGGGTCCAGGTTTTATTATTGAGATCGTTCACTGTTTATTCCTCATCCATCAGCACAGTAGTTACATCATCGGTTAAGTACGCAGCCGCTCGCGCGCCAGTCACTGACTGCCGAGGAGGGTTGTTGTTATGGTTTTAATTCAAGAGGCGCTGGCCAGGCCGTGATTGGTCAGCGAAAAATGCCGGGCATTGATGGTCATGAACGGTTGAATCAAGGGACCGATCACCAGCAGGAACAGAAGCGTCCCGACACCAAACGGACCGCCCAGCAACCAGCCGGTTGAAAAGATACCGATTTCAATGAACATCTTGGCCTGGGTGAATGACCAGCGCCATTTGGCGACCATGGTCAATACCACCAGGTCCATGATGCGAATACCAACGCCGCTCATGATGATCAGCGCCGAGGCATAGGCACACAGCAGTAAACCCAGGGCCAACATGGCATAGGCATTAAGGTGGGGGACCACATGGCCCTCCAGGTCGAGCACCGTCCACAGATCGATCAACAACCCCGTCAGGGTGGTAGTGATGAACGGGCTGATCGGCGGATATTTCTTGTTCCAGAGCATCCACCAGGACAGGAAGATCAGCGACACAATCGCCGAGCAGACACCCATGCCGACCATCAGGATTTGATTGAAGGCAATAATAAGCACATCCAGCGGGTCGGTGCCGAGGTGACTCATAATAAACAACTTGGCACCCAGTGAGAACAGGCCGACACCGACCAGATACATGCACACCTGATCAACTTTCAAGTGGCGAAAGCCAAACAATTGCCCGGTGAGGTACTGGCGAAACGAAGGGTAGGTATTGTTAATGCAGCCGCGCGTCTTATTCCCCATACGAACTCCATTTCCAAGGAAAGACCTGGCCCATGATCCGCGGACCGGGAAATAATTCTTATTATGTCAACGCCGTTCCAAAGCGACTCTTCGAGCGACAAAATTAGACTAGCATCGCACTATTTTTTGATGCATTATTTTTTAATGAAAAAGGTACCTTTTTCATTAATTTCTTTGCTTTTGCCAGAGGAAATCTACATGGACCGTATAGACATAAAAATCCTCGCCGCGGTGCAGACCTCGGGCCGAATTTCCATCACCGAGTTATCTCGGCACGCTGGTCTTTCTATCCCCGCGACCACTGACCGCTTACGCAAACTCGAAGATGCCGGGGTGATCAAGGGCTACAGTGCCCAGGTCGACCCCGTCAAACTCGGATACGGCATCTCGGCCGTGGTTGGCATGACCACCTTCAAGCCGGCCAAAACCAAGTTGATTGCCCTCCTTCAGGAAATACCCGAGGTCGTCGAGTGCCTGCACGTAACGGGTAACGACTCTTACCTGATCAGGCTCTACGCCAAATCCATGGCTGATATCGAAAACACCATCGCCAGGATCAATCCCTTTGGGGAGACACGCACCAGCATCGTACTGTCAGAACCCATCGAGCGACGAAAACTGGCGCCGTGAAGCGCGACATCGATCTTCAGCTACTTTCTACGCAGTCAACCTGTCCTGAATGAATGGAGGCCTCATGAAACTGATCGGCATGCTCGATTCCCCCTACGTACGCCGCGTCGCGGTATCGCTGGAACTGTACGGCATCAGCTTCGAGCACCAGGCGTTGTCGGTGTTTCGCAACTTTGCCGAGTTCGCCGCGATCAATCCGGTGGTCAAGGCGCCGAGCCTGGTGCTGGATGACGGCACGCTGCTGATGGATTCGACGCTGATTCTGGATTACTTCGAAGCCCTGGCCGTGCCCGCCAAAAAGCTGATGCCGCAAGACCCGCTAGCCCGCGCCAGTGATTTGCAGGTAGTCGGCCTGGCGCTGGCGGCCAGTGAGAAGTCGGTGCAAATCTATTACGAGCACAACCTGCGCCCGCAAGAGAAGCTGCACACGCCCTGGCTGGAGCGGGTGACCGGGCAGTTGCAGGCGGCGTACGCGAAGCTCGACGGCTTGCTTGCCGAGCAGCCGACCAAATGCCCCACCCTGCCCTTGAGCCAGGCAGAAATCACCACGGCGGTGGCCTGGTCGTTCACGCAGTACGTATGCGCCGAGGTGGTTGCGGCCAGCGACTATCCGCATGTGCAGCGCCTGGCACACAAGATCGAAGGGCATCCGGCGATGCTCAAGTACCCGATCGAATAGCGCCCGGCGCCAATCCCTCGCGCAGCAAATGCACGAAGGCATCCCGGGCCGGATGCCTTCCTGCCTGGGCATGCCAGTAGAAGGCGTTGCTGATGGCCTTGAGTTCGGCGAACTCATGGCCGCTCCAGCCGGCGCCCTTGCGGTATTGCTCGAAGATGCCCCTGGGCACCAGCGACACTCCGGCGCCAGCACTGACGCAACTGACGATGGCGCCATAGCTGGCGATGCCGACAATCGGCAGTTTTTGCCCCTGTTCGAGCAACCAGTGCTCCAACGCCGCGCGGTATGGGCAACCCTCCGGCCACATGAAGATGGCCTTGCCCTGAAGGTCTTCCGCGCTGCGAATCGGCCCCAGCGATTCAGGCGCGATCAGCACCAGGTCTTCCTGGTACATGGGCGTGCGTTTGAGCAGCGGCCGCTCGACCTCCACCGCGACAATTGCCCCGTCGAGGCGATGATTGAGCACATCATCGAGCAGTTGCGACCAGGTGCCCGTGCTCAGTTCCAGTGAAACCTGCGGGAAGCGCGCATGGTACTCGGCCAGTAACCGCGGCAGCCGGCCACTGGCCGAGGACTCGATGGCGCCGATGCGCAAGCGCCCGCTGGGCAAGGCTTGCGGACTCAAGGCGGCCTTGGAGGCTTCGGCCAGGGCGAGCATCTGGGTGGCGTATTCGAGGAAGGTTTCGCCTGCCGGGCTGATCTTCAGGCCACGACCATGGCGAAAGAACAGCGCCACGCCAAGCTCTTGTTCCAGCGCCTTGATCCGCGCGGTGATGTTCGACGGCACGTAGTGCAACACCTCGGCCGCACGGGCGATGCTGCCGGTGTCGTGGACCGTCTTGAACATGCGGATCTGCATCAGCTCCATACATCACCCAAAGTGAACGATACGCTCAGTATAAGTCGATTGTGGTGAGTATTGGCCTTTCTGATACTGAAGCTCCCAGCCTTCGGAGCCTCTTGCGATGCCACACGCGCACCCCCTGAAAATCGTCCTGGCGACACTGTTCGTGGTGTTGTGCTGGGCCTACTCACCCACCGGCATCCATATCGCCCTGCAAGGCTACGAGCCGGGCCATCTGGCTTTGGCGCGGTTTATCGTGGCGTCGGTGTTCATGGCCTTTGTCGCACTTTGGCGAGGGATCAGCCTGCCAAAGGCGAAGGACTTGCCGCTGCTGATGCTGCTCGGGCTATTCGCGGTGTTTGTGCATCATGTGGCGATTAATTTCGGCCAGCGCGGGATCAGTGCCGGGGCATCCAGTGTCCTGGCGCAATCCACGCCGTTGTTCAGCCTGTTGATCGGCTGTTTTGTCCTGCGCCAGAAGGCCAGCGCCTGGCACTGGGGCTGCCTGGTGCTGGGCATGCTTGGCTCAGCAATGGTGGTTGCAGGCGATCGCGACGTAGGAGCGCTGAACGCCCACGGCCTGCTGGTGCTGTTGGCCGCGCTGTCGTGGAGTATCTACTTCACCTTGCAGAAACTTCATGGCCATCGATACGACGGCCTGACCATGGTCTGCTACACCATCTGGGCCGGCACCGCCTTGCTGCTGGTGTATCTGCCGGGCCTGGCCGGCGCCGTGAAGGCCGCGCCACTGCAGGCAGACCTGGCGGTGTTGATGCTGGGCGTATTTCCCAGCGCCCTGGCCTACCTGGGGTGGGCCTTTGTGCTGAGCCACACGCAGGTCAGCCGGGCAACCATGGCGCTGTACCTGATCCCGCCCTGCGCCATGCTGATCGCGGCCTTGCTGCTCGGTGAGCAGCCTTCGCTGATGGTGATCGCCGGGGCTGTGGTGGTGGTGATCAGTGTGCTGGCATTGAACGCGCCATCAAGGATGCGCATTCAACGAATGGCTAGGCCGGCTCGGCAAATTTCACCTTGAAGTAATCCAGCAGGGTTTTGCCCCGGTAAAAAACCTCGCGCACCTCGGCACTTTCTTTGAGCAGCGCCTCGCTGGGCAACGCATGCTGATCCGCCGGCAAGGGCCGGGACCACTCCTGCACCGCTTTGGGGAACAGCGCCCTGGGGCGATTGTTGACCCAGTTGGAGATATGGCACGGCAAGGTCCAGCCGCCGAACGCCTGGACGAACAGAAAGCCGAACACATACTGCAGCCACGGGAAATTCTCGCGATAGCCGAGCCGGGCCATGTGAAAATACGCCACCGTGCCCTCTTCAAACTCTTCTGACGGTGGCGCCGGCAAGGCTGCCGGGCCCTCTTCCATGTAGGCGCGAATCGCCTCCCATTCGGCCACCGCAGCGCGCAGGCTGCCACAGGCCACAGTCAGCCAGAGGACGTTACCGCTGGCGGCGTCACGCAGGCCGATCATCAGTTTGAACTCAGGCAGCACCGCGTATTCGGTGACCAGTTTGCCGGCCGAGACACAGGCGATAACCTCTTCCCACGGCACATAATGGGGGGCTGCACCTTTCTTCGGCACCATCGCCACTTCGCGTCGCTGGCGGTTGAAACGGATCGGCGGCTGGACTCTGAGCTCGCGCACGGTCTTGCAGAAAATGAACACGTACATCAGCGCCAACGCGCCGATAAAGCCCCAGATCGGCGGCGAGGCGAGAAAGTCGAGAAAGCCCGACCAGAACGGCTCGTGCTTGCGCCGCGCCCAGCCCGCGAGCAGCGCCGTCATCACAAAGCTGGTGATCACGCCCATGACCGCGGCAATGCCGCAGCGGGCCATGAACTCGAAGTTGCCCCGGCCAATGCCGAAGTCCAGGTAGACCTCGTTGGCATCACGGTGCAGGAGCTGGTAGCTGTAGGCCTCGACGCCCGTGGGCAAGGGCTTGGGCGACAAGTAGACAATTTGGGTACCGGAGACTTGCTCGAAGTCTCCGGCATGGGGCAGGCGCTGGTATTTGCTGTCAGGCATGAAAACGTTCCGAGTCCTTTCGACAAGGAAGGCACGCCAAGGCGCGCTTCCTATGAATAACGCCGCACAGTATCGCGCAAATAGTCATCCAGCTGTTGCGTATCACCGCGCAGCCGCGGCAAGGCCGGCGAAGTTTCTGCGCGCAACAGCTCACTGTTGATGAACTGCTGCAGTGCTTCCCGTCGCGGCCCGTAATCGGCCTCGACCGCCTGGCGCTTGATGCGCAGCAACTCATCGATCTCGGCAAGCATCTGCGGCTCGTTCAAGGTGCCTGCCAAGAGGTCGGCAAAGGCCGTCGGCGGCATGCCCAGGCCCAGGTCGATCCAGCGCACCGCCAACAGCGAACGCAGCACGTACAGGTACTTCTTGAAGCGCACCTGCTCGCCCTGGAGGAAGTCGCGGTGGTTCTTTTTCGCCATCGACAGGTAATGATGCCGCGCCGCCCGGGCGCTGTAGAAGTTCAGCGCCAGCGCCCGCAGCGACTCCACTGCACCGGGCTCGGCACGATACACCAACGGTGAACCGAGCCATTCGAGCAGGGTCGGGTTGGAGTTGCGCAGCAGCTTCAGGGTCTTGCGCAGCTCCCAACCGCTGATGTCCAGCTCGTCGGTCAGCGGCCGCTCGATGACGTCGCGCGGCTCGTCGACGCGCAGGTACCAGTCCTGGCGCGGGACGTAGATGAAGCGCACGTCGAAGTCGCTGTCGGTGGAGGCAAAGCCCCAGGCACGGCTGCCGGATTCACAGGCGTAGAGCACGCGCACATCGTGTTCAAGCTCGACCCGGCGCAATTCTTCAAGCACCCACTCGCGCATGGCGCCCGGCAGTGGGTGACGGTCTTCCTTGTTCATGGTGTATCCCTTCCTATCCCTTTACGCACACCACCTGACGCAGGGTGTGCACCACTTCCACCAGCTCGCGCTGGGCTTGCATCACCGCGTCGATATCCTTGTAGGCCATGGGGATCTCGTCGATCACGTCTTTGTCCTTGCGGCATTCGACATGGGCAGTGGCCCGTTGCTGATCTTCGACGGTAAACGCCTGCTTGGCCCGGGTGCGGCTCATCACCCGCCCGGCGCCGTGGCTGCAAGAGCAGAACGCCTCTTCGTTGCCCAGGCCGCGAACGATGAAACTCCTGGCCCCCATGGAGCCGGGAATGATCCCCAGCTCGCCCTTTTGCGCCGACACCGCGCCCTTGCGGGTGACCAGCACGTCGTGGCCAAAGTGATGCTCGCGCTGCACATAGTTGTGGTGGCAGTTGACCGCTTCGAGGTTGGCCTCGAAGGGCTTGCCGAGCACATTGCGTGTAGCGGCGATCACCGCGTGCATCATCAACGCACGGTTCTGCCGGGCGAAATCCTGGGCCCATTCCACCGCTTCGACATAGTCGGCAAAGTGCCGGCTGCCTTCTTCGAAATAGGCCAGGTTGCGGTCCGGCAGGTTGGCGATATGCTGGCGCATGTCGGCCTGGGCCAGTTCAATGAACAGGTTGCCGATGGCATTGCCGACCCCGCGTGAACCGCTGTGCAACATGAACCAGACGCGGTTGGCTTCATCCAGGCAAACCTCGATGAAATGGTTACCGCCACCGAGGGTTCCCAGGTGCTGGCGGTTGTTGGTTTTCTCAAGCTTCGGGTACTTGTCGGTGATTGCCTTGAAGCGCGCCGCCAGGTCGTGCCAGGCACGGTCGGCCATGGCCGGCACGCTGTCCCAGGCGCCCTGGTCACGGCGGCCGAAGGTCTTGCCGTGGGGCACGGCCTTTTCGATCGCCGAGCGCAGGCCGTGCAGGTTGTCCGGCAGGTCGCTGGCGGTCAGCGAGGTGCGCGCGGCGATCATGCCGCAGCCGATGTCGACGCCGACCGCCGCCGGGATGATCGCACCCAGGGTCGGGATCACGCTGCCGATGGTCGAGCCCTTGCCCAGGTGCACATCGGGCATCACCGCCAGGTGCTTGAAGATGAACGGCATCTTCGCGGTGTTCAGCAGTTGCTCACGGGCGCCCTCGTCCACCGGGACGCCGTCGGTCCAGAGCTTGATCGGCTTGCCGCCGGCCACTTCGAGTATGTTCATGTCGGTACTTCCATTCTTATCTGTTGCTGCCGGGCTGCTTGAGCCCGGCAAACCTCATCCGGCCTTGATGCTGACCAGTCCATTCAACACCTGATCCAGGCCGCCGAACACCGAAATCCGGTCGATGCGCTCGGCCACCCGCTCCAGGGTTTCCAGCTCCTTCAGGCGCAGGGCCGTCGGGTTGTCTTCCATGACCTTGGCGGTGTTGAGCAGCGATCGGGTCGCCGAGGTCTCTTCACGGCGGCGGATGACGTTGGCTTGCGCCGCTTTCTCCGCCTCCACCACCTGCGCCAGCAGGGTTTTCATCTCGCCTGGGAGGATGATGTCGCGCACCCCCAGGCCGCTGACTTCGATGCCGCTGCCGACCAGTTTTTCCTGCAGGTACTGGCTGACCGAATCGTCGATCAACTGCTTGTTTTCCAGCAGCTCATCGAGGGTGCGGGTGCCCACCGCCGCCCGCAGGCCGAACTGCACCTCGCGGTACAGATGCTCCAACGGTTTGCTCAACTGCGCGAACGCACCGAGCACATCGCTGTAGCGCCAGTTGGCCGCAAGATTCAGGCGCAGGCTGACCTTGTCGCGGGTGAGAATTTCCTGCCCGCTGATTTCCATGGCCTGGATACGCATATCGACCAACTCGACGCTGACCTGACGGTTGAAGCGCCAGAAGCCGTACTGCCCGGCAGCCAGCAACTCTTCCACCACGCCATCGACCTTCAACACGCCGACATGGAACGCCGGCACCGCTGCCAACAACACCGCGTCCAGCCCGGCCAGATTGCGGCCGCGCAGTTTCGGCTGGTTGAGCTGGGCCACCAGGGCGGTTTCCAGGCGATAGGTCTGGCTCAGGTCGATGCGCTGCAGGGTCTGCGCGCTCTGGCCTTTCCAGTACAGATGGCGGCTGCCCGGGGCCAACAGCTCGACCAGGGCGCCATCTTCAAAACGCAGGCCGGCTTCGTTTTCCGCCAGGTCCATACGTTCGAAATACTGCTCGACCAAGGCCGGCTCGCTTTGACGCAGGAAGCCTGCCAGACGATGCTCGAACAGCGAAGTATTGAGGCTGAAGGTTTCTACCGTCAGCCGGTTGTGCAGGTCGAAACGCTTGTGCACGCCAGGTTCGAGGATCGACACAAAGTCGCCTTCGCAGAACAGCAGGCCGCGTTCGTTCTTTTTCACGATAAAGCGTTTCAACAGTTTCATCTTGGTCATCCTGTGCAATTAAGTCCTTGGTGCCGGTGTTGCCAAAGCGCCGAGCGTTGCGGGCGTGGCCCGGAGGAGCCAGTTGCCGGGACATCCTGTCCATTGACCGCGTCCTGCGGTCCGGCAACTGCCTTGCTCCGGGCCCGGCCGGCAAGCCGGGCAAATCGGCGGTGGGCGTGTGCGCTCCGTGCGCACCTAGCAGCCTTCCCTGGCTACGCCCCACCGGCGGGTACAACATTCGAATACCTTGGAGGGTATGTAAGGTTCGAGTCAGGCCTCGAGACCAGCGTCTCCGTGAGGAGCCACGCTATCGACTGCACGTTGCGGCGGCGGCATGCACGACACCTACACCAGGGGTGGGCTCGTGCACCGGCGGGGACATAAACCCCGTCCCGTTGGCCAGCTTGGCGATGCGGTCGAGGTATGTATTGCGAGGGGCGTGCCAGGTTTTGCGTCAGGTCCAAAATTAATTTTTATCTTATTGATTTATAAGGTTTTTATTTTTACCAACAGAAATCGGTGAATTTTCTCAGCCTATACCAGGCAATATTTTTATATATTATGGGATATATATTTATCTACTGAGCTAAACAGCAATGAGCAAGCGCAGCGTCGCCATCGGCTTTCTCGGCACCACCCTTGATCGCAACGGCAAAGGCGCGGCGCGCTGGCAGCGCTGGCGGCCGACCATCAGCCTGTGCCAGCAGGCACAAACCCCCATCGACCGCCTGGAACTGATCCACGGCACCAGCGCCCGCGACCTGGGCCTGGCCGAGCGCATTCGCGACGATATCCAGAGCATCTCGCCGCACACCGAAGTGCGCCTGCAGCCGATGGTCCTGCGCAACCCCTGGGACTTCGAAGAGGTCTATGGCGCGCTGCACGACTTCGCCAGCGCCTACCCCTTCGATACCGAGCACGAGGACTACCTGGTGCACATCACCACCGGCACCCACGTGGCGCAGATCTGCTGGTTCCTGCTGACCGAGGCACGCTACCTGCCGGCGCGACTGATCCAGACCTCGCCCGCCCGCGGCAAGGAAGACACCGCCGACCCGGCCGGCACCAGCACACTGATTGACCTTGACCTGTCGCGCTATGACCACATCGCCTCGCGCTTTCAGCGCGAACAGGCCGACAGCCTGAATTTTCTCAAGGCCGGCATCGCCACCCGCAACGCCGCCTTCAACCGCTCCATCGAGCAGATCGAGCGGGTGGCGCTGCGCTCGCGGGCACCGATGCTGCTGGTCGGCCCGACCGGCGCCGGCAAGTCGTTCCTGGCCCGGCGCATCTATGAGCTCAAGCGCGGTCGCCATCAGCTGGAGGGGCGCTTCGTCGAAGTGAACTGCGCCACCTTGCGCGGTGACGGCGCCATGTCGACGCTGTTTGGCCATAGCAAAGGCGCCTTCACCGGCGCCCAGAACGCCCGCGAAGGTCTGCTGCGCGCCGCCGATGGCGGCATGTTGTTCCTTGATGAAATCGGCGAGCTGGGCACTGATGAACAAGCCATGCTGCTCAAGGCCATCGAAGAAAAACGCTTCTTCCCGCTGGGCTCGGACCGTGAGGTAGAGAGCGACTTCCAGCTGATCGCCGGCACCCACCGCGACCTGCGCAGCCGGGTTGCCGAAGGGCTGTTTCGCGAAGACCTGTACGCGCGCATCAACCTCTGGACCTTCGCCCTGCCAGGCCTGGCCGGGCGCCGCGAAGACATCGAGCCGAACATCGATTTCGAACTGCAGCGCCATGCCCGCGAACAGAACCGCCAGGTGCGCTTCAACCTCGAAGCCAAGCGCCGCTACCTGGCCTTTGCCAACTCGCCGCAAGCGCGCTGGGCCGGTAACTTTCGCGAGTTGTCGGCGTCGATCACGCGCATGGCCACCCTCGCCGACAGCGGGCGCATCGACGAGCCGCTGGTACTGGAAGAAATCGAGCGCCTGCAACACGCCTGGGGCCTTGAGCAAGGCGCGGACCCACTCGACGCCTTGCTCGGCGACCAGGCCCTTGACCAGTTCGACCGCCTGCAACTGCACGCGGTACTCAAGGTGTGCCGCAACGCCCGCACACTGTCCGAGGCCGGGCGCCAGTTGTTCGATGTCTCGCGCCTGGAAAAAGAAAAGCCCAATGACGCCGACCGTTTGCGCAAATACCTGGCGCGCTTTGGCCTGGACTGGAATCAACTCAAGGGCTGAACAGGGTGCTAGAATCCGCGCCCACTTCGGCCGCACCTGGCCGAGCACTACCGAAAAAGGACTCTCGGCCATGTCATTGCTGACAGCGACCCGCCTGCACCTCTGCTCCTTCGGCCTGCTGGCCGGCCTCAGCCTCACTGCAACCACTGCCTTCGCCGACGAGGCTACCGACCAGGCCCTGCACAAAGGCCGCTGGCAAGGCATGGCTGCCATGGCCAACCTGTACCTGAACGACGCCACCCCGGCCGAATTCATGGACGCCGGCGACAAAGAAAAAAGTGAGCACGACAACTATGCCGGCGCCCTGGCCTTCTACCTGACTGCCGCCCGCCTCGACCCGAAGAACGCCTTTGCCGCGTACCAGGCCGCTGCCGCACTGTCGTCCATGGACAGCCCGGAACTGGCCGCGCAATACCTCGACGAAGCCCGCGAACGCGGCTTCTGGCAAGCGGTGATTCTCAAGGAAGACGACGAACTGGAGCCGATGAAAAACGACCCGGCCTACCAGAAGCTGCTGCAAGCGGCCGAGAAGAATTATCCGACCCAGGCCAAGGATGCTGGCCTCGCCGCCTTCAGCATCCCTGAAGGCAAGGCCCCGGCTGGCGGCTGGCCGGTGGTGGTGTGGCTGGCAGGCTTTGGCACCGAAGGCGTCAAGGGTACCAACATGCGCGCCGACCTGGTCGGCGACAAGGCCGTGCTGGTGGCCCTGAACGGCACCCTCAAGCGCGACGAGCATCAGTTCATGTGGCAGCAGCAGTCGGTCGAGCCGACCGAGCAAGCGGTGGCCGCAGCGCTGAAGAAGCTGGAAAAAGACACCCGCATCGATCGCTCGAAAGTCGCCCTGATCGGCTTCTCGCAAGGCGCCGAACACGCCGCCCACCTGATCGCACAGTACCCGCAGAACTACAGCGGCGCGGTACTGCTGTCGCCGGGCGGCTTCAAGATTCCGTTCACCGTGCAAAAAGCCAAGGACAAGCGCCTGATCGTAGTGCATGGCGCCCAGGAGCATGAAAGCAACCTGCAACTGACCGCCACCACCGAAAAAGCCTTCGCCAGCAACAACAAGGTGCAGAGTCACGAACACCCTGAAGGCCACACCTTCCAGGACGACTGGCGCAAGGCCTACCCGGGCTACCTGGACTACGCCCTGGGCCTTTGAGCACGCGCCAGGCAGCCCCGGGAAGCACCTGAGAAATAATCTGTTCGAGAAAATTTACAGCCCTGCAGACAGCTACTAAGGTGAATGCAGAGGAATGAACCGCGGCTGATTCAAGGCAGTCGCATCGTGCTGAGCGGGGGCCGTTGAACGCCCCCGGGTTTGCCTCTATTAAGGGGCGGGAAGACGACTTCATGGGGCGCCGCAAGCCAACCCTGAGTCGTCCCCGTCCCTACTTTTTTCTGCCTTACTTCAAGCCCAGCTGGCTGCGCAAAAACTCGTGCAGGCCGGCCGCGCTTTTCTTGTAGCCATCGGCCGTCAGGTGCACCAGATCACCACGGGCCAGGCCCGACGCCTGCCAGCCGACAATCGAACACCGCCCGCCCATGTACGCCTGCCAGTCCCAGAACAGCGCGTTGGCCTGCTTGGCTGCCTGGCGCTGGATGCGGATCACCTGGGCCAGTTGCTGCGGCTGGCGCGCGGCGCAGCTGCGGGCCTTGCGCTGCTTGATCGAGTCCGGCGGGCCGACCAGCAATATCACCGCGCGCGGCAGGTCCTGGCGCAGGCGCTTGAGGGTATTGCGCAACTGCGTCTGGTACAGACCGAGGTCGAGGGTGTCGTCGAAGGCTTCATTGGTGCCGTAGGCGAGAATCACCAGGTCCGGGCGCAGGGTCTTGAGGTTGTCCTGCCAGCCGGCCTGCCATTTGTCCTGCACTTCAAGGCGCGCGCCATTGATGCCCAGCGCCGAGTAGATCACCCCGGCATTCTTCTGGCCCTGGATGTACCAGCCACCCAACAGCGTGCCGGGGCGGTTGCTAACGCTCAGGTCCAGCGGCAGGCCGAGGTTGCTGACTTGCGGACCGAAGCGCCATTGCCCGCCGGTGGCCGCCAGCAAGCGCTGGTTGCGCCCGCGACCATCGCGCAGCACCAGGGTGCTGTTTTCCCGCGCCTGGTACAGGGCCTGCACCCGATAGCGTTGCGCCGTAGGCTCACGGGCTTCGATACGCACGCTCGGGTTGGCCGCCATCGGCACCGACAGGTAACCGCCAAGGGGGAATTGCGTGCTCTGCTGGTTACGCGCCGACACTAGCTCCCACTGGCGCTTGGCGGTTTTCAGGATCACCTGGTCATAGCGGGTGCCCGGCACCGGCGTGGCGGCAATCAGGCCGATACCGCCATCGCCATAACGCGCCTGCAGCAGGTGGCGCATCTCGCCGCTGAACAGGTCGGCAGCGGTGTGCGAGTCGCCGAACTGGATGATGTTGACCGGCGCACGGTTGGCGTTCTTGAACTTGCCCGCCAGTACCGCCAGGTTGCCATCGACGCGGTTGGCCGGGGCTTTGGCCGCCGTTTTGGCTGGCTTGGCCGTGCTATTGACCGCCGCCACCGGGCTACAGCCCGGCAACGCGCAGATCAGCAGGGCCAACCCCAGAATGTTGTGCAGTCGAGGCATCAGTGTCCCGTTACAGTGAGGCCGGGAAAGGCGATCAACGAGAGAATCCGTTCCGAGATCAGCTTCTGTCCGGTGGTAGTGAAATGGATGCCGTCATCGACCCGGGTCTTGATCCGTTTGCCCTGAGCGTTCTGCAAGGTATAGGAGAAACTGTCGTCGTTGTAACCCAGGACCGGGTTGGCCGAGAGGTAATGCTGCTGATACAGGCCGGTCTGCTGCTCGTACAGCCCGCTCAGGTAAGCCATGGCCGTAGACAGCTTGGGCTTTTGCATGTTCGGCGGCCCGACCCAGATCACCTGCACATTGTGCTCACGGGCCTGGTCGAGGATCGAGTCGATACGCTGGCGATAGGTGACTTCCCACTCCGGCGACTTGAAGCGCAAAAACGGCTTGCCCTTGCCCTGAGGCATGTCCCAGGGGTCGTTGGGGCCGAGGAAGATCACCATCAGGCGAATATTCGGCTCGCTCTCGAGGGTTTTGGCCACGGTCTGCGGCCAGTTGAAAAAACCGGGATAGGCAAGGCCGGTGCTTTGCTTGCTGAGGTTGACGCTCTTGATCTGGTAGCGCTTGCGCAGGCTGTTGGCCAGGTGCGGAGCGACACCCTGCATCAGCGAATCGCCGACCAGGAATACTTCGTCACCCGCCGCCAGAGACACCACGGTGCCGGCTTGCGAAGGTGCCTGGGCAACTGCTGCCGCAGGTGCGGCAACCGGCGCAGCAACGGGCGCAACAGGTGTTACCCCCTTGACTGCAACCGGCTTGCTGACAGGCACCTGCGCGGCAACCGGGGGCTTGTCCAGGCGCACCGGGACCACCGCAATCGGCGCCGGTAGCTCCACGGTGTCGCTGGCTTCAACCTTGGCCACCAGCACCTGCTCGCTGCGTTTTTCCAGGCTGTCGATGAAGCTGTCGCGGGCATCGCCCAGGGCATGGGTAAGGTTGCCGCCCAGGCGCCAGGCCGGGCTTTGGCCGAGTACTGGCAGCTCGCAGCTCTGGTGGTACTTCTGCTGGCAATACAGGCTGATCGAATCCTGGTTCAGCCAGAACAGCAACAGAGTGGTGATGACAATGGCGTAAAAGGCTTTGGCCGCACCCAGCTGCGAAGACAGCAAACGACCGGCATTAGAAGCTTGCATAGATGAACCCCGGCACGCCCGATTGCGAAGCAAAAATGACCAAGGAAATGAACAACCCCAGCGGTATTGGATACAGCTGCCAGGGCAAGCGCGTGGTGGTAGCAAAGAACTGGCGCAGCAGCACCAGCAACTGCGGGTAGACGGCGACATACAACACGCTCGCCAGCAACAGCAGGCCGGTACTGGAGAACAATCCATCCAGGCTCAAGCCGCCGATGCCGGCGAGCATGTCCATGGCTTCATCGAGGCTTGCGCTACGGAAGAAGATCCAGGCGAAGGCCACGTAATGGAAGGTCAGCAGGCGCGCCGCCAGGCCGGCGCCCGGCCAGCGCATCGGCTGCGGCAGGATATAGGTCGAGGCCTTGTACAGCGCCAGGCCGATGCCGTGCAGCGCGCCCCAGATAATGAAGTTGATGCTCGCCCCATGCCACAGGCCGGAAATCAGCATCGCCAGCAGCATGTTCAGGTTGCCGCGCCACACACCCTGGCGGTTGCCGCCCAGCGGGATGTAGACATAGTCGCGAATGAACAGCGACAGGCTGATGTGCCAGCGGCCCCAGAATTCCTTGAGGTTGTGCGCGGCATAAGGCGCATTGAAGTTGTCAGGCAGGCGAAAACCCAGCAGCAAGGCAATGCCGGTGACCAGGTTGGTGTAGCCGCTGAAGTTGAAATAGATCAGGAAGCTATAGCCATACACGCTCAGCAGGATCTGCTCGGGCGAATAGCTGCCCGGCGTCTCGAACACCGGGTCGACCCACTCGCTGGCCAGCCAGGCACTGCAGAAGAACAGCTTGACCACCGCCAGGGCAATCAGCCCCAGGGCCCGTTGCGGCTCCAGCACCTCACGAATACTGCTCGAGCGAATTTGCGGCAGCATGTGGCTGGCGCGGTTGACCGGGCCGGCAATCAGGCTGGGGAAGAACGCCAGGTACAGGGCCAGGTCGAACGGCGAAGCCGAGGGCATCTCGCGACGGTTGATCGACACCAGGTAGCTGACCGAGTGAAAGGCGTAGAACGACAGGCCGATCGGCACCAGCACTTCCAGCACCGGCAGCGACACATCCAGCCCGGCACTGGCCAGGGCGCCCTGCACGCCACCGACAAAGAACTCCTGGTACTTGAACAGGTAGAAGCAACCCAGTACCAGCAGCAACACCAGCAAATAGCTGAAGCGCCGCCCGGGATAACGCTCACCGACCAGGCCGAGCAGATACACCAGGGCGCTGAAGCCCAGCAGGATGTACAAGGAGTTGAAGCTGAAACTGGCCACCAGGCCATAACTGGCGGCCAGCAGCAGGACGTTCTGCAGGCGAACGCTCCAGCACAGGCTCCAGTAAACGATGAAAAACAGTGTGAAGCAGAGGCCAAACTCGATCGAAAGGAAGCTCACAACGTAGTCCATTACGTGACAACAGAAATAGGAGGCTTAGCCACCAGAAAGCCGCGGGGCAAAGCGGGCGCGATTATGGCAGAGAGCCACAACCCCTCACAATGCGAGCCCTGCAGAAAAATCAAGACTACGCCGCCGGTCTTTGTGCAACAGAATGCGACGAAAGATCACCCCTACCGATTTGCTCCCCCCGCCCCGCTCTGCTAGTGTCGCGCCGTTTATACTGCCACCGAGACAGCCGCCATGGCCCGAAAAAAAGCCTCCATTGATTTCGAGCAATCCCTCGCCGACCTGCAGGTCCTGGTCGAGCGCCTGGAGAACGGCGAGCTGTCGCTGGAAGACTCGCTGACCGCCTTCGAACAGGGCATCAGCCTGACACGCGACTGCCAGAGCGCCCTGGCCCACGCCGAACAGAAGGTCCAGGTGCTGCTCGAGCGCGATGGCGAACTGGCTGCCGAGCCTTTCGATGCGGAACAGCCGGAATGATCGCCGCCTACCAGGCCAGTTGCCAGGCGCGGGTCGATGCCGCCCTAGAACACCTGTTCGTCGCGCCTTCGGTTGAGCTCAATCGCCTGTATGAGGCCATGCGCTACAGCGTCATGAATGGCGGCAAACGGGTACGCCCGCTGCTCGCCTACGCCGCCTGCCAAGCCCTGGGTGCTGCGCCGGAGCAGGCCAACGGCGCGGCCTGCGCGGTCGAATTGATTCACGCCTACTCGCTGGTGCACGACGACCTGCCGGCGATGGACGATGACGACCTGCGTCGCGGCCAGCCGACCACCCACAAGGCTTTCGATGAAGCCTGCGCGATACTTGCCGGCGACGGCCTGCAGAGCCTGGCCTTCAGCGCCCTGCTCGATCCGCAGCTGAGCCCGCAGCAAGACAGCATCCGCCTGGCCATGGTCCAGACCCTGGCGCTGGCCGCAGGCCCTGCCGGCATGGTCGGCGGCCAGGCCATCGACCTGGGCTCGGTGGGCCTCAAACTCGACCAGACGGCGCTGGAGTTCATGCACCGGCACAAGACCGGCGCGCTGATTGAAGCCAGCGTCAGGCTCGGCGCCCTGGCCAGCGCCCGCGCCGATCAGACCCAGCTCAAGGCCCTGCAGACTTATGCACAGGCCATCGGCCTGGCCTTCCAGGTCCAGGACGATATCCTCGATGTCGAGAGCGACACCGAAACCCTGGGCAAGCGCCAGGGCGCCGACATCGCCCGCGACAAGCCGACCTACCCGGCCCTGCTCGGCCTCGAGGCAGCCAAGGCCTATGCCCTGGAACTGCGCGACCAGGCCCTGCATGCCCTGCGTCCGTTTGACGCGGCGGCCGAGCCGCTGCGCGAACTGGCGCGCTACATCGTCGAGCGCCGTAACTAAGCAGCGCGGGTATCGCGGGGCAAGCCCGCTCCCACAGCAATCACTGTAGGAGCGGGCTTGCCCCGCGATTAGCTCAAATGGGCAGCCAACACCGCAATAAGGTAAACTGCCGCCACTTCATATCTATAACGATTCGCCTGATGCCCACGACGTTTCAAGAGATCCCCCGCGAACGCCCGGTCACGCCGCTGCTTGACCGTGCCGATACGCCTGCCGGCCTGCGCCGCCTGGCTGAAGCCGACCTGGAGAACCTGGCCGACGAGTTGCGCCAGGAACTGCTCTATACCGTTGGTCAGACCGGCGGGCATTTCGGTGCCGGCCTGGGCGTCATCGAGCTGACGATCGCCCTGCACTACGTCTTCGACACCCCGGACGACCGTCTGGTGTGGGACGTCGGTCATCAGGCCTATCCGCACAAGATCCTCACCGGTCGCCGCCAGCGCATGAATACCCTGCGCCAGAAGGACGGCCTGGCCGCCTTCCCGCGCCGCGCCGAGAGCGAGTACGACACCTTTGGCGTCGGTCACTCCAGCACCTCGATCAGTGCGGCCCTGGGCATGGCCATCGCCGCCCGCCTGCAGAACGATCCGCGCAAGTCCATCGCCGTGATCGGTGACGGCGCACTGACCGCCGGTATGGCCTTCGAGGCGTTGAACCACGCCCAGGAAGTCGATGCCGACATGCTGGTGATCCTCAACGACAACGACATGTCGATTTCGCGCAATGTCGGCGGCCTGTCCAATTACCTGGCCAAGATTCTCTCCAGCCGTACCTACTCGAGCATGCGCGAGGGCAGCAAGAAGGTCCTGTCGCGCCTGCCCGGCGCCTGGGAAATCGCCCGCCGCACCGAAGAATACGCCAAGGGCATGCTGGTACCCGGCACCCTGTTCGAAGAGCTGGGCTGGAACTACATCGGCCCGATCGATGGCCACGATCTGCCGACCCTGATCACCACCCTGCGCAACATGCGTGACCTCAAGGGCCCGCAGTTCCTGCACGTGGTCACCAAGAAGGGCAAGGGCTTCGCCCCGGCCGAGGTCGACCCGATCGGCTACCACGCGATCACCAAGCTCGAGCCTGTGGACAAACCCGCCACCGCACCGAAACAAGCTGCCGGGCCGAAGTACTCCGCAGTATTCGGCCAATGGCTGTGCGACATGGCGGCCGCCGACCAGCGCCTGGTCGGCATCACCCCGGCGATGAAAGAAGGCTCCGACCTGGTGGCCTTCAGCGAGCGCTATCCGGATCGCTACTTCGACGTCGCCATCGCCGAACAGCATGCAGTTACCCTGGCGGCGGGCATGGCCTGCGAAGGTGCCAAACCGGTGGTAGCGATCTATTCGACCTTCCTCCAGCGCGCCTACGACCAACTGATCCATGACGTCGCGGTGCAGAACCTCGACGTGCTGTTCGCCATCGACCGCGCCGGCCTGGTCGGCGAAGACGGCCCGACCCACGCGGGCAGCTTCGACCTGTCGTTCCTGCGCTGCATCCCCGGCATGCTGGTGATGACCCCGAGCGACGAGAACGAGCTGCGCAAAATGCTCAGCACCGGCCACCTGTACAACGGCCCGGCCGCCGTGCGCTACCCACGTGGCAGCGGCCCGAACGCAACCATCGAGAGCAACCTCGAGCCGCTGGAAATCGGCAAGGGCATCGTCCGCCGCCAGGGCAGCAAGGTCGCTTTGCTGGTGTTCGGCGTGCAGTTGAGCGAAGCCCTGAAAGTCGCCGAGCAGATCGACGCCACCGTGGTCGACATGCGCTTCGTCAAACCTCTGGATGAAGCCCTGGTGCGCGACATTGCCGGCAGTCACGAACTGCTGGTGACTATCGAAGAGAACGCCATCATGGGCGGCGCCGGTGCGGCGGTAAGCGAGTTCCTCGCCCGCGAAGCCGTGCTCAAACCGGTGCTGCACCTGGGCCTGCCGGATGTGTATGTCGAGCATGCCAAGCCTGCCCAGATGCTCGCCGAGTGCGGCCTGGATGCCGCCGGGATCGAGGCATCGGTGCGTCAGCGGATGCAACTGCTCGGTCTTTGAGACCGCATCGCGGGCTAAGCCCGCTCCCACAGGTTTTGTGGGAGCGGGCTTGACCCGCGATAGCAATGGAACTGCCCATGAAATCCCTGCGCCTTGCCCCCCTCCTGCTATGCCTGCCAACCACCCTGCTGGCCGACCCGATCGACCGCGAAAGCGCCCTGAAGCTGCCCAACACGCTTATAAGCGCCAACCGCCAGGTCGAAGACCGCACGCAAACCAGCGCTGCCAATACGGTATTCACCCGCGAAGACATCGACCGCCTGCAGCCTTCCAGTGTTACTGACTTGCTGACCCGGGTGCCGGGGGTTCAAGTTTCGCGCACAGGCGGGCGTGGCAGCTTGCCCGGCATTTTCATTCGCGGCACCAAGTCGGCCCAGAGCCTGGTGCTGGTCGATGGCGTACGTATTGCCAACACCTCGTCCGGCGACAGCGGCCTGCAGTTTCTCAACATCGATCAGATCGAGCGGGTCGAAGTACTGCGCGGTTCGCGTTCGGCGATCTACGGCAGCGATGCGATTGGTGGAGTAATCCAGATCTTCACTCGCCGTGCCAGCAAGCCCGGCCTGCAACCGCGCCTGCACCTGGCCGGTGGCAGCAACAAGACCTGGCAGCACGATGTCGGCCTGTCCGGTGGTGACGAGCGCACGCGTTTCAACCTCGCCGCCGGCCTGGACGAAACCGACGGCATCAACGCTACCCGCGAGTCATTCCCGGCCAACAGCGATCATGATGCCTACAGAAACAAGAGCCTGAGCCTGAACCTCAGCCATGTTGCCAGCGATTCTCTGGAACTGGGCCTGAATTTGCTCGACAGCCGCGGACGCAGCGAATACGACAACCTGTTTGGCGACCACAGCCAGCCCTACACCGATTTCACCGTCAGTAGCCTCGGCACCTACGCCGACGCACAACTCACCGAGATGTGGCATTCACGCCTGGAGCTGGGCCACAGCGAAAACCGCGATACCAAGCGCGACTCGCTGCAGCCGGGCGGTAGCGAGTTCAACACTTACCGCGACTCGATCAACTGGCAGAATGACCTGAGCCTCGACGAGCGCAACAACCTGTTGCTCGGTGGCGACTGGTATCAGGATCGCCTGCATGGCAGCACGACCTTTGATGAAGACAGCCGCTGGAACCGCGCCGCCTTTGTCCAGCATCGCTACAAAGGCGACAGCTTCAACACCGAAATCGGCGTGCGCCGCGACCAGAACCAGCAATTCGGCAGCCAGAACAGCTGGAGCGCCAGTCTCGGCGTGCCGCTCAACGTCGACAACGACCTGCTTCTGTCCTACAGCGAAGGCTTTCGCGCACCGACGTTCAACGACCTTTACTACCCGGATTTCAGCAACCCCGACCTCAAGCCCGAGCGCTCGAAGAGCTACGAGCTGCAATGGCGCAGCCAACTGACCGAGAGCACCCGGCTGGAGGCCTCGCTGTACCGCACCGACCTGCGCAATGCGATCTCCCTGGGCCCCAACTTCATTCCACACAATGTCGGCTCGGCACGCATCAATGGTTTCGAGGCCAGCCTGCATCAGCAGTGGTTCGGCTGGCAGAGCAACCTGGGCCTGGCGCTGATCGACCCGCGTGACCGCGATTCCGGGCACACCCTCGAACGTCGCGCCCGCCGCACCCTGAGCCTGGACCTGGATCGCCAGTTCGATCGCCTGGGCCTCGGTGCCAGCTGGCAAGCAGTCAGCAGCAGTTACGCTGACGCCGACAACAAACGCTCACTCAGTGGCTACGGCCTGCTCGGTTTGCGCAGCAGCTGGAACCTGAGCCGCGAGATTCGCCTGGAGCTCAAAGCCGACAACCTGCTGGATAAAACCTACAGCCGCGCGCAGTACAGCTACGGCACAGGCTATGCCGATTACCGCGAAGAAGGCCGCACCTGGCTACTGGGCGTCACCTGGACACCGGCGCTTTAGCCTGAAGCAACTCGCACAATTTGGCCGTCGCTTCGATCA
Organism: Pseudomonas sp. 2835; assembly: GCF_050435905.1. Taxonomy (NCBI): domain Bacteria; kingdom Pseudomonadati; phylum Pseudomonadota; class Gammaproteobacteria; order Pseudomonadales; family Pseudomonadaceae; genus Pseudomonas; species Pseudomonas sp. 2835. The sequence goes on along the minus strand of NZ_JBNDLE010000009.1, from coordinate 74,526 downwards.
TCTGCCCGCTGGGGCGCTCCAGGCCTTTGTCCGGCACCTGCAACAGCAAGCCATCACGCACCGCGGCGACCTGCGGCCAGGCCTTCCAGGCATCGAGCTGGAGCTGATCGGGGGCAAGGATCACCTGCGGGTTGCGCGCCAGCACGGTCTCCAGGTTGACCTGCGGCGCCGGCTGGGTGAGGTCGGCAAACACGTTGCGCGCACCGCAGACGCTCAGCGCATCGGAGATGATCTGGTAGCCGCCGACGGTGTACAGCGGCTTGTCCCAGACCTGGTAGAACACCGTCAGCGCATGCTCGCGATGGTACTGCTGGCGTAACGCGGCAAGGCGCTTGCGCAAGGCTGTGGATAACTGCCCGCCCTGCTCCCTGCGCCCGATCCTCACGCCAATTTCGTCAACCTGCGACACCAGGTCATCCAGCTCATGCACATCGACGCTATACAGCGGGATACCCAGGCGCTCGAGCTGGTCGCGCTGGGCTGCCGGCACGCTGCCCGGCCAATACAGCACCAGGTCCGGGCGCACGCTGAGCAGGCGCTCCATGTCCAGTTGGCCATAGCGGCCCACCAGCGGCACGTCGCTTAACTGCGCCGGCCGTTCGTGCCACTCGGCCATGCCCACCAGCAGGTCGCCGGCTTGCAGGTCGAGGAGGATTTCAGTGATCGAGGGCGCCAGGCTGACCACCCGCGGCGCCGCTGCCAGCGGCATGCCGAAGGCCAGCAGCAACAGCCACAGGTAGCGACGCATCAGCCGAGCTGGCGGGGAATGCGATAGAGGTAGAGCAGGACCACGCTGGAGATTGCCAGGAGGATCTGCGGCACTGCCTCGAGGCCGACGAATACCGACAACGCGGCGACCCAGGCCGGCAGGCAGGCGAACAGCATGCCCAGGCGGCGGATACGCGCCAGCTCGATCCAGGCCGCAGGCTCGTCGTCGCTGTTCAGGGCTTTCTGGGTGGCGATCAGCCCATGCTTGTAGGCGCCAAAGCGCGGCAGGCTGAGGAACATCGATGCCACGCCGGCGATGAACATCGGCATGGCCAGGATCGGAATCAGCGCCTGCACGCCACCAAAGGCCCAGGCAAATACCAGCAACGGCGCCAGCGCCACCGCCAGGTACTGCCACCAGGCCAGTTCCAGACGACGGCGAACCTGGGCGCGGGTCACGCCCGACCGGCCTCGCCCTGGTGCTCGTTGCCCATCATGTGGCCGAGCTTGCCGGCTTTGGTCGCCAGGTAGTGTTTGTTATGCGGGTTGTGGCCGGTGTGCAGCGGCACGCGCTCGGCAACCGGAATACCCATGCCGGTCAGCGCCTTGACCTTGCGCGGGTTGTTGGTCATCAGCCGCAGCGACTTGACGCCCAGGTGCTCGAGCATCGGCTGGCACATCCCGTAGTCACGCTGGTCGGCGGCAAAGCCCAGTCGTTCGTTGGCTTCGACAGTGTCGGCGCCGCCATCTTGCAGCTCGTAGGCGCGGATCTTGTTCAGCAGGCCAATGCCACGGCCCTCCTGACGCAGGTACAGCAGCACACCGCGGCCTTCGCGGGCGATCGCCTGCAGGGCCGCTTCGAGTTGCGAACCGCAGTCACAGCGCTGGCTGAACAAGGCATCGCCGGTCAGGCATTCGGAATGCAGGCGCCCCAGCACCGGCTGCCCATCGGCCACATCACCCAGGCTGAGCACGACGTGCTCGCGGCCGGTGGCTTCGTCGAGAAAACCATGCATGGTGAAGGTCGCAAACGGGGTAGGCAGCTTGGAAGCGGCAACAAAAACGACGGGCACGTTGTGCTCCTGATCAGTAACTTGAAAATTGACGTGGGCCGATTGTATCAGCAGCGTGGCGCCGCTGCTTAGGCTGAATTATTGGGCAAACAGATCGACAAGTTCGATATCACTTACGGCCGCTTGCCCTCGCCGTCGAACGGATACGGCTGCTTCCAGTGCTCGAAGACCGCCCGCAACTCGCCACTGGTCACCAGTTTGTCCATGCGCTGGTCAAACAGCGCGCGCAACGCCTTGCCTTCGGCGGTGCGGCCAAAGGCCAGGTACAGCGGCAGTTCCGCCAGGTGACTGCGGCGAAACAGCTTGGGATCGGGGGCCTGGGCGAGCACATAGTCGACTTCGGTCAGGGCATCGATGTAGTAGTCGACGCGATCATGCTCAAGCATCGGCAATATCCCCTCGCGGCGCTGGATTTCGCGAAAGTGACCGACGTTGGGCAGGTAGCTCTTGTAGTCATAACCGCGCACCCAGGCCAGGCGATACTGGCCCAGGGTCTGCGGGGTGGGCACGGGGCTGCTGGCCAGGCCCAGGGCATAGATATGGTCCATATCGAAATGCCAGCGCGGGTAGAGGTTGTCGGCGTTCTCTTCGTGATAGGAGCCGACCCAGGCATCGGCCTCACCGCGCTTGACCAGGCCGACCGCCCGGCTGTACGGCGCACTCTGGGTGCGGACCTTGACGCCGGCCGGTTCGAACACCTTGCGCAGCACGTCCCAGGCCAGGCCGCTGCCATCGGCGTTGGTGTAGTCGAGCCACTCTTCACTAACCAGACGAACCTGGCCGGGTGTCGCCGACGGCGTGCCTGCCGCCTTGACCCCACTTGTCGCCAGGACCAGCAACAACAGCAACAGCCGCCATCCCGTCATCGCCCCGCTCCTTAGGTGAAACTCCATACTAGAACCTGCATGCCCAGCCAGGCAAACACTCCGGCCAGGACATCATCGAGCATGATCCCGACCCCGCCATGCACATGACGGTCGATCCAGCGAATCGGCCAGGGCTTGAGGATGTCGAAGAAGCGGAACATCAAAAAGCCCGCGAGCAACCACATCCAGCCCTCTGGCACCAGCCACAGGGTTATCCACATGCCGACCATTTCGTCCCAGACGATGCCTTCGTGGTCATGAACCTTGAGGTCGTCGGCGACCTTGCCGCACAGCCAGAAGCCGAACAGCATGGTCAGGCCGAGCATCAGCCAGTAGCCCCAGTCGGGCAGCATCTGCCACAACGGGATAAACGGTAGAGCCACCAGCGAGCCCCAGGTTCCAGGCGCCTTGGGCAAGGTTCCGGAGCCGAAGCCGAACGCCAGGAAATGCCAGGGATTGCGCCAGACCGACGGCGGAACGAACTCCGCAGGCACCTGTTTGGGGTGATCGGTCACGGTGTCTCCTTAAAATGTTGATAACCCCGGGTTTGCGGGGTGATGTCCTGGCCGCTGCCATCGAGCAGGCGCACGCCGCTGCCGGCACTGACCCGCCCGACCACATGGATCGGCCAGTTGGCCGCCAGCAGCGGCTCAAGCTCGGCCTCGGGCAGGGTGAAAGCCAGGACGTAATCGTCGCCCCCGGCCAATGCCGCCTGTTGCGCGCCTGCGCGGCCAAAAAAAGCCAGCAGCGCCGCCGACAACGGTAGCCGCTCCAGCTCGACCTGCAATGCCACCTGCGATGCCTTGGCGATATGCCCGCAATCGGCGAGCAGACCGTCAGAGATGTCCAGTGCAGAGCTAGCCTTGCCACGCAGCGCCTGGCCCAGTGCCAGTTGCGGCTGCGGCGACCAGTAATGGGCAAGCAGCGGATCGGCCTGTGCCGCCTCCGCCACGCGCTCGCCGAGCACCAGCGGCAAGGCCCCGGCGGCATTGCCCAGCTCGCCGCCAACGCACAGCAGGTCGCCGGCGCGAGCACCGCTGCGGGTCAGGGCCTGGCCGCCCGGCACACGGCCGAACACGGTCATGGTCAGGCTCAGCGGGCCACGGGTGGTATCGCCGCCGATCAGGCTCAGTTGGCAGCTTTCGGCCATCTGGTTCAAACCGCGGGCATAGGCCTGCAGCCAGTCGGCGCGAACCTCTGGCAGGGTCAGGGCAAGGGTAAAGCCGATGGGCGTGGCGCCCATGGCAGCCAGGTCACTGGCAGCGACGGCCAGCGAACGCTGACCGAGCAGAAAAGGGTCGCAGACAGCCGGGAAATGCACCCCGGCCACCAGCGTATCGGTGGAGATCGCCAGCTGTTCGCCCGCTGGCACGCTGAGCAAGGCGCAATCATCGCCAATGCCCAGGGCCACACCTTCACCGCCTTGCGCACAGGACGCGGCGGCGAAGTAATGACGGATCAGCTCGAACTCACCCATTGGCACATAGCGCCGGAATCAGCGCTTGAACGCCTTGACTTCGGCTTCACGCAGGCGTGGTGCCAGCTTGTCGAGCACGCCGTTGACGAACTTGTGGCCGTCGGTCGAACCGAACACCTTGGCCAGTTCGATACCTTCGTTGATCACAACGCGGTACGGAACATCAACGCGCATCATGAACTCCCAGGTGGACAGGCGCAGCACCGCCAGCTCAACCGGATCGAGCTCTTCAATAGCCAGGTCCAGGCACGGCTTGAGTGCATCGTCGATCTCGACTTTCTTCGCCGGAACCCCATGGAGGATTTCGCGGAAGTAGGCACCATCGACATCGGTGAAATCGTTATCGACCCGGAACTGCGCTTCGATCTCGTTCAGCGACTGCTTGGCCATATGCCATTGGTACAGGGCCTGGGTCGCGAGCTGACGGGCTTCGCGACGCTTGGCGCTTTTCGATGGCTTGCCAGCATCCGCAGGTTTTGGATCGCGCGGGTTGAAACGATCGCTTTCGTCGCTAATCACTTGGCCTCCAACTGCGCCAGCAGGCTGACCATTTCCAGAGCGGACAGGGCAGCTTCGGCGCCCTTGTTACCGGCTTTGGTGCCGGAACGCTCAATGGCCTGTTCGATCGAATCGACGGTCAGGACACCGAAGGAGACCGGCACGCCGAACTCCATGGACACCTGGGCCAGGCCCTTGGTGCACTCGCCCGCAACGTATTCGAAGTGCGGGGTACCGCCACGGATCACAGCGCCCAGGGCGATGATCGCGGCATATTCGCTTTGCTGGGCGACTTTCTGTGCAACCAGCGGGATTTCGAAGGCACCCGGGGCACGGATGATGGTGATGTCGCTTTCGTTCACACCGTGGCGAACCAGGGCGTCAACGGCACCGCTCACCAGGCTTTCGACGACGAAGCTGTTGAAGCGGCCAACCACCAAAGCATAGCGACCTTTGGGGGCAATGAAGGTACCTTCGATGGTCTTCAGGGTCATTGCGGAGTTCTCATCTTAAAGAGCCAGGCCGCAAACGGGCGGCCTGTAGGTGTTTGGGACACGAATGGCAGCGCGAAAAACCGCCTGCTTTATTCGGAGGGCACGTATTCTACAACTTCCAGATCGAATCCGGATATCGCATTGAACTTCATCGGCGAACTCATCAGGCGCATTTTGCGCACGCCGAGGTCGCGCAGGATCTGCGAACCGGCACCGACGGTGCTGTAGGTGGTCGGGGTTTTCGCCTGGGCGCCAGCGTCGGCGCTTTCGCGAATGTGTGCAAGCAGCACGTCGCCATCGAGCGGGTGGCCGAGCAGCAGCACCACGCCGCTGCCGGCGTCTGCAACGGCGCTCATGGCCGCGCGCAGGCTCCAGCGGCCTGGCTGTTTGACCATCAGCAGGTCGCGCAGCGGGTCCATGTTGTGCACCCGCACCAGGGTCGGTTCTTCGGCGCAAATGTTGCCCAGGGTCAGCGCCATGTGCACGTCGCCTTCGACCGAATCACGGTAGGTAACCAGGTTGAAATGGCCCAGCTCGCTGTCCAGCGGCTGCTCGGAAACCCGCTGAACGGTACGTTCGTGGATCATCCGGTAGTGGATCAGGTCGGCAATGGTGCCGATCTTGATGTTGTGTTCGGCGGCAAAAGTCTCGAGTTCGGCGCGACGTGACATGGTGCCGTCGTCGTTCATCACCTCACAGATCACCCCGCTGGGCTCAAAACCGGCCATGCGCGCCAGGTCGCAGGCAGCTTCGGTGTGGCCGGCACGGGCCAGGGTACCGCCAGGCTGGGCCATCAGCGGGAAGATGTGACCGGGGCTGACGATGTCTTCGGCCTTGGCATCACGGGCGGCGGCAGCCTGCACGGTACGCGCGCGGTCGGCGGCGGAGATGCCGGTGGTGACGCCGGTGGCGGCTTCGATCGACACGGTGAACTTGGTGCCGAAACCCGAGCCATTGCGTGGCGCCATCAGCGGCAGCTTGAGCGTTTCGCAGCGCTCGCGCGACATCGGCATGCAGATCAGGCCGCGGGCGTGCTTGGCCATGAAGTTGATGTGCTCAGCCTTGCAGCACTCGGCGGCCATGATCAGGTCGCCTTCGTTCTCGCGGTCTTCGTCATCCATGAGGATGACCATTTTGCCTTGGCGGATGTCTTCGACCAGTTCTTCGATGCTGTTGAGCGCCACTCGGCACCCCCTTTCAAATCAGGATTTCAGGTAGCCGTTGGCGGCCAGGAAACTTTCGGTGATACCGCTGCCTTTGCTCGGCTCGGCGGCCTTGTCACCCAGCAGCAGACGCTCCAGGTAACGTGCCAGCAGGTCGACCTCAAGGTTCACCCGACGACCTGGACGGTAATCGGCCATGATGGTTTCGGCCAGGGTGTGCGGGACGATGGTCAGCTCGAACTCGGCGCCATCGACGACGTTCACCGTCAGGCTGGTGCCGTCGACGGTGATCGAGCCCTTGTGGGCAATGTATTTGGCCAGCTCCTTGGGTGCACGGATGCGGAACTGGATAGCGCGGGCATTATCGCTGCGCGAGACCACTTCGCCGACGCCGTCGACGTGGCCGCTGACCAGGTGACCGCCCAGGCGGGTGGTCGGCGTCAGGGCCTTTTCGAGGTTGACCCGGCTGCCGCTCTTGAGCTCGTTGAAGGCGGTGCAGTCGAGGGTTTCGCGGCTGACGTCGGCCCAGAAGCCATCGCCAGGCAGCTCGACCGCAGTCAGGCACACGCCGTTGACAGCGATGCTGTCGCCCAGCTTGACGTCGCCCAGGTCGAGCTTGCCGGTTTCGACATACACCCGCACGTCACCGCCTTTAGGGGTCAGAGAACGGATGCTGCCAATCGATTCGATGATGCCGGTGAACATGAAGTCCTCCTCGAGAACAGGGCTGCGCGTGGCGCTAGCCGCAAATTATACGCCGGGCGCAGGCTTGGGTACTGCAGTGACTCGCCAGTCATCGCCTACTGCGCGCATTTCGGTGATCTGCAAATGGGGCGCCTGGCTCATTGTATCCAGGGGCCAGTCGAGCAACGGCCGGGCACTGGAGCCAAGAATGCGCCCGGCGACAAAAATCTGGTACTCGTCGATCAAACCCAACTGGGCAAAGGCGCCGACCAGGCCGGCGCCGGCTTCGACCAGCACTTCGTTGACGCCGCGGGTCGCAAGTTCGCCCATCAGCGCCGGCAGGTCAACGCGACCATCGTTGCCGGGCAGGCTCAGCAGCTCATGGCCGGCCTGGGCATAACGTGCCTCGGCTGCAGCGGCGGTGACCACCAGGGCCTGGCCGGCGGTAAAGAACGGCGCATCGAGCGGCACACGCAAGCGACCATCGATCAACACCCGCAAGGGCGGACGCGCCAGGGCCAGCGCGGTGGTTGCCGGGTCCAGGCCCAGCTCTTCACCGCGCACGGTCATCCGCGCGTTGTCGGCCAGCACGCTTTCGGCGCTGGTCAGGACCACGCTGGAGCGTGCGCGTAAACGCTGCACCGCCGAACGCGCCGCCGGGCCGGTAATCCACTGGCTCTCGCCGCTGGCCATGGCCGTGCGGCCGTCCAGGCTCATCGCCAGCTTGGCCCGCACAAACGGCAGGCCGTGCTCCATGCGCTTGAGAAAGCCCGGGTTCAGGGCACGGGCCTCGGCCTCAAGCACACCGCTGGCAACCTCGATACCCGCATCTGCCAGGCGCTTGAGGCCGTTGCCGGCGACTTGCGGATTGGGGTCCTGCATGGCCGCGACCACTCGCGCCACGCCGGCCTTGACCAGCGCCTCGGCACAGGGCGGCGTGCGCCCGTGGTGGCTGCACGGCTCAAGGGTGACGTAGGCGCAGGCGCCACGGGCCAGCTCGCCGGCCTGGCGCAAGGCATGCACTTCGGCATGCGGCTCGCCGGCACGTACGTGCCAGCCTTCGCCGACCACCTGGCCGTCACGGACGATCACGCAGCCGACGCGCGGGTTCGGGTGGGTGGAATACAGACCCTTGCGGGCCAGCTCGATGGCCCGGGCCATGTAGTGCGCATCAAGCACCGCGCGTTCGCTGGACATGCTCACTCTTTAGCCGGCACACGGGCCAGGCGGTCGATTTCTTCACGGAACTCGTTGAGGTCCTGAAAGCGTCGGTACACCGAGGCAAAGCGGATATAGGCGACTTCATCGAGCTTTTGCAGCTCGGCCATGACCAGCTCGCCGACCACCAGCGACTTGATCTCGCGCTCGCCGGTAGCCCGCAGCTTGTGCTTGATATGCGCCAGCGCCGCTTCCAGGCGCTCGACGCTGACCGGGCGTTTTTCCAGGGCGCGCTGCATACCGGCACGCAGTTTTTCTTCGTCGAAGGGCTGGCGGCTGCCGTCCTGCTTGATCAGCCGGGGCAGAACCAGTTCGGCGGTTTCGAAGGTGGTGAAGCGCTCACCGCAGGCTACACATTCGCGCCGACGGCGCACTTGCTCGCCCTCGGCAACCAGTCGCGAGTCGATGACCTTGGTGTCGTTGGCACCGCAGAAGGGACAGTGCATGGTGGCAGGCAACAAAAAAAGGGAGGGCCATGGTAGCGCATCCCACTGGCAAGACAAGCCAAAGGGGTTACCATCCAGTGAGGAAATATGCCGCGAAGGAATTCCCCATGCCATCAAGAGCGCTTGTCGTGCTCAGTTTTGCTGCCGTGCTGAGCGCGTGCAGCAGCGATAAACCCCAGCCTGTACCGGCGCCCAAGGCCCCGGTAGCAAGCAAACCGGCCAAGGCGCTCGGGCCACTGCCGGCCTATCAGCGCGAATTGAGCGGCACCTTGCTGAACATCCCGGCCGGCGCCGAAGTCGAACTGGCCCTGCTGGTGATCGATGAACGTGGCCGGCCGCAAGGCCTCCTGGCCAGCGGCACATTCAGCGGCAATGGCCTGGATCTGCCGTTTCGCCTGCGCTTCAACCCCGAGGCCTTTCCGGCCGGGGCGCGGGTCGAGTTGCGCGGGCGCGCGAGCAAATCCGGGCAACTGATCCTGCACCTGCCACCGCTGCGTATCGCCCAGGCGCAAACCCAGGCCACTGGCCCGCTGCGCTTCGAAAAGGCGCCATGATGGCCCCCGCGCCACTGCAACAGGCCTTGAGCGAGCTGCTGGGGGATGCGCAACTGGTGGTCAGCGACCTGCCCGAATGCGCACTCAAGTTGTGGTTGATCGATGCGCAGAACATGGACCGCGCCTTCAGCTCGGAAGAAACCCGGCGCATCCTCCACGAGCCGCCGTACTGGAGCTTCTGCTGGGCCAGCGGCCTGGCCATGGCGCGCTACCTGGATGAGCATCGGCATTGGGTCGAAGGCAAGCGCGTGCTGGACTTTGGCGCAGGCTCCGGTATTGCCGGTATCGCTGCAGCCAAGGCCGGCGCGCTGGAAGTGGTGGCCTGCGACCTCGATCCGCTGGCGCTGCAGGCCTGCCGGGCCAATGCCGAGCTCAATGAGGTGGAACTGAGCTATTCCAGCGATTTCTTCCAGGAGGCCGACCGTTTCGACCTGATCCTGGTCGCCGACGTGCTTTACGATCGCGCCAACCTGCCACTGCTGGATGAATTCCTCAGCCGTGGCCAGCAGGCCCTGGTCGCCGATTCGCGGGTACGGGATTTTCGCCACCCGCTGTACCAGTCGCTGGGTGTGCTGGACGCCCTGACCCTGCCGGACCTGGCCGAGCCCCACGAATTCCGCCGGGTCAGCCTGTACCACGCCAGCCGCCAGCCTTTATAGTGGTGCCATTCACGGATTTTCGAGAGTCGCGATGAACCCTGTTACCCCGTACATATTCGATGCCACTGGCGCCGACTTCGATCAGTCGGTGATCCAGAACTCTTTCCATAAACCGGTGCTGGTCGACTTCTGGGCCGAATGGTGCGCGCCGTGCAAGGCGATGATGCCGCTGCTGGCGCAGATCACCGAGAGCTACCAGGGCGAACTGCTGCTGGCCAAGGTCAACTGCGATATCGAACAGGACATCGTCGCCCGCTTCGGCATCCGCAGCCTGCCGACCGTGGTGCTGTTCAAGGATGGCCAGCCGGTCGACGGCTTTGCCGGTGCCCAGCCGGAGTCGGCGATTCGCGCCCTGCTCGAGCCCCATGTGCAACTGCCACCACCGGCCGCTGCCGACCCGCTGGAACAAGCCCAGGCGCTGTTTGCCGAGGGCCGTTTCAGCGAAGCCGAGAGCACCCTCAAGGCGCTGCTCACGGAAGACAACAGCAATGCTGGTGCGCTGATCCTTTATGCCCGCTGCCTGGCTGAGCGCGGCGAGCTGAGTGAAGCCCAGACCGTGCTCGATGCGGTCAAGAGTGATGAGCACAAGGCTGCCCTGGCCGGCGCCAAGGCGCAGCTGACCTTCCTGGGCCTGGCCGCCAGCCTGCCGGAAGTCGCCGACCTGAAAGCGCGCCTGGCGCAGAATGCTGAAGATGACGAAGCGGCGTACCAGCTGTGCATCCAGCAGCTATCGCGCCAGCAGTACGAAGCAGCGCTGGAAGGCTTGCTCAAGCTGTTCAAGCGCAATCGCGGCTATGACGGCGGGGTGGCGCACAAGACCTTGCTGCAGGTATTTGACCTGCTGGGCAACGACCACCCGCTGGTGGGCAACTACCGTCGCAAGTTGTTTGCTGCCTTGTATTGAATTGATCGCGGCGCAAGCCCGCTCCTACTGATCTTGTAGGAGCGCGCTTGCCCCGCGACCTCATCACCCCACCCAGTGATAAACCGGTGCATCCGCCCCGCTTTGTACCTTCACCTCGGCGCTGTGGCGCAGGCGCACCAGCAGTCGCTTGCCCGCCGCGGTATTGCCCGCCAGCCCTTCCAAGTGTTCAAGCAACTCCGGCCCGTTGAGCTGCCCGGCCTTGCGCAGTACCTCGCGCGCCGCCTGCCAGAGCGCATCATCCGGTCGCACCGCCGCAACCGGACTCGCCGCTACTGCAGGCGCTGGCGTCACAGCGGCCAGCTGGCCGCCCAATTGCGCCCATTCGGCCGGGTCCAGTTCCAGGGTCAGGTCTACCGGCCAGTCGCCGATGTGTCCGCGAATTCGCATGGGGGTGTCCTTGTGCGCAGTCAATGGGCCCATGCTCCCACGCCGACGCTTCATCGCCAAGCACACTGGCGCACGCCGAACAAGTTGTTATAACATTACCAAATCATTCCAATGCCTCCGCGGAGTCAGCCCATGCGTCGTCTGTTGCTCGCCTTGCCGTTTGCCTTGTTGCCCCTGGCCGTCGCCCACGCCCATGAAGGCCACGACCACGATCATGACCACGCCCATGGCAGCCTAGGCGCCCATGAACACGGCGTCGCGCGCTTGAATGTGGTGCTCGACGACAAGTCCCTGGAACTGGAACTGGACAGCCCGGCGATGAACCTGGTCGGCTTCGAACACCCGGCCACCAGCGCCGCCGACAAAGCCAAGGTCGCTGCAGTGCGTTCACAATTGGAAAAACCATTGGCGCTGTTCGGCCTGGCCAAGGCGGCCAACTGCAGCGAAAGTGACCAGGAGCTGGAAAGCCCGCTGTTCGGCGACAAGCCAGCAGCCGATGATGATGGCGACGAGCACGAAGGCCACGAGCACAGCGAAGTCCATGCCCATTACCGGCTGGCCTGCGACAAGCCCGCTGAGCTCAAGAGCCTCGACCTGAGTCCATTGTTCAAGGCCTTCCCTGCCACCCAGAAAATTACGCTACAACTGATCGGGCCCAACGGCCAGCAAGGTGTCGAAGCGACCCCGGCCAAGGCCACGATCAACTTCTGATAGCCCTTTTGCAGCGAAACGCCCGGGGTAACCCGGGCGTTCATTTATGAGCCAGGCACTGATTGAACTGACCGACCTGGGCTTTGCCTGGCCGGGCCAAGCCCCCCTGCTGGATATTCCCGCCCTGCGCCTGGAAGCCGGCGAATCGCTGTTTCTCAAAGGCCCCAGCGGCAGCGGCAAGACCACCCTGCTGGGCCTTTTGGGCGGCGTGCAAAAGCCTGATCGCGGCAGTATCCGCCTGCTCGGCCAGGACTTGAGCGCACTGAAGCTGGCCGCTCGCGACCGTTTTCGGGTCGATCACACCGGTTACATTTTCCAGCAATTCAACCTGCTGCCGTTCCTCTCGGTACGGGAGAACGTCGAACTGCCCTGCCGCTTCTCGCGCAGCCGCGCACAACGCGCCGCCGAGCGCCACGGCAGTATCGATCAGGCCGCCGCCATCCTGCTCGCGCACCTGGGGCTGAAAGACCCGGCGCTGCTCACACGCCGCGCCGACAGCCTGTCGATCGGCCAGCAGCAGCGCGTTGCCGCGGCCCGGGCCTTGATCGGCCAGCCGGAGCTGGTAATCGCCGACGAACCGACGTCGGCCCTCGATGCCGATACCCGCGAAGCCTTCATCCGCCTGTTGTTCGCCGAGTGCCGTGCAGCTGGCTCCAGCTTGTTGTTCGTCAGCCACGACCAGAGCCTGGCACCACTGTTCGACCGCCAGCTATCCCTTGCCGAACTCAACCGCGCGGCCCAGCCGGCCAACGACCTGGAGGCCTGATGTACCTGCTCCGCCTTGCCTTGGCCAGCCTGGCCAACCGCCGCTTTACCGCATTTTTGACCGCCTTCGCCATCGCCCTGTCAGTGTGCCTGCTGCTGGCGGTCGAGCGGGTGCGCACCGAAGCCCGCGCCAGCTTCGCCAGCACCATCAGCGGCACCGACCTGATCGTCGGCGCCCGCTCGGGCTCAGTGAACCTGCTGCTGTACTCGGTGTTTCGTATCGGCAACGCCACCAACAACATCCGCTGGGAGAGCTTCGAACACTACGCCAACGACAAACGGGTGAAATGGGCCATCCCCATCTCCCTGGGCGATTCCCATCGCGGCTACCGGGTGATGGGCACCGACGCGCGCTATTTCGAGCACTACCAGTACGGCCGCAAGCAGAACCTGCAACTGGCCGAAGGCCGCGCCTTTGCCACTGATCCGTTCGAGGTGGTGCTTGGCGCCGAGGTGGCCGATGCCCTGCACTACCAGCTGGGCGACAAGCTGGTGCTGGCCCATGGCGTGGCGGCCATCAGTCTGGTCAAACACGATGACAAACCGTTCACCGTGGTCGGTGTGCTGCAACGTACCGGCACTCCGGTCGACCGCACCCTGCACATCAGCCTGGGCGGTATGGAAGCCATCCACATCGACTGGCACAACGGTATGCCGGCCCGCGGCGCCGGGCGTATCAGCGCCGATCAGGCGCGCAACATGGACCTCAAGCCCGCCGCCATTACCGCCTTCATGCTCGGCTTGAACAACAAGGTGGCAACCTTCAGCCTGCAACGGGAAATCAACGAGTACCGCGGCGAACCGCTGCTGGCGATCCTCCCGGGCGTGGCCCTGCAAGAGCTCTGGAGCTTGATGGGCACGGCCGAGCAGGCGCTGTTCGTGGTCTCGTTGTTCGTGGTACTGACCGGCCTGATCGGCATGCTCACGGCAATCCTCACCAGCCTCAATGAACGGCGCCGGGAAATGGCCATCCTGCGTTCGGTCGGTGCACGTCCCTGGCACATTGCCGGGCTGCTGGTGCTCGAGGCACTGGCCCTGGCGGTGGCCGGTATTGTCGCTGGCCTGGCCTTGCTGTACGGCGGCATCGCCCTGGCACAGGGCTACGTGCAGGCCAACTACGGCCTGTTGCTACCGCTGGCCTGGCCCAGCGCCCACGAATGGACCCTGCTGGGCATAATCCTTGGCGCCGCCCTGCTGATGGGCAGCGTGCCGGCCTGGCGCGCCTATCGCCAGTCGCTGGCCGACGGCCTGTCCATTCACCTGTGAGTAACTCGATGAACCGCGCCCAGCTGCTGATGTTGCTGTTGATTGCCTCGCCCCTGTGGGCCGCCGAACCGCGCACACTGGAATGGCAGCAACTGATTCCGCCCGGGGCGCCGGTGATCCAGCCACAACTGGCGCCACTGCACGACCTTTCCCAATTGAGCGACGCCCTGGCCGCCGAAGCTGCGCCCGCGGCACGGCAAACCGCACCCAATGCCCCGGTAGTCAAGGCACTGGATGGCCAGCAGGTCAAACTGCCGGGCTATATCGTGCCGCTGGAAGTCAGCGAAGAAGGCCGCACCACCGAGTTCTTGCTGGTGCCTTACTACGGCGCCTGCATTCATGTGCCGCCACCGCCGTCGAACCAGATCGTTCACATCTTCAGCGAGATCGGTATCAAGGTCGAAGACCTTTACCAGCCGTACTGGATCGAAGGCCAGATGCAGGTCAAAGCCACCAGCAGCGAACTGGCCGATGCCGGTTATCAGATGGAAGCCGAGAAAATCTACGCATACGAGCTAGAATAAATGGCCGCTTGTCAGCCTTTGACGATTTCATTGAGCTGCGTCAAAAGTCGTCGCCTGTCAGCTCCTTACCATTGGACTCATTAAATTCTAAACGTCCTTTGGGAGCTTCCATGAACAAGTCCTTGCTTGGCGCCTCGCTCGTTGCTCTGGCGCTTGCAGCCCCTGTTGCCCACGCCCACCAGGCTGGCGACTTCATCCTGCGTGCCGGTGCGATCACTACCGCTCCCAACGAGAACAGCGGCGACATCAAGCTCGACGGCACCAAGATGTCCGGCACCAAGGCTACCCTGGACAGCGACACCCAACTGGGCCTGGCGTTCGCCTACATGCTGACCGACCACATCGGCCTCGAGCTGCTGGCCGCCACCCCGTTCCAGCACACCGTGGGCGTCAAGGGCCTGGGCGCTGGCCTGGATGGCAAGCTGGGCGACATCAAGCAACTGCCACCGACCCTGTCGCTGCAGTACTACCCAATGGAAGCTTCGTCGAAGTTCCAGCCTTACGCCGGTATCGGCCTGAACTACACCATGTTCTTTGACGAAGACCTGAGCAGCAACCGCAAGGCTCAAGGCTTCAGCAACATGAAGTTGAAGGATTCGGTCGGCCTGGCCGGTCAGTTGGGCATGGACTACATGATCAACGACAACTTCCTGATCAACGCCGCGGTCTGGTACGTCGACATCGACACCAAGGCCACCATCGACGGCCCGAGCGCCCTGGGCGTTGGCAAGACCAAGGTCGACGTCGATGTCGATCCATGGGTCTACATGGTTGGCGTGGGTTACAAGTTCTAAACGTCGTTCAGACGCACATCGCGGGGCAAGCCCGCTCCTACAGAGGTATGTAGGAGCGGGCTTGCCCCGCGATGCTTTTCAGCGTCCTAGAAGGCGCGCCAGCCCAACAGCCAGAGGGGTTGGCTCAGGGAAGTCAAAACGGCTCAGCAAACGCTGGTTGTTCGCCCGCGAATGGCGGATATCGCCCGGACGCGCCGGCCCATGGCTGATCACCGGCAGATCACCGATCACCGACTTCAACGCAGCCAGCAACTGGTTCAGCGAAGTGGCCTGGTTCAGGCCGATGTTCACCGCGCCCTCCTCGACCTCAGCCAGCTCCAGCGCCTGGACCATTACCGTGACCAGGTCGCCCACATAGAGAAAGTCGCGGGTCTGCTCACCATCGCCAAACAAGGTGATCGGCGTGCCGTTCAAGGCGCGCTCGCAGAAGATGCTGATAACCCCGGAGTACGGCGAGGAAGGATCCTGGCGCGGGCCGAAGATGTTGAAGAAGCGGAATACCACCGGCTCCAGGCCATGCTGGCGGCGATAGAAGTCCAGGTATTGCTCGCTGGCCAGTTTATCCACAGCGTAAGGCGTCAGCGGCGCCTTGGGCGTGTCTTCTTCGATCGACTGGCCCTCGCCATTGTTGCCATACACCGCCGCGCTGGAAGCAAACAGCACGCGCTTGATGCCGTTCAGGCGCATGGCCTCGCAGACATTGAGGGTGCCGATAAAGTTGCTCTGGTGGGTTTTCACCGGGTCATCCACCGAAGCCTGCACCGAGGCGACAGCGGCCAGGTGCACCACCGCCTGGCAACCGGCTGCGGCACGCTGGACCAGTTCGGCGTCGGCGACATCACCTTCGACCAGCTGCAGCCGGGGGTTGTCGATCTGCAGGTTGCTGCGCTTGCCGGTCGACAGGTCGTCGAGGATTCGCACGCTGTAGCCTTTTTCCAGCAACGCATCGCTGAGGTGGGAACCGATGAAGCCGGCGCCACCGGTGATCAGAATAGGGGCATCAGCCATGACGATAGAAGCGATCCAGTAGGGGCGGCAAACCGGCGCGCCAGGCGCGGGGCTTGATACCGAAGGTGTGGAGGATTTTCTTGCAGGCCAGTACCGCATGCTGCGGTTCTTCGCTGGCATCCGGGCGCGCGGCATGCGCCTGCGCGGTCGGGGCCTGTACCGCCAGCTTATGCAACTGGGCAGCTTCCGTGAGGATAGCCTGCCCCAGCGCCAGCGGCGTGGTCGCCTCATTGCCGGCGTAGTGGTAGGTGCCCCACAGGGGCGCGGCGCAATCGAGCTGCTTGAGCACCGAGAGGATCACTCGCGCAGCGTCATCCACCGGGGTCGGGTTGCCGCGTCGGTCATCGGCCAGCAGCAGTTCCTGTGGTTGCTCGGCGCGGGTCAGGAAGCGACCGAGGACGCCATCGATACTCTCGTCGAGCACCCAGCCAAAGCGCAGCAATACATGCTGCGGGCACGTGGCGCGCACGCTTTGTTCAATGCGCCACAGGGCCTGGCCACGCAAACCCAAAGGCACGGGTTCGTCCTTTTCGCTGTAGGCGGTGGCCCGCGAGCCATCGAAGACCCGGTAGCTGGACGGCTGGACGAGGATGATGTTGTGGTGCTGGCACAGCTCGGCCAGGCGCTCGACGGCGCGTTCCTGCTGGGCCAGACGCTGCTCGCTGACCGCTTCGGCCTGGAACCAGTCGAAGTAGTAAGCCAGGTTGATCAGCGCATCAGGGCGGGTGTCGTCGAGCAACTGGGTCAGGCTCGCCGGGTCCCAGCCGCTGTCTGGCGGACGCGGTGCCAGAAAGCCGATATCTTCCTCGGCCCCGAGTCGAATCAGCGCTTGCCCGAGGGCACTTCCACCACCCAACAGCATCAGGCGCATTCGCATAGAGTCAGCAGGTCCGATCAGATTATTGGAAGAAAGCCTTCATTTTGCGGTTTCCGGCAGGGGAAGTCCAACACAGGGGCGCCCAGCCCGCCCGGCGCGGTGTCGAGGGCGAGGTTTTTTCCATGCCTACACAAATCCGGAATCTGCCTATACTGCGCCCGGAATGAGCTGACTCGCCTGAATGGATCAATCAGGAGAATAGTTAGCTTATTCGTTCGCCGGGACGCAGACGCACGTTCTGATACCCGGTCGGCACGGATAGCCAGATAAAACCAATAACAAAGGAATGTTCCCATGCAGGATTCGGAGGTCGAGTACCTGAGTTTCGACCAGGACCAGGCCCGTACGCTGGCAGCGGCCAGCCAGCACCTCGCCGAACTCGGCGGCCCTCAGGCCCGCGGAGTCGCCAGCCAGGCCCGCCAGTGGGCACAGCGCCTGCACCCTACCCTCGACACCCGCCAGAAGGCCGTGCTGCAACGCTTTGCCGATGGCCAACTGTCGGCCCTGATGTGTTCGCAAATGACCTGCCCCGGGAGCGATCCGCTGCCCGTGCATCTGCCTGACCTGGCCACCCTGGCCCAGAGCGAACGCTGCCTGTACCTCGCTTCGCGCAACCAGTTGCTGCTGGAGCTGGTGAACTACCGGGCCTTTGCCTTCGATATCGACAACCAGGGCCAGATCGTGCGGCTGGTCGGCAACTTCAAAGGCGGCGGCAGCCTGCCCCGCCCTGGCGAGGACCACAGCATCCAGGCCGAACTCAGCTCTCACGCCGGGCTGTGCCTGGGCCCGCATACCGAAGCGCCCTACAACTGTTCGGTGAGCGCCTGTGAAGGCCGCTCACCTGCGCCGTCGGCGCTGATCCTTTCCGCGCGCTGGAACCCGGCGGGGGAACCGACCCGGATCATCCCGTTGCGCACCATTATCGAACAACTGGGCAGCTTGCATGCACTGGCGCTGACCTCTGCTTCCTTCAACTTCACTCGCAGCGACTGCTTCGTCGCAGGTCAAGGCGAACCCGACCAGGCCACGTCGATGCTGCAGTTCGACCCCGACGGCGGTTTCAGCCTGCGCTACAACTCGTACCGTTTCTCGCTGAACGATCACGCCAGCGACGCTGCTACCCGCGCCTTCGACGCTTTCCAGGCGCAGGTCCAGGCTGCCCAACCCTTGCCGTTCGTGCTTCAGCCCGATAGTGCATTGCTGATCAACAACTGCCGAGCCCTGCATGGGCGCGACATTCTCCAGGACAACCGGCGCCTATTGGTGCGCCTGTTCGGCTACTCGCGCTTTGCAAATCCAATAGTCCTCAACGATGACCCGCTGCTGGTACGTGGCTGAACAAGGGAAACACCCAGATGATGGAAATTGATATCACCCTGCTGCTGACCCTGGCGTCGGTAGCGCTGATGGCCGGTTTTTTCGACGCCATCGCCGGCGGGGGCGGCCTGATCACTCTGCCGGTGCTGTTCGTTGCCGGCATCGATCCGCTGGCAGCGATCGCCACCAACAAGTTCCAGGCCGCCTCGGCAACGGTCTCGGCAACATTCGCCTTTGCCCGCAAGGGCATGATCGACTGGAAGCACGGCCTGCCCATGGCCGCCATGGCCTTTGCTGGCGGTGCGCTAGGGGCGCTATCGGTCAGCCTGGTACCCAAGAGTTTCCTCCAGGCCTGCGTGCCGGTGCTGCTGATCCTGGTGGCCGCCTACTTTGCCTTCAGCCCCAAGCCAGACGAGCAGCAGCGCAAGGCGAGAATCTCGATCAGCCTGTTCTGCCTGGCAGTAGCGCCGGTGATCGGCTTCTACGACGGCGTGTTCGGCCCCGGCGTCGGCTCGTTCTACATGGTTGCCTGCGTGGTCCTGCTCGGCCAGCCGATGCTGCGCGCGGTGTGCAACAGCAAGCTGCTCAACGCCGCCTGCAACCTCGGCGCGCTGTCTGTGTTTTCCCTGAGCGGCGCGATCGTCTGGCCGCTGGCCCTGGCAATGGCCTGTGCAGCCTTCGTCGGCGCACAACTGGGGGCTCGCTGCGCGGTGCATTTCGGTCCTAAACTGATCAAGCCGCTGCTGGTCTGCGTGTGCTGCATCATGGCCCTCAAGCTGCTGCTCAGCACTGGCAATCCACTTGGCCAATGGCTGCAACATCAGTTCCTATAGGCGGTGTCCATGCACCTGGAAGCAATCTCGACCCAACGCTCCACCTGGCAATACGATGAACCGGCGCCCGCTACCGAGCGCTTCATCAGCGAAACCTTCGACGGTTTCCAGCAACAGGCGCGGCTGCTGATACCTGATCAGGAGCGTGCCGCCCCGCTGTTCGTGATCGGTGGCGCGCGCTCTGACTTTACCCGCCTCAACCCGCTGCTGTATCGCCTGCAGCAGCAAGGTATCGGCTCGCTGACCGGCAACCTCTCCGGCCACAGCCTGGCGGCCGAGCCCGGCGCGCCGCAGCCGTCGCTGACCACCAACCTGGAAGAAGCGCAGCGCTTTCACCGGCATATTGCCGAGCGCTGCCAGACCCTGCTCGGTCACAGCCTGGGCGGCGCCATCGCGCTGAAACTGGCGGCGCAGACGCCCGCCATCGACAAGCTGGTGTTGATCTGCCCGGCGGTTTACCCGGATGCCGCCCATCAGGCGCCGTTCGGCCCGGCCTTTACCGCAGCGATCCGCCAGCCCTACGGCTTTCTCGACTGCGACAGCTACGAGTTTCTGCGCACGTTTCAGGGCCGGGTGCTGCTGGTGATCGGCGAATTCGACGGGCTCAACTCCAAAGCCTACGGGCAAGCCGAAGGCACCTCGGCGGGCACCTTGTGGCTGGCCGGCGCCCAGCGCTACAGCCCGATCCCTGAAGAAGTCACCCAGGCCCTGCTGCGCGCCGTGCCGGCACCGCACCTGGAATGCCTGCTGCTGACCGATTGCGATCATGGCATCGCCGCGCACCTGCGCGACAAGCCGGCAGTGGCCGATCAGGTGACGCAGGTGGTGGCCGAATTCATTCTCGGCTGAGCTCAGTCATTCGATCTCGAACAGGCCGTTACGGATCGGCCCGGCGCTCAGGCGTTCGCGCACGTCGTCGTCGATCCGCGGATCGTCCGGGCGGTACAGCTTGACCTGGCGGTAGGCGCTGATGCGGTTGATCTCGCTGCCCAGGTATTCCCACACCACGCGGGTGCAGGCCGGGGTGCGTCGGTCACCGCTGGAAACCCCGGTCTTGAGGCCATTGAGGCGGGTGATGCGGCTCTTGAAGCTGGGAATGAGAATGGTCTGACTCATCTCGTTGACGGTCAGCGATTCGTAATCGAGCAGGAACAAACGGTCCTGCAACTGGAACGCCGCACCCAGGTATCGGCAGCGCACCCAGTCTTCGGCCTGGACGTCGGTGCTGCTGGAACGTTCCTGACGCTCCTGGCGCTCGAACAGAAAGCTACCGCGCTCTTCGCGCAGGTGTACCAGCGACAGCAGGATGGAGCCGGGTACCGACATGCAGTTGGAGTATTCGAAGTAGTAACCGCAATAGCGCGACAGGTTGCCGGCATGCTCGCGCAACGGCCGCAGCAGCTCGGCTAGTGGATCATTATGGCTGACCGCCTGGTTGGCGGCGCTGCGCGCCCCGATCAGGCGGGCGAACTGCTCTGGCGGCAAACCCAGTTCGTAATCCTCGACACCGAAGAAATCGCCGATGCGCTTGAGGTTGTACGCCGTCGGCTGGCTTTGCCCGCTCAGGTACTTGTTGAACTGTGCGCGGTTGATCGACAGCTGCCGGCAAACTTCCGAGATAGAGCGGTAGTGGCTGCAGGCAAGCTTGAGATTAGTGCCGAGATGTTCGCTCATGTGAGCCGTTCCAGGTGATGCGACAGACGCCAGTTTAGCATCAAGTCGCATCAACTCAGAGCAACCCGCGAAATTGTAACCAGTCTTGTCATGACCAACCATGCGCCCCACGGACACGGCGCATCGACGCCGGCCTGTCGTCTTTCATGCGAAGAATAAGAATCGAGGTCATATCATGCTCGAAGCGCTCAACGATTTCCTCTCGGGGAAACTTCTCATCGTGCTTATCGTCGGACTCGGCAGCTATTTCACCCTGCGCTCCCGTTTCGTCCAGTTCCGCCATTTCGGCCACATGTTCAGCGTCTTCAAGGAATCCCTGCGCGGCCAGGCAGGGCAACTGAGCTCGTTCCAGGCGCTGATGCTGAGCCTGGCCGGCCGCGTCGGTGCCGGTAACATCGCCGGTGTCGGTATCGCCGTGACCCTCGGCGGCCCGGGCGCGGTGTTCTGGATGTGGGTGACCGCGCTGGTGGGCATGTCCAGCAGCTTTTTCGAGTGCACCCTGGCCCAAGTCTACAAGCGTAGCGACGGCGACGGCCTGTACCGTGGCGGCCCGGCCTACTACATCCAGCACGGCCTGAAGCTGCGCTGGATGGCGATGGTGTTCGCGATCCTGCTGCTGGTGACCTACGGCTTCACCTTCAACGGCTTGCAGTCCTACACCGTGACCCACTCGCTGCAGAACGCCTTCGGCTTCGAGCCGAAGTACACCGGTATCGCCCTGGCCGCCCTGCTCGGCCTGGTGTTCATCGGCGGTATCAAGCGTATCGCCTCGGTTTCGGACCTGCTGGTACCGGTCAAGACCCTGGCCTACATCGGCGTGACCCTGTACGTGATTTTCACCCAGATCGAACACGTGCCGGCCATGCTCGAAACCATCATCAAGAGCGCTTTCGGCCTTGATCCGGCCTTTGCCGGCCTGCTCGGCAGCGCCATTGTCATGGGCGTGAAACGTGGCGTGTTCGCCAACGAAGCCGGCCTTGGCAGCGCGCCGAACGTCGCCGCCGTGGCCGCCGTGAAACACCCGGCCGCCCAGGGTGTGGTCCAGGCGTTCAGCGTATTCCTCGACACCTTTGTGATCTGCACCTGCACCGCGCTGCTGATCCTGCTCTCGGGCTTCTACACCCCGGGCTTCGAAGGTGACGGCATCGCCCTGACCCAGAACTCCCTGGCCGCGGTCGTCGGTGACTGGGGGCGGATCTTCGTCAGCGTGGCGCTGTCGCTGTTCGTCTTCACCTGCATCCTCTACAACTACTACCTGGGCGAAACCAGCCTGCAGTTCTTCACCCGCAACCGCCTGGTGCTGCTGGGCTACCGCGGCCTGGTACTGCTGCTGATCCTCTGGGGCTCGGTGCAGAACCTGTCGACCGTGTTCGCCTTTGCCGACATCACCATGACCTGCCTGGCGTTCGTCAACCTGGTGGCCCTGGCGCTGCTGTTCAAGGTCGGCCTGCGAGTAATGCGCGACTACGATGAACAGCGCCGTGCCGGTATCGCCCAGCCGGTGTTCGATGCGTCGAAGTTCTCCGACCTGGATCTGGACCCGGCTGCCTGGCCAGTAAATCCGCAAGTCGAGGCCCGGACTGCAGTCAACGTCGCCAGCGCACAGACGCAGAACTGACATGCGCGCCGTCAACAATCTTCTGGTGCTGTACACCGGCGGCACCATCGGCATGCTGCAAACCCCGCAGGGCCTGGCGCCTGCGGGCGGCTTCGAAGCGCGCATGCGTGAACACCTGGAGCAACTGGCCGACGCGCCGGTGTTGAATTGGCGTCTGCGCGAACTGCGGCCATTGATCGACAGCGCCAACATGCAGCAAGGCAACTGGCTGGCGATGCGCGAGGCGATTGTCGAGGCAGTAGAGCGTGATGGCCACGACGGTATCCTGCTGCTGCACGGCACCGACACCCTGGCCTACACCGCAGCGGCGCTGTCGTTTTTGCTGCTCGGCTTGCCAGTACCGGTGCTGCTGACTGGCTCGATGTTGCCCGCCGGCGCCCCCGACAGCGACGCCTGGGACAACCTCTGTGGCGCCCTGCGGGTGATGGCGGCAGGTATTGACGATGGCGTGCAGTTGTATTTCAACGGCCAGCTGCTGCACGGCGCGCGTGCTTCGAAGCTGCGCAGCGAGGCATTCGATGCCTTCGCCGCGCTGCCGCGTGAACGCGATGGTCAACGGGTGGAGGCAGTCCCGACCTGCCTGGATTATCGCCAGCCACGCCAGCCGGTAAACCTGATGGTGCTGCCGGTGTTCCCCGGGCTGCAGGTCGGTCATCTGCGCGGCCTGTTGGCCAGCGGCGTGCAAGGGTTACTGCTGGAATGTTATGGCAGCGGCACCGGGCCGTCAGACGATCAGGACCTGCTCGATGCACTGCACGACGCCCGCCAGGGTGGTGTGTTGATTGCGGCCATCAGCCAGTGCCCGGAAGGCGCGGTGCACTTCGATACCTACGCGGCCGGCAGCCGCTTGCGCGACACCGGCCTGGTCAGCGCCGGTGGCATGACCCGCGAAGCGGCGCTGGGCAAGATGTTCGCCTTGCTCGGTGCCGGGCTCGATGTACAAGCGGCGGAGCACTGGTTCGCCCTGGACCTGTGCGGCGAGCGCGTACAGTAGAAAAAGTGGCGGAAGGCAGCGGGAGTCGAACCTGCCCAGGAACGGCTGCCGTCCCCAACCGGGTTTGAAGCCCGGCCGCGCCACCGGGCGCGGTTGCCTTCCATGAACGGGTTACTGCCCCGGCGTCTGGGCCAGGGCATTGTCGGCGCGAATCTGGCGTCGATCACCGACACGCCGGGTCAGGCCGATGCGGTCGAAATACTCGAGGATCTGCACGCTGCGTTTGCGGCCGATCCCCAGCACATCGCGAAACGCCGCCACCTGCACCACCGGATCGTCGCTGGCCAGCTGCAAGAGCATAGCCGCCATTTGCCGGATCGTGGCCTCAGGATAGAACAGATCGCGCACCACCTGGTGCACCTGGCCCAAACGCCCAAGCTTGCGCAGCAACAGCCGCACCTCGGCCTCATCGACGTTAACTGATCGGGCCAGATCACGCACCCAGGGCGGATCGAAAGTGCCTTCTTCGAGCAACGGCTGCAGCTGACTCCACAGTTGCGAGTCGGCATCACTCAGGCGTATCTGGTGCCCGGGCAGGTGCAGCCAGGGCCCACTGCTGACTAACATGGCGCTGGCGAGCAGCTCATCTACCAGGCTGATGAAGGCCGGGCGCTCCAGGGGCAGGGCAACAAAGCGGCGCAGGCGATCGCGATCCGGGCCGAGCTGGTCCGGCTCTTGTTCATGGAACCGCGCCAGCCCTTCCAGCACTGCAGTCTGCAGTGTTTGCCAATGCTCATCGGTAAACAGCAGCGGGCCTTGGCGGGTGGCGATTACCTGGACATTGGCGGGTAGCAGCCAGCTGCTGCGCAAGCGGTTGAACTGGCGCTCCAGGCGCTGCGGATCGAGCCCGACATCGTCACTGGCAAGCAGGGCCGGCAAGGCCTGCTCCAGGCTGCTGGCGCCAGCCAAGGCCTGCAATTGGGCAATGCGCGCCTCGCTGCGGCGCTGGCGTGCAGGAGCGAATGGATCAAGCACACGGCCACCGCCGAGGGTGCGTTGCGCACGCTGGTCACGCAGTACCAGGCGATCGCCATGCACCGTCTGCACCGGTGCATTGGTGAGCAGTTGGGCGAACATGCGCTTGCCCGGTAGCACGTGCTCCCCCTGCAACAAAGCCACCCGGGCGGTGACATCCTGAGTACCCAGGTGCACATGCACCGGGCTGAAATGCTCGAAGGCGCGCAATTCGCTGGCCAGTAGCTGCAGTTCGATATCCACGCGCTGGGTCGGTGCATGCAGCCACTCGGCGAGCAGCCACTCGCCGCGGTGAATCTGCTCAAGGGCCAGGCGCTCGGCGCTGATGTTCAAGGCCACCCGCTGCCCGGCGCAAGCCTGCGCAGCGGCCTGGTTTTGCGCATGCAGGCCACGCACCCGCACCGGTTTGCCGGCTTTGCCGAGCAGCAAGGTGTCGCCCAGTTGCACGCGCCCGTCCAGCGCCGTGCCGGTGACCACGATACCGGCACCGGCAACCGCGAACGCACGATCGATGGCCAGGCGAAAGCCGCCCTGGCTGCTGCGCTGGCTAACCTCAGCCTGGGCCGCCAACAAGGCCAGGCGCAGCGTCTCGATCCCTTCACCGGTAACGCTGGAAACCACGAACTGCAACGCCTCCGCATAGGGCCCGGCGGCCAGCAGCACGCTGACCTGGGCTTGAACCTCCAGCACCCGTTGCGGCTCGACCCGATCGCACTTGCTGATCACCACCAACGCCTGGGGAATGCCCAGCAATTCGACAATCGCCAGGTGCTCGCGGGTCTGCGGCATTACCCCGTCATCGGCGGCCACGACCAGCAACACCAGGTCGATACCCTGGGCGCCAGCGAGCATGTTGTGGATAAAACGCTCGTGGCCGGGCACGTCGATAAAGCCGGTAAGCGCTGCGCCAGGGCTTAGCGCGTAATAGCGATAGCCGAGGTCGATGGTCATGCCGCGCTCGCGCTCTTCCCGGCGCTGGTCGCCCGCCTGGCCGGTCAGGGCCTCAAGCAAAGCGGTCTTACCGTGGTCGATATGTCCGGCGGTACCGACAATCACGCCTGCACCTGCGCCAGTTGCGCCAGCCACGCGGCTTCATCATCGAGCTGGCGCAGGTCCAGCCACAGGGCATCGTCATCAATGCGCCCCAGCACTGGAATCGGCAAGGCCCGCAGTGCGGCTTCCAACCCGTGCAAAGAACGCCCGCGCAGGCGCTTGGACACCTGTGGGCGCACGCACAAGGCCGCACTGGGCAAGCGCGCCACCGGCTGGCTGCCACTGCCGATCATGCCCAGTGCGGGCTCTGCGCTGACCGTCCACTGTTCGCCCAGCTGTTGCGCCAACGCTGGCTGCAAGCGCTCGGCCTGCTGGAGAATCTCGGCCTGCGGCCGGGTCAGCAGGCGCAGGCTGGGCAGGCGCTCGACCAGTTGATCGGGGTTGCGGTACAAACCCAGCACCGCTTCAAGCGCCGCGAGGGTCAGTTTGTCGACCCGCAGGGCGCGCTTGAGCGGGTTCTTCTTGATCCGCGTGATCAAGTCCTTGCGCCCGACAATGATGCCAGCCTGGGGCCCGCCCAACAGCTTGTCGCCGCTGAAGGTGACGAGATCGGCGCCATCGGCCAGGGCCTGGCGCACAGTGGGCTCGGCCGGCAGGCCCCAGCGGCTCAAGTCGAGCAGGCTGCCGCTGCCGAGGTCTTCGAGCAAGGGCAAATCATGGTGATGAGCCAAGCGCGCCAGTTCTGCGGTCGGCACCTGGGTGGTGAAGCCCTGAATGCTGTAATTGCTGCAATGCACGCGCATCAACAGGCCGCTGCGCGGGCCGATGGCCGCCTCGTAATCGCGGGCATGGGTGCGATTGGTGGTGCCCACCTCATGCAGCTTGACCCCGGCGCGGGCCATGATGTCGGGAATGCGAAAAGCGCCACCAATCTCGATCAACTCACCGCGCGAGATGATGCCCTCCTTGCGCGCACCCAGGCTGTTGAGCGCCAGCAGCACGGCCGCGGCGTTGTTGTTGACCACGGTGACGGCTTCGGCGCCGGTGAGTTCGCGGATCAAGCCTTCGATCAGGTCGTCGCGGTCGCCGCGCTTGCCGCTGGCCAGGTCGAACTCGAGGTTGAGCGGGTAGCGGGCTGCCCGTTGTACGGCGTCGATGGCCTCCTCGGGCAGCAAGGCCCGGCCCAGATTGGTGTGCAGCACCGTGCCGGTGAGGTTGAAAACCCGCCGCACCTGACTGCGGTGCCGAACAACCAGGCGCTCGCCAGCGCGGCCAAGCAGCACCGGCGCGGCCAGTTCGGCAGCATCCAGCTGGCCGAGCCGGGCGTCCTCGCGCAGGTCGTCGAGCAACTGACGCAAGGTCGCCAACAGCGCGTCGCGGCCATAGCGCCCGGTCAGCGGCTGGCTGGCGGGGTGACGCAACAGAGTGTCGATGGAGGGCAGGCGGATCGGGAGCTTGGCGAGGTTGGACGGCATTCAGACGGTTCTCAACTTCAGTGGGCGCTGGCCATGGGCAAAACCTCAGTGTAGACCCGATCTCACTCCCCTCCCGGTGCCAGCAAAAGGTTCGGCGCCAGGCGCTGGAAGCCTTCCTGATCCAGGCGCAGGTCCAGCGCCAGGCTGGCGAGGTCTGCCGACAACGCTTCGGCATCGGCGTCGTTTTCCAGGTAGATATGCTTGAGGTAGGTGTTGCAGCCCGGGCAGCATTCGGCCTGCAACGGCGCCTTGGCGCTGGCGTAGCGGTCATCCTCGAAGCTGAAGTACTTGAGGCCCTTGCTCTGCTCGCAATACACGCACTTGACCCGCACCACATGCCATTCGCAGGCGCACAGCGAGCACACCAGGTAACGCAAGCCGTTGTACTTGCCGCGATGGCGGATGACCCCGGCCATGGCCGGCGAGCCACAGGCCGGGCATTGGCACAGGCTGTTTGCCGCTTTCAGCTCGACACCCTGCAGGCTCAGCAACCAATGACTCCAGGCCGCCTGCAATGCCGCGCCCAGGAACGGCACCAGCGCCGCCGGCACCAGGCTGTACGAACCTGTGAGCAAGGCGATGGCCCACAGTTTGCGCTGTTCATCATCAGCGCGCTGCAGTACCGACACGGCATCGGCCACGGCACCCGTCGAAGCCGGATAGCGCTGCAACATCGCCTGCAGATAAACCAGCCAATGCCCCTCGCGCACCAGGCTGTCGGCCGCCAGCGGTGGCAAGCCGTGCTCGACACACAGACGCTGGCGCTCGGTGTCGCTGGGGGCTGCGGCAGGCGGCTGGTCGAGCAGGCTCTGTTGTACCTGGCACAAGCCGGCGATCAGGCGCAGGTAGTCCGCCAGCGGACTGCACCCGGCCAATTGCTCCAGGCGCTGCGCACGCAGGGCGAACAGGTTCCTCGGCGGCAGGTAGAGAAACGGCGGCGTGCTGGCCGCCGCTTCGATCTGCCCGGGTTCAAGAAGGGTACTCAAGCGCTCATCCTTTTTTATTGATCGGCGGTGGCGGCTGTTTGTCGCCGGTCACCTCCCGATACCACAGCTCATGGTGTTTTTTCGCCCAGGCGCGGCTGACCCAGCCATGCAGCATGGCGCTGACCGAACCCTTGATCCAGATCCCGGCGTAAATATGGACGATGATGCTCAGCACCAGCACGAACGCCGCCAGGGCATGCGCCAGGGTCGCCAGGCGAATCGAACCGATGCCGAAATAACTGCTGAAGTAGGCTCGCCAGATCACCACGCCGCTGATCAACAGCACCAGCATGCACAGCAGCAAAGTCCAGAACAGCAGCTTCTGCCCGGGGTTGTACTTGCCGATTGGCGGCACGCCCTCCTCCTCGTTGCGCATCACCCGGTCGATGCGCTTGAGCCACAGGCGGTCGTTGGCGATAAAGTAGTTCGCCCGCCAGAAACGCAGCACCAGGCCAACAAAGAACACGAACATCAACACGCCCATGAACGGGTGCAAAATCCGTGTCCACGGCCCGCCGCCGAACAGATGGCTGAGCCAGAACAGCGCCGGGTGAAACAGCGCCAGCCCCGACAACCCGGCCATGATGAACAGGATCGCCACCAGCCAGTGGTTGGTCCGCTCGTTGGCGTTGTAGCGCAGGATAGGTTTGTCGTTCATGGTCGCTCCTCCCCTTGCCCGCCCGGCCGGTTCGGGTCATAAACGTGCACCGCCGGGTCGACCACCTGCACGCTGGTATCCACCGGGCTCGGGTGTTCGTCCGCGTCGACCCGTTGCGGGCCGACGCGCACATAATGGAAGAACCCGGCCAGCACCGCCGCGCCCATGGCCAGCAGCGCCAGTGGCTTGGTCACGCCTTTCCACAGGCCTACCAGCGGGCTGATGACCGGCTGGTCCGGCAGGCCCGCGTATAAGCGCGGCGTATCGGCGTGGTGCAGCACGTACATCACGTGGGTACCGCCAACGCCGTCCGGGTCGTACAGGCCGGCCTGGTCGAAACCGCGCGACTTGAGGTCGACGATGCGCTCGGCAGCATGCTCCTTCATGTCCTGCTTGCTGCCAAAGACGATGGCGCCGGTCGGGCAGGTTTTCACACAGGCCGGCTCCAGCCCCACCGACACCCGGTCGGAACACAAGGTGCATTTGTAAGCCTTGTGGTCCTTCTGCGAAATTCGCGGGATGTTGAACGGGCAGCCGGTGATGCAGTAGCCGCAGCCGATGCAGTGGTCCTGATTGAAGTCGACGATGCCGTTGGCATGCTTGATGATCGCCCCCGGGCTCGGGCAGGCCTTCAGGCAACCAGGATCGGCGCAGTGCATGCAGCCGTCCTTGCGGATCAGCCACTCCAGGTTGCCGTCGCCGGTCTCGTGCTCGGTGAAGCGCATCAGCGTCCAGGTTTCGGCGCTCAGGTCCTGCGGGTTGTCGTAGGTGCCATGGTTGTGACCGACCTCGTCTCGCAGCTCGTTCCACTCCGAACAGGCCACCTGGCAGGCCTTGCAACCGATGCACTTGGTGGTGTCGATCAGCTTGGCCACCTCCTCCAGCTGGCGGATCGACGAGGGCGGCGTGGTGGTGGCCGAACGGGCGATGATGTCTTGGCTAGCCATCAGATTTTCTCCACGTTGACCAGGAACGACTTGGATTCCGGCGTCTGCGTATTTCCATCACCGAGGAACGGCACCAGGGTGTTGGTCAGGTAGCCGTGACGGGTACTGCCGGTGAAGCCCCAGTGCAGCGGAATGCCGATCTGGTGCACGGTCTGGTTGTTGACCTGCAACGGCCGGATGCGCTTGGTGACAACCGCCACCGCCTCGATATGCCCGCGTTTGCAGGTGACCCGCACGCGGTCGCCGGCGACGATGCCCTTCTCTTGCGCCAGCACTTCGCCGATCTCGACAAACTGCTCGGGCTGGGCGATGGCGTTGAGCTTGCAGTGCTTGCTCCAGAAGTGGAAATGCTCGGTCAGCCGGTAGCTGGTCGCGGCGTAAGGGAAGTCCTTGGCCTGGCCAAGGGTGTCCCACACCGAATCGAAGATCCGCCCGGCCGGGTTGCTGGTCGCCTGCTTGTTGTTCGGGTGCAGCGGGTTGATGCCGATCGGCGTCTCGAAGGGCTCGTAGTGCTCGGGGAACGGGCCTTCGTTCATCTTGTCGACGGCAAAGAAGCGCGCCACCCCTTCCGGGTTCATGATGAACGGGTTCATGCCGGCCTCTGGCGGCACGTCGGCCTTGTAGTCCGGGGTGTCGGTGCCGCCCCAGGCTTTGCCGTTCCACCACACCAGGCGCTTGTTCGGGTCCCAGGGTTTGCCTTGCGGGTCGGCCGAGGCGCGGTTGTAGAGGATCCGCCGGTTGGCCGGCCAGGCCCAGGCCCAGCCGAGGTTCTGCTTCATGCCGAACGGGTCGCTGTTGTCACGGCGGGCCATCTGGTTGCCCTGCTCAGTCCAGCTGCCGCAAAAAATCCAGCACCCGGAAGCCGTACTGCCATCGTCCTTGAGCTGGGCAAAACCGGACAACTGCTGGCCGGCCTTGAGGGTAACGCCAGTGGCATCGGTGAGGTCGCTGACGGCATTGCCGTTGAGCTCCCTGGCCAGCTCTTCAGGTGATGGTTCGTCGGCCACCTTGTACGGCCAGCTGAGGTTCAACAGCGGCTCGGCGAAGGCGCCGCCTTCGGCCTGGTAGCGTTTGCGCAGGCGCAGGAACAGCTCGCTCATGATGCGCACGTCGGTGCGGGTTTCCCCCGGGCCGTCGGCGCCCTTCCAGTGCCATTGCAGCCAACGGCTGCTGTTGACCAGCGAGCCATCTTCCTCGGCGAAGCAGGTAGTGGGCAGGCGGATCACCTCCGTCTGGATCTCGGCGCTCTGCACGTCGTTGAAGGGCCCGACGTTGCGCCAGAACTCCGAGGTCTCGGTGGCCAGCGGGTCCATCACTACCAGCCACTTGAGTTTGCTCAGGGCCGCAGTCACGCGGTTTTTATCCGGCAGCGCGGCAATAGGGTTAAAACCCTGGCACATGTAGCCGTTGACCTTGCCCTGGCCCATCAGGTCGAACATCTTCAGCACGTCGTAGCCGGGGATATCCAGCTTCGGCAGCCAGTCGTAGCCCCAATGGTTCTCGGCGCTGGCATTGGCGCCATACCAGGCCTTCATCAGGCTGACGTGGAACTTGCCGTAGTTCTGCCAGTACGACAGCTGCCCCGGCCGCAACGGCTTGAGCGCCCGCTTGGCGATGTAGGCGTCGTAGTCCTGCTCGGCATCGCCCGGCAGGGTCAGGTAACCGGGCAAGGAGTTCGACAGCAGGCCAAGGTCGGTAAGCCCCTGGATGTTGGAGTGCCCGCGCAGGGCGTTGACGCCGCCACCGGGCATGCCGACGTTACCCAGCAGCAGTTGCACCATGGCCGCACTGCGGATGATCTGCGCGCCGATCGAGTGCTGGGTCCAGCCCAGGGCATAGAGGATCGTCATGGTCTTGCCCGGTTGCGAGCAGGTGGCGATCTCTTCCCAGATCTTCAGCATGCGGTCCTGCGGCATGCCACAGGTCATGCTCGCCAGGTCCGCGGTGTAGCGGCTGTAGTGCAGCTTCATCAGCTGGTAGACGCAGCGCGGGTCCTGCAGGGTCGGATCGACCTTGGCAAAGCCGTCCTCGCCCAGCTCGTAACCCCAGCCGGACTTGTCGGTGTAGCTGCGCTTGGCCGCGTCGTAGCCACTGAACAGCCCATCCTCGAAGCCAAAGCCGGCTTTGACGATAAACGACACGTCGGTGTAATTGCGCACATAGTCGTGCTGGATCTTGTCGTTGCTCAGCAGGTAATTGATCAGGCCGCCCATGAAGGCGATATCGCTACCGGTACGAATCGGCGCGTAGTAATCGGCCACCGACGCGGTACGGGTAAACCGCGGGTCAACCACGATCAGCCGGGCCTTGTTGTGAGCCTTGGCTTCGGTCACCCATTTGAAGCCGCACGGGTGCGCTTCTGCTGCGTTGCCGCCCATCACCAGGATCAGATTCGCGTTGGCGATATCAGTCCAGTGGTTGGTCATGGCACCACGGCCGTACGTCGGGGCAAGACTTGCCACCGTCGGGCCATGTCAGACACGCGCTTGGTTATCGAACCCCAGCATGCCCAGGCTGCGAATGACCTTGTGAGTCAGGTAACCGGCCTCGCTGGAAGCCGCCGATGCCGCCAGAAAACCCGTGGTCAGCCAACGGTTGACCGTCTGCCCCTGAGCATTCTTCTCGACGAAGTTGGCATCGCGGTCGGTCTTGACCAGGTCGGCAATACGGTCCAGCGCCTCATCCCAGGACACCCGCGTCCACTCGCTGCTGCCGGGCTTGCGCATCTGCGGGTACTGCAGCCGGCTGGGGCTGTGGATGAAGTCGAGCAGGCCGGCGCCTTTCGGGCACAGGGTTCCGCGGTTCACCGGATGGTCGGCATCGCCTTCGATGTGGATGATGTTCTGCGCAACGTTCTTGCCGCCGTCCCCCTGGCTGTACAGGATCAGGCCGCAGCCGACCGAGCAATAGGGGCAGGTGTTGCGGGTTTCTTTAGTGTGCGCCAGCTTGAAGTGGCGCACCTGCTCGGCGAAGGCAGGTGTCGGGGCCATGCCCAACGCTGCCAGGCTCGAGCCTCCAAGGCCAACTGCTGCGACCTTGAAGAACTGCCGACGGTTGAGATCCATCGTGCACTCCTGATCAGGTGGTGGACGCCCGGGACGTGGCCGGCGTCTCTTGAACGATCACGGTAGCGGCAGATTGATGGCCGCCAACTGTCACTCTAGTCAAGATTCCCGAGAGCGGGATGAAAACGGATTGCCGGTCGGCAAAAAGCAAAACGCCCGGTGCGATGCACTGGGCGTTTTGAGGATGTTGCAGTCAGCGTCGCGAATCAGAACGGAATATCGTCATCGAAGCTGTCGAAGTCCGGAGCCGGCTGCGGTGCGGCCTGCTGAGGCGCCGGGCGCTGTTGCGGCGCGGACTGCTGTGGACGCGGAGCCTGCTGGCGTGGCGCCTGGTTGTAGTTGTTGCCGCCTTGCGGGGCGCCGTCCTGGTTCTGCGGGCGGCCGCCGAGCAACTGCATGGTGCCCTGCATGTCGACGACGATTTCGGTGGTGTAACGCTTGATGCCGTCCTTTTCCCACTCGCGGGTCTGCAGCTTGCCTTCGATGTAGACCTGCGAGCCTTTGCGCAGGTATTCACCGGCGATTTCGGCGACCTTGCCGAACATCGACACGCGGTGCCATTCGGTGCGCTCGACCTTCTGGCCGGTCTGCTTGTCGGTCCACTGCTCGCTGGTCGCCAGGCTCAGGTTGGTCACGGCGTTACCGTTAGGCAGGTAGCGGACTTCGGGATCCTGGCCGCAGGTACCGACCAGAATGACTTTGTTAACCCCACGGGCCATAACGTTCTCCTAGGCTTCGCACGCGGAGGAAGCCGGGTTTACCAGGCGTTCCAGGGTCGTGCGATCCAAAATTTGTGTATCAAGTTTGATATAGATGGCGGCTTCATCGGCCACCACCACTGCGTCGGTCACACCCGGGACGGCCATCAGCCGCTCGGTCAGCCCCGCTTCGCGTACCGCCTCGGCCGATAACGGCATGCGCAGGCTGGTCACGTACGGCGGTTCACGCATGCTCAGCGCCACGACCCACCACAGGGCACACAACGCTGCGCAGCCAAGGAACACCGTGCTCAGGCCACCGTGCTGGAACAACCAGCCACCGAGAATTCCTCCCAGCGCGGCACCAAGGAACTGGCTGGTGGAATACACCCCCATGGCCGTGCCCTTGCCGCCGGCGGGCGACACCTTGCTTACCAGTGAAGGCAAGGATGCCTCCAGCAGGTTGAAGGCGGTGAAGAATATCACGGTGCCGATCACCAGTTCGTGCAAGTTGTCTGCTGACAGCCAGAAGAATAGCTCGGTAAGCATCAACACACTGACCGCGCCCAGCAGGACACGTTTCATCTTGCGCTTTTTTTCGCCGTAGATGATGAACGGGATCATTGCAAAGAATGAAATCAGCAAGGCGGTGAGGTACACCCACCAGTGCTCTTCTTTCGGCAAACCGCCACGCTCGACGAAGGCCAGCGGCAAGGCGATGAAACTGGCCATCAGAATGGCATGCAAGACGAAGATGCCCACGTCCAGGCGTAGCAGGTCCGGATGGCGCAGGGTCGGCATCAGTGCTTGCTTGGCGACCCCTGACTCACGATGCTGCAGGGCGCCGTGAGATGGCGGCACGACAAAGGCAATGATCGCAATGCCGACCACGGCCATGGCCGCGGTGGCCAGGAACAACCCCGAAAGGCCGAAGGCACGGGTGACCAGCGGGCCGACGACCATGGCCACGGCAAACGACAGGCCGATACTCATGCCGATCATGGCCATGGCCTTGGTGCGGTGCTGTTCGCGGGTCAGGTCCGAGAGCAAGGCCATGACCGCAGCAGAAATCGCCCCTGCGCCTTGCAGGATGCGTCCGGCAATCACCCCCCAGATCGAGTCGGCCTGGGCCGCCAGCACGCTGCCCAGGGCAAAGATCACCAGGCCCAGGTAAATCACCGGGCGACGGCCGATGCGATCGGAAATCACCCCGAACGGAATCTGCAGGAAAGCCTGAGTCAGGCCGTAGGCGCCAATGGCCAGGCCGATCAATGCCGGGGTGGCACCGGCCAGGTCCATGCCATAGGTCGCCAGTACCGGCAGGACCATGAACATGCCCAGCATACGGAAGGCGAACACCAGGGCCAGGCCGCCTGCGGCGCGGGTCTCGCTGCCACTCATGCGTTCGCTGTGGGGATCGTGCATGGATAAACCTCGTGTGAACCGGCGGCGATTCTACCAGTCCCATCGCATAACGGCATATACGCGACGCTTTGCCGCGTAATGGCATGGAGCCGTATACTCAACCGTTTATGCCCGCCGAGCGAGGCCGCAGTGGACAAGATCCTGATTCGTGGGGCACGAACCCACAACCTGAAGAACATCGACCTGACCCTGCCCCGGGACAAGTTGATCGTCATCACCGGCCTGTCCGGTTCCGGCAAGTCGTCCCTGGCCTTCGATACCCTGTACGCCGAAGGCCAGCGCCGTTATGTCGAATCCCTGTCGGCGTACGCCCGGCAGTTCCTGTCGATGATGGAAAAGCCCGACGTCGATACCATCGAAGGCCTGTCGCCGGCGATCTCCATCGAGCAGAAGTCGACTTCGCACAACCCGCGGTCGACCGTCGGCACTATCACCGAAATCTACGACTACCTGCGCCTGCTCTACGCCCGCGTCGGAACTCCACGCTGCCCGGACCACGACATCCCGCTGGAAGCGCAAACCGTCAGCCAGATGGTCGACCTGGTGCTGGCCCAGCCCGAAGGCAGCAAGTTGATGCTGCTGGCACCGGTAATTCGCGAGCGCAAGGGTGAACACCTGGCAGTATTTGAAGAACTGCGCGCCCAGGGCTTCGTGCGGGCCCGGGTCAACGGCAAGCTGTTCGAACTCGATGAACTGCCCAAGCTCGACAAGCAGAAAAAGCACACCATCGAAGTGGTGGTCGACCGTTTCAAGGTTCGCGAGGACCTGCAGCAGCGCCTGGCCGAATCCTTCGAAACCGCGCTGAAGCTCGCCGACGGCATTGCCTTGGTCGCATCAATGGATGACGAGCTGTTCGAAGAGATGATCTTCTCCGCCCGCTTCGCCTGCCCGATCTGCGGCCATGCGATCAGCGAGCTGGAGCCCAAGCTGTTCTCCTTCAACAACCCGGCCGGCGCCTGCCCGACCTGCGACGGCCTGGGGGTCAAGCAGTTCTTCGACACCAAGCGCCTGGTAAACGGCGAGTTGACCCTGGCTGAAGGCGCAATTCGCGGCTGGGACCGGCGCAACGTCTATTACTTCCAGATGCTCGGCTCGCTGGCCGCGCATTATGACTTCAGCCTCGAGATCCCCTTCGGCGAACTGCCAGCCGAGCAGCAGAAAGTCATCCTCCACGGCAGCGGCAAGCAGAACGTCGACTTCAAGTACCTCAACGACCGCGGCGACATCGTCAAGCGCTCGCACCCGTTCGAAGGCATCGTGCCGAACCTGGAGCGTCGCTACCGCGAGACCGAATCGGCGACCGTACGCGAAGAGCTGGCCAAGTTCCTCAGCACCCAGCCCTGCCCGGATTGCCGTGGCACGCGCCTGCGCCGTGAAGCGCGGCACGTTTGGGTCGGCGAGAAGACCCTGCCGGCGGTCACATGCCTGCCGATCGGCGATGCCAGCGGCTACTTCGGTGGCCTGAAGCTGACCGGCCGACGCGGCGAAATTGCCGACAAGATCCTCAAGGAGATCTGCGAGCGCCTGCAGTTTCTGGTCAACGTCGGCCTCGACTACCTGACCCTCGATCGCAGCGCCGACACCCTCTCGGGCGGTGAAGCCCAGCGTATCCGCCTGGCCAGCCAGATCGGCGCCGGCCTGGTCGGGGTCATGTACATCCTCGACGAGCCATCCATCGGCCTGCACCAGCGCGACAACGACCGCTTGCTCGGCACCCTCAATCACCTGCGCGACATCGGCAACACGGTGATCGTGGTCGAGCATGACGAGGACGCCATTCGCCTGGCCGACTACGTCGTCGACATCGGCCCGGGCGCCGGCGTGCACGGCGGCCAGATCGTCGCAGAGGGGACACCGGCCGAGGTCATGGCCCATCCGGACTCGCTGACCGGCAAGTACCTGTCTGGGCGAGTGAAGATTGCCGTACCGGCCAAGCGCACACCACGAAATAAGAAGCTCTCGCTCAAACTCAAGGGCGCGCGCGGCAACAACCTGCAAAACGTCGACCTGGAAATTCCGATCGGCCTGCTGACCTGCGTGACTGGCGTGTCCGGCTCCGGCAAATCGACCCTGATCAACAACACCCTGTTCCCGCTCAGCGCCACCGCCCTCAACGGTGCCAGCACCCTGGAAGCGGCGCC
Source organism: Pseudomonas sp. 2835 (assembly GCF_050435905.1). Taxonomy (NCBI): domain Bacteria; kingdom Pseudomonadati; phylum Pseudomonadota; class Gammaproteobacteria; order Pseudomonadales; family Pseudomonadaceae; genus Pseudomonas; species Pseudomonas sp. 2835. The sequence continues at coordinate 37,630 of NZ_JBNDLE010000009.1, read as the reverse complement.
GCACGACAGCTGCGATGGCCTGCAGCACCTGGACAAGGTGGTCGACATCGACCAGAGCCCGATCGGCCGCACCCCGCGTTCGAACCCGGCGACCTACACCGGACTGTTCACGCCGATCCGCGAACTGTTCTCCGGCGTGCCGGAATCGCGCTCACGCGGCTACGGCCCGGGGCGTTTCTCGTTCAACGTCAAGGGCGGGCGCTGCGAAGCGTGCCAGGGCGACGGCCTGATCAAGGTCGAGATGCACTTTTTGCCGGACATCTATGTGCCGTGCGATGTGTGCAAGAGCAAGCGCTACAACCGCGAAACCCTGGAGATCAAGTACAAGGGCAAGAACATCCACGAGGTCCTGGAAATGACCATCGAGGAAGCCCGCGAGTTCTTCGACGCGGTACCGGCGCTGGCTCGCAAGCTGCAGACACTGATGGATGTCGGCCTGTCCTACATCAAGCTCGGTCAGTCGGCGACCACCCTCTCCGGGGGCGAGGCGCAGCGGGTCAAGCTGTCACGCGAGCTGTCCAAGCGTGACACCGGCAAGACCCTGTACATCCTCGACGAACCGACTACCGGCCTGCACTTTGCCGATATTCAGCAACTGCTCGATGTACTGCACCGCCTGCGCGATCACGGCAACACCGTAGTGGTGATCGAGCACAACCTGGATGTTATCAAGACTGCCGACTGGATCGTTGACCTCGGCCCTGAGGGTGGTTCCAAGGGCGGTCAGATCATCGGTTTTGGTACCCCGGAACAGGTGGCCGAGATGAAACAGTCGTATACCGGCTACTACCTCAAGCCGCTGCTGGAACGTGACCGCGCCTGATTTGGTCCGCTTGCAAATGAAAAAGCCCCGCACTGGCGGGGCTTTTTTTGTTCCGGGAAAATTACATCTGCGATTGCAGGTAGTTTTCCAGACCGATCGACTTGATCAGGCCCTGCTGTTTTTCCAGCCAATAGGTGTGATCTTCTTCGGTATCGGCCAGTTGCAGGCGCAGGATGTCGCGGCTGATGTAATCTTTGTGCAGTTCGCACAGCTCGATGCCCTTGCACAGTGCGGCGCGCACCTTGTACTCCAGGCGCAGGTCGGCGGCGATCATGTCCGGCACGGTGGTGCCGACGTCCAGGTCATCAGGACGCATGCGCGGGGTGCCTTCGAGCATGAGGATACGACGCATCAGGGCATCGGCGTGTTGCGCCTCTTCTTCCATTTCGTGGTTGATACGCTCGTAGAGCTTGCTCAAGCCCCAGTCCTCGTACATCCGCGAGTGGATGAAATATTGGTCACGTGCCGCCAGTTCGCCCGTCAGCAACGTGTTGAGATAATCGATTACGTCCGGGTGACCTTGCATCGCCCTGCCTCTCCCTGTGTGAAAGTCATAGTTTGAACCAGGATGACCGGAAGGTCACTGAGAATTGGGCAAAAAAGTGCAAAAAAGCAGGTAAACGGTAGTGATATTCATTGAAAAACCGCCCAAATGAGGGCGGTTCTTCTTATCACTTCGACTTAGGCGAGATTTATGCCCAAAGCCTTGGCAATCCCTTCGCCATAGGCCGGATCGGCCTTGAAGAAGTGCTGCAACTGACGCTGGACCACCTCTTCAGAAACTCCGCCCATGGCGCCGGCGATGTTGCTGACCAGCAGCGCCTTCTGCTCCGGGTTCATCAGGCGGAACAGCGCACCGGCATGGCTGTAGTAGTCAGTGTCTTCACGGTGATCGTAACGATCAGCGACACCGTTGAGCGCCAGTGCCGGCTCAGCGTACTGCGGGGCCTGTTTCGGCGCATTGGCGTAGCTGTTCGGCTCGTAGTTCGGCGCCGCACCGCCATTGCTGCCGAACGCCATCGAACCATCACGCTGGTAGCTGTTCACCGGGCTGCGTGGGGCGTTTACCGGCAGTTGCTGGTGGTTGGTACCGACACGGTAGCGATGGGCGTCTGCGTAGGCGAATACGCGCCCCTGCAGCATGCGGTCTGGCGACAGGCCAACACCCGGCACCATGTTGCTCGGGCCGAACGCGGCTTGCTCGACTTCGGCGAAGTAGTTCAGCGGGTTGCGGTTGAGTTCCAGCTCGCCGATCTCGATCAGCGGGTAGTGCTTCTGCGACCAGGTCTTGGTCACGTCGAACGGGTTCTCGTCGCGGCTGGCCGCTTCTTCTTCGCTCATGACCTGGATGCACACGGCCCATTTGGGGAAATCACCGCGCTCGATCGCTTCGAACAAGTCACGCTGGGCGTAGTCCGGGTCAGTACCGGCCAGGCGCGCGGCCTCGGCAGGGGCCAGGTTCTTGATGCCTTGCTTGGTCTTGAAGTGCCATTTAACCCAGGTGCGCTGGCCCTGAGCGTTGATCAGGCTGTAGGTGTGGCTGCCGAAGCCGTGCATGTGGCGGTAGCCGTCCGGGATGCCGCGGTCGGAGAACAGGATGGTCACCTGGTGCAGGGCTTCGGGCGAATGCGACCAGAAGTCCCACATCATCTGTGCGCTCTTCAGGTTGCTTTGCGGCAGGCGTTTCTGGGTGTGGATAAAATCGGGGAATTTCAGCGGGTCGCGAATGAAGAATACCGGGGTGTTGTTGCCAACGATGTCCCAGTTGCCCTCTTCGGTGTAGAACTTCAGGGCGAAACCACGCGGGTCACGCTCGGTGTCTGCCGAACCACGTTCGCCGCCCACCGTGGAGAAGCGCAGGAAGGTTTCAGTCTGCTTGCCAACGTTGCTGAACAGCTTGGCGCAGCTGTACTGAGTGATATCACGGGTGACGGTAAAGGTGCCATAGGCGCCCGAGCCTTTGGCGTGTACGCGGCGCTCAGGGATGTTCTCGCGGTTGAAGTGCGCGAGCTTCTCGATCAGATGAAAGTCATCCAGCAACAACGGGCCGCGTGGGCCTGCCGAACGCGAGTTCTGGTTGTCGGCTACCGGGGCGCCGCTGGCGGTGGTCAGTATCTTGTTCTGGCTCATACTCTCTCCCTATCGGTCTTGAACGGCCGGCTAATCGGCTTGGGATGAGTATCGACCACAACTATGACAACAACAAATTCATTAGCTGATTCAGATCAATAGATTATTACAATACATGCGAGCACAAAAAACCGGGCGCTAGGCCCGGTTTCTTGTTACAGACTGTTCGCCTTACTCAGCAGCTTCAACCGAGCCACCAACAGGACGATCAACCAGCTCGACGTACGCCATAGGTGCGTTATCGCCAGCGCGGAAGCCGCACTTGAGGATACGCAGGTAGCCGCCCTGACGGGTGGCATAGCGCTTGCCCAGATCGTTGAACAGCTTACCGACGATTTCTTTCGAACGAGTACGGTCGAAAGCCAGACGACGGTTAGCAACGCTGTCTTCCTTGGCCAGGGTGATCAGCGGCTCGGCAACGCGGCGCAGTTCCTTGGCTTTTGGCAGAGTAGTTTTGATCAGCTCGTGCTCGAACAGCGACACCGCCATGTTTTGGAACATGGCCTTACGGTGAGAGCTAGTACGGCTCAGGTGACGTCCACTTTTACGATGACGCATGGGTTCATTCCTTACCAAACACTACGTTCGGTGATTACGACGATCAGGCAGTCGCCTTGTCGTCCTTCTTAAGACTTGCAGGCGGCCAGTTGTCGAGGCGCATGCCGAGGGACAGACCACGGGAGGCCAGAACGTCCTTGATTTCAGTCAAGGATTTCTTGCCCAGGTTCGGAGTCTTCAACAGTTCTACTTCGGTGCGCTGAATCAGGTCGCCGATGTAGTAAATGTTCTCCGCCTTAAGGCAGTTGGCCGAACGCACGGTCAATTCCAGATCGTCAACCGGACGAAGCAGGATCGGATCGATCTCGTCTTCCTGTTCGACTACCACTGGTTCACTGTCACCTTTGAGGTCGACGAACGCAGCCAGCTGCTGTTGCAGGATGGTTGCGGCACGACGGATGGCCTCTTCAGGATCCAGGGTACCGTTGGTTTCCAGATCAATTACCAGCTTGTCCAGGTTGGTACGCTGCTCGACACGGGCGTTTTCCACCACGTATGCGATACGGCGAACCGGGCTGAACGAAGAGTCGAGCTGCAAGCGACCAATGCTGCGGCTTTCGTCTTCATCGCTCTGACGCGAATCGGCCGGCTCATAACCACGACCACGAGCTACGGTGAGCTTCATGTTCAAGGCGCCATTCGACGCCAGGTTAGCGATTACGTGATCGGGGTTAACGATCTCGACATCATGATCCAGCTGAATATCGGCAGCGGTAACCACCCCCGAACCCTTCTTCGACAAGGTCAGCGTAACTTCGTCACGACCGTGCAGTTTGATAGCCAGGCCTTTCAGGTTCAACAGGATTTCAATGACATCTTCCTGTACACCTTCGATTGCCGAGTACTCGTGGAGTACACCGTCAATCTCGGCCTCGACTACTGCACAGCCAGGCATGGAGGACAACAGGATGCGGCGCAGCGCGTTGCCCAGGGTATGGCCAAAGCCACGCTCGAGAGGCTCGAGCGTGATTTTAGCGCGGGTTGGACTGACGACCTGCACATCGATGTGGCGGGGCGTCAGGAACTCATTTACCGAAATCTGCATGGATGCACCTATTTTCTAGCCCTTACTTGGAGTAGAGCTCGACAATCAGGCTTTCGTTGATGTCGGCGGACAGGTCGCTGCGAGCAGGAACGTTCTTGAAAACGCCCGACTTCTTGGCAGCATCCACATCTACCCACTCAACGCGGCCACGCTGGGCGCACAGTTCAAGGGCTTGAACAATGCGCAGCTGGTTCAGCGACTTCTCGCGAACCGCGACCACGTCACCCGGACGAACTTGGTAGGACGGAACGTTTACAGTCTTGCCGTTTACGCTGATCGCTTTGTGCGAAACCAGCTGACGGGATTCGGCACGAGTAGCGCCAAAGCCCATACGATAAACGACGTTATCCAGACGGCACTCGAGCAGTTGCAGCAGGTTCTCACCAGTAGCGCCCTTCTTGGAGGCCGCTTGCTTGTAGTAACCGCTGAATTGACGCTCAAGTACGCCGTAGATACGACGGACTTTTTGTTTCTCACGCAGCTGGGTGCCGTAGTCGGACTGACGACCGCGGCGCTGACCGTGGATACCTGGGGCTGCTTCGATGTTGCACTTCGATTCCAGAGCGCGAACGCCGCTCTTCAGGAACAGATCGGTGCCTTCACGACGAGACAGTTTGCATTTTGGACCAATGTAACGTGCCATTTATCTGTCTCCTGATTACACGCGGCGCTTCTTCGGCGGACGGCACCCGTTATGCGGGATTGGCGTCACGTCGGTGATGCTGGCGATCTTATAGCCACAGCCGTTCAGAGCACGAACAGCGGACTCACGACCTGGACCTGGACCCTTGACGTTGACGTCGAGGTTCTTCAGACCATATTCCAGCGCAGCTTGACCAGCACGTTCAGCAGCTACCTGAGCAGCGAACGGGGTGGACTTGCGGGAACCGCGGAAACCCGAACCGCCGGAGGTAGCCCAGGACAGAGCGTTACCTTGACGATCGGTGATGGTCACGATGGTGTTGTTAAAAGAGGCATGGATGTGGGCGATGCCATCAACCACTGTCTTTTTGACTTTTTTACGAGGACGAGCAGCAGGTTTTGCCATTTCTAAATTCCTGTCGATTCGCTGGTGCGATTACTTGCGGATCGGCTTACGCGGGCCCTTACGGGTACGCGCGTTGGTCTTGGTACGCTGACCGCGTACTGGCAGACCCCGACGATGACGCAGGCCGCGGTAGCAACCCAGGTCCATCAACCGCTTGATTTTCATGTTGATGTCACGGCGCAGATCACCTTCGGTGATGTACTTCGCGACTTCAGTACGCAGCGATTCAACCTGCTCGTCGCTCAGATCCTTGATCTTTGCGGCTGGGTTGACCCCAGTCTCTGCACAGATTTTCTGTGCAGTAGTGCGACCAACACCATAGATGTAGGTCAGCGAGATAACAGTGTGCTTGTTATCTGGAATGTTGACGCCTGCAATACGGGCCATTCAGTGGGACTCCAATTGACAGCTACCTACGCCCCGGAAGCCAAGAAATAGGGCGCGAGATAATATCGCTGTAGAAACAAATAATCAACCCAGCAGCGCACTAGCTGCTGGGTTTGTAGCGCAGATCACAATCAGCCTTGGCGCTGCTTGTGACGTGGTTCCGCACTGCAAATTACTCGAACGACACCTTCGCGGCGAATAATTTTGCAGTTACGGCACAGCTTTTTCACCGATGCACGAACTTTCATCACCAACTCCTCGAACCTTAAGGGTCAATCAGCGCAGCAGACCGCTGCCACCGTAGCCTTTCAGGTTGGCTTTCTTCATCAGGGATTCGTACTGGTGCGAAACGAGGTGCGATTGTACTTGGGACATGAAGTCCATCACAACCACTACCACAATCAGCAACGAGGTCCCGCCAAGGTAGAACGGAACGTTTGCCGCGACCACCAGGAACTGGGGAAGCAGACACACGGCCGTCATATAAAGAGCACCGAACATGGTCAAGCGGGTCAGAACGCCATCAATGTAGCGCGCCGACTGCTCACCTGGACGGATGCCCGGAATAAAGGCACCGGACTTCTTCAGGTTTTCCGCTACGTCTTTCGGATTGAACATCAACGCCGTATAGAAGAAGCAGAAGAAAATAATCCCTGCACTAAACAGCAGAATATTCAACGGCTGACCAGGAGCGATCGACTGCGAGATGTCCTGCAACCAGCCCATACCTTCGGACTGACCGAACCAGGCACCCAGCGAAGCCGGGAACAGCAAGATGCTGCTCGCGAAAATGGCAGGGATTACACCCGCCATGTTCACTTTCAACGGCAGGTGGCTGGTCTGCGCAGCGAAGACCTTGCGGCCCTGCTGACGCTTGGCGTAGTGAACGGCGATACGACGCTGACCACGCTCAATGAACACCACGAAACCGATAATCGCTACTGCCAGCAAACCGATAGCGACCAGGGCGAAAATGTTGATATCGCCTGTGCGTGCAGACTCGAAAGACTGCCCGATTGCTCTCGGAAGACCGGCGACGATACCTGCGAAAATCAACATCGAGATACCGTTGCCTACACCGCGCTCGGTGATCTGCTCGCCCAGCCACATCATGAACATCGCGCCGGCCACGAAAGTGGACACCGCAACGAAATGGAAGCCAAAGTCAGCAGAAAACGCCACGCCCTGACCGGCCAGGCCAATGGACATGCCAATGGCCTGGACCAGCGCCAGGATAACGGTGCCGTAGCGGGTGTACTGGCTGATCTTGCGACGGCCAGCTTCACCTTCCTTCTTCAACTGCTCCAGCTGCGGGCTGACGGCGGTCATCAGCTGCATGATGATCGATGCCGAAATGTACGGCATGATCCCCAGTGCAAAGATGCTCATCCGTTCCAGCGCGCCGCCGGAAAACATGTTGAACAAGCTAAGAATGGTCCCCTCATTCTGTCGAAACAGTTCCGCCAGCCGGTCCGGGTTGATACCTGGAACTGGGATGTGTGCGCCTATCCGGTAGACGATGATCGCCAGGAACAGAAAACGCAGACGAGCCCAGAGTTCAGACATCCCGCCTTTGCCGAGCGAAGAGAGAGCACCTTGCTTAGCCATTTATTCCTCGAACTTGCCGCCAACTGCTTCGATAGCCGCACGCGCACCTTTGGTGGCTGCGATACCCTTGATGGTGACCGCGCGAGTAACTTCGCCGGACAGCATGATTTTCACACGCTGTACGTTTTGGTTAATCACGTTGGCATCCTTCAGGGATTGCACGGTGACAACGTCGCCTTCCACTTTGGCCAGCTCGGACAGACGCACTTCTGCGCGGTCCATGGCTTTCAGGGAAACGAAGCCGAATTTCGGCAGACGACGGTGCAGCGGCTGTTGACCGCCTTCAAAGCCTGGAGCAATGGTGCCACCGGAACGGGAGGTCTGACCTTTGTGGCCGCGGCCACCAGTCTTACCCAAACCGCTACCGATACCACGGCCCGGACGATGCTTCTCGCGACGGGAACCCGGCGCTGGACTCAGATCATTGAGTTTCATCGATTAACCCTCGACGCGCAGCATGTAGTAAGCCTTGTTGATCATCCCGCGATTCTCGGGAGTATCCAGGACTTCTACAGTGTGACCGATGCGGCGCAGACCCAGACCCTTAACACACAGTTTGTGGTTAGGGAGACGGCCGGCGGTGCTTTTGATCAGCGTTACTTTAACGGTAGCCATGATCAGCGGATCTCCTCAACGCTCTTGCCGCGCTTGGCAGCAATGGACTCAGGAGATTGCATAGCCTTCAGACCCTTGAAAGTGGCATGAACCACGTTCACTGGGTTGGTCGAGCCGTAGCACTTGGCCAGGACGTTCTGAACGCCAGCAACTTCCAGGACGGCACGCATTGCGCCACCGGCGATGATACCGGTACCTTCCGAGGCAGGCTGCATGTACACCTTCGACGCGCCATGGGCGGACTTGGTGGCGTACTGCAGAGTAGTGCCGTTCAGGTCTACCTGAATCATGTTGCGACGGGCAGCTTCCATGGCTTTCTGGATCGCAGCAGGTACTTCGCGCGATTTGCCACGGCCGAAGCCAACACGACCTTTACCATCACCAACCACGGTCAACGCGGTGAAAGTGAAGATACGGCCGCCTTTGACGGTTTTAGCAACGCGGTTAACTTGAACCAGCTTCTCGATGTAGCCTTCGTCGCGCTTTTGATCGTTATTTGCCATAACTTAGAACTCCAGCCCGCCTTCACGAGCAGCATCAGCCAGCGCTTTGACGCGGCCATGGTACTTGAAGCCGGAACGGTCAAAGGCAACTTGAGATACACCGGCGGCTTTCGCGCGCTCAGCTACCAGCTTGCCAACCTTAGTGGCCGCGTCGATGTTGCCGGTGGCACCATCACGCAGTTCTTTGTCCAAGGTCGAGGCACTGGCCAGAACCTTGCTGCCGTCGGCCGAAATGACCTGGGCGTAGATGTGCTGCGAGGAGCGGAACACGCAGAGACGCACGACTTCGAGTTCGTGCATTTTCAGGCGTGCTTTGCGAGCGCGACGCAGTCGAGTAACTTTTTTGTCGGTCATTTGCTAGGCCCTACTTCTTCTTGGCTTCTTTACGACGGACGACTTCGTCCGCGTAACGCACACCCTTGCCTTTGTACGGCTCTGGTGGACGGAAGTCGCGGATTTCAGCGGCCACCTGACCTACCAGCTGCTTGTCGATACCCTTGATCAGGATATCGGTCTGGCTTGGGGTCTCTGCGGTGATACCGGCCGGCAGTTCGTAATCCACTGGATGCGAGAAGCCGAGTGCCAGGTTCAGCACGGTGCCTTTGGCTTGTGCTTTGTAACCAACACCGACCAGCTGGAGCTTGCGCTCGAAGCCTTGGCTTACGCCCTGGACCATGTTGTTCACCAGGGCGCGGGTAGTACCGGCCATAGCGCGAGTTTGTTGATCGCCATTGCGAGCAGCGAAACGCAGCTCACCAGCTTCTTCAACAATTTCAACCGACGAGTGAACGTTCAGTTCGAGAGTGCCCTTGGCACCCTTCACCGAAAGCTGTTGGCCGACGAATTTGACTTCGACACCGGCTGGCAGCTTAACGGGGTTCTTAGCGACGCGAGACATGCTTATCCCCCCTTAGAACACTGTGCAGAGAACTTCGCCGCCGACACCGGCAGCGCGCGCAGCACGATCAGTCATCACACCTTTGTTGGTGGAGACGATAGACACGCCCAGACCGCCACGTACTTTCGGCAGTTCTTCGACGGACTTGTACTGACGCAGGCCTGGACGACTTACGCGCTTGACTTCCTCGATGACCGGACGGCCTTCGAAGTATTTCAGCTCGATGGAAAGCGATGGTTTTACTTCGCTGCTGACTTGGTAGCCAGCGATGTAACCTTCGTCTTTCAGAACTTTGGCTACCGCAACCTTCAGAGTCGACGAAGGCATGCTTACGACGGACTTTTCAGCCATCTGGGCATTACGGATGCGAGTTAGCATGTCCGCTAACGGGTCCTGCATACTCATGGGCTAGACGCTCCTGATACAAGAAAAATTAGCCTCTCGGCTACTACAGTCCCCTGAAATCGCCGGACGTAAAAACCCGGGCTCAGGAGAGCCGGTCATTCTAGACAGTTCCCAGAAACGAAACAAGCCCCAGAAGGGGCTTGTTTCGTTGCAAGGTCACCGGTGGTCGGAAGATTGCTCCCCCGCCACCTGGACGCTGCCGGTACGTCTTACCAGCTGGCTTTAACCAGACCTGGAACGTCACCGCGCATTGCTGCTTCACGCAGCTTGTTACGGCCGAGGCCGAACTTGCGGTAAACGCCGTGTGGACGACCGGTGATGCGGCAACGGTTACGCAGGCGCGCAGCGCTGGCGTCACGTGGTTGCTTCTGCAGAGCTACGACAGCGGCAAAACGCTCTTCTGGAGTTGCTTCCAGGTTCACGATGGTCGCTTTCAGCTCGGCACGCTTCTTGGCGTACTTGGCAACAGTGAGCTGACGCTTCAGCTCACGGTTTTTCATGCTCTTCTTGGCCATTTTCCTACTCCAATCAGTTGCGGAACGGGAATTTGAAAGCACGCATCAGAGCGCGGCCTTCGTCATCGTTCTTGGCAGTGGTGGTCAGGGTAATGTCCAGACCGCGCAGAGCATCGATCTTGTCGTAGTCGATTTCCGGGAAGATGATCTGCTCTTTCACGCCCATGCTGTAGTTGCCACGACCATCGAAGGACTTGGCATTCAGGCCGCGGAAGTCGCGAACCCGAGGCAGGGAGATCGCCAGCAGGCGGTCCAGGAACTCGTACATACGATCACGGCGCAGGGTAACTTTAACGCCGATCGGCCAGCCCTCACGGACTTTGAAGCCCGCGATGGATTTCCGAGCGAAAGTCACAACGGCTTTCTGACCGGTGATCTTCTCCAGGTCAGCAACAGCGTGTTCGATGACTTTTTTGTCGCCGACAGCTTCGCCCAGACCCATGTTCAGGGTGATCTTGGTAACGCGCGGAACTTCCATCACGTTCGCCAGCTTAAGTTCTTCCTTAAGCTTGGGAGCAATCTCGTTCCGGTAAATCTCTTTCAGTCGTGCCATGGTCTTCTACCTAGCAGTGTTCAAGCATCAACCGCTTTTTGGGTCGACTTGAAGACACGAATTTTTTTGCCGTCTTCTACTTTGAAACCAACGCGGTCAGCCTTGTTGGTTTCGCCGTTGAAAATGGCGACGTTGGAAGCGTGCAGTGGCGCTTCTTTCTCGACGATACCGCCCTGTACGCCCGACATCGGGTTAGGCTTGGTATGACGCTTCACCAGGTTGATCCCACCAACGACCAGACGGTCGTCAGCGAGAACCTTGAGCACCTTACCGCGCTTACCTTTGTCTTTGCCGGCGATCACGATGATCTCGTCGTCACGACGAATCTTTTGCATGTCGGATCTCCTTACAGCACTTCTGGGGCGAGCGAGACGATCTTCATGAACTTCTCAGTACGAAGTTCACGGGTCACTGGCCCAAAGATACGGGTGCCGATCGGCTCTTGCTTGTTGTTCAGCAGAACAGCAGCATTGCCATCAAAGCGGATGATGGAGCCGTCAGCACGACGGACACCGTGGCGAGTGCGGACTACAACAGCAGTCATCACTTGGCCTTTCTTCACTTTACCGCGAGGAATTGCTTCCTTGACGGTTACCTTGATGATGTCACCGATGCCGGCGTAACGGCGGTGCGAACCGCCGAGAACCTTGATGCACATGACGCGACGAGCGCCGCTGTTATCGGCCACATCGAGCATGGATTGAGTCTGAATCATAAAATTTCTCCGACCCTTAGCCCTTAGACTTCAACAGCGCGTTCGAGAACTTCAACCAGTGCCCAGGACTTGGTCTTGGCCAGCGGACGGGTCTCGCGGATGGAGACCTTGTCGCCGATATGGCACTGGTTGGTTTCGTCGTGCGCGTGCAGCTTAGTCGAACGCTTAACGTATTTACCGTAGATCGGGTGCTTTACGCGACGCTCGATCAGTACGGTGATGGTTTTGTCCATCTTGTCGCTGACGACACGGCCAGTCAGCGTACGGACGGTTTTTTCAGCTTCAGCCATGATCACTTACCTGCCTGCTGGTTGAGCACAGTTTTCACGCGAGCGATGTCACGCTTAACTTGCGAGAGCAGGTGCGACTGCCCCAACTGGCCAGTTGCTTTCTGCATACGCAGATTGAACTGGTCGCGCAGCAAGCCGAGCAGTTGCTCGTTCAGCTGCTGTGCTGATTTTTCACGAAGTTCATTCGCTTTCATCACATCACCGTCCGCTTAACAAAGGAGGTGGCGAGAGGCAGCTTTGCAGCCGCCAAGGCGAAAGCCTCACGCGCCAGCTCTTCAGAAACACCCTCGATCTCGTACAGGACTTTGCCTGGCTGGATCTGGGCAACCCAGTACTCCACGGAACCTTTACCTTTACCCATCCGCACTTCGAGAGGCTTCTTGGAGATCGGCTTGTCCGGGAACACACGGATCCAGATTTTACCGCCACGTTTTACGTGACGGGTCAGAGCACGACGTGCCGACTCAATCTGGCGGGCGGTGAGACGACCGCGAGCAACAGCTTTCAGAGCAAACTCGCCGAAGCTGACTTTGCTACCGCGCAGTGCCAGACCACGGTTGTGGCCAGTCATCTGCTTGCGGAATTTTGTACGCTTTGGTTGCAACATTTGGCGTACCCCTTACTTAGCAGCTTTTTTACGAGGCGCTGGTGCTTGTGGTTTCAGTTCTTCTTGGCGACCACCAATTACTTCGCCTTTGAAAATCCAAACCTTCACACCGATCACACCGTAAGTGGTGTGAGCTTCGTAGGTGGCATAGTCGATATCGGCACGCAGGGTGTGCAGGGGCACACGACCTTCGCGATACCATTCAGTACGTGCGATTTCAGCACCGCCGAGACGACCGCTCACTTGGATCTTGATGCCTTTGGCACCAATGCGCATGGCGTTCTGTACGGCGCGCTTCATGGCGCGACGGAACATCACACGACGCTCCAGCTGCTGAGCTACGCTCTGAGCTACCAGCATACCGTCGAGTTCCGGCTTGCGGATCTCTTCGATGTTGATGTGCACAGGCACACCCATTTGCTTGGTCAGGTCCTGACGCAGTTTCTCAACATCTTCACCTTTCTTCCCGATAACGATACCTGGACGAGCGGTGTGGATGGTGATGCGTGCAGTTTGGGCCGGACGATGGATATCGATACGGCTAACGGACGCGCTTTTTAGTTTGTCTTGGAGGTACTCACGCACATTCAGATCTGCGAGCAAATAGTCCGCATAAGTCCGACCGTCTGCGTACCAGACGGAGGTGTGCTCCTTGACGATTCCCAGGCGAATGCCAGTGGGATGTACTTTCTGACCCATCTGATCGACTCCGTTACTTGTCCGCAACCTTGACAGTGATATGGCAAGACCGCTTGACGATGCGATCAGCGCGGCCTTTGGCACGCGGCATGATGCGCTTCAGCGAACGCCCTTCGTTGACGAAAACGGTGGAGACCTTCAGGTCATCAACGTCTGCGCCTTCGTTATGCTCGGCGTTGGCTACGGCCGACTCGAGGACTTTCTTCATGATTTCAGCGGCTTTTTTGCTGCTGAAAGCCAACAGGTTGAGCGCTTCGCCCACCTTCTTCCCGCGGATCTGGTCGGCGACCAAGCGGGCTTTCTGGGCGGAGATTCGAGCGCCCGACAACTTAGCGGCTACTTCCATTTCCTTACCCCTTAACGCTTGGCTTTCTTGTCAGCCACGTGCCCACGATAAGTGCGGGTACCGGCAAACTCGCCCAGTTTATGGCCGACCATGTCTTCGTTCACGAGAACTGGGACGTGTTGGCGACCGTTGTGTACCGCGATGGTCAGACCGACCATTTGTGGCAGGATCATGGAACGGCGCGACCAGGTCTTAACTGGTTTGCGATCGTTCTTTTCCGCCGCCACTTCGATCTTCTTCAGTAGGTGAAGATCGATAAAAGGACCTTTTTTCAGAGAACGTGGCACTGTCGTATCCCTCTATTTACTTGCGACGACGGACGATCATGTTGTCGGTACGCTTATTACCACGAGTCTTCGCGCCCTTAGTCGGGAAGCCCCATGGCGATACCGGATGACGACCACCGGAGGTACGACCTTCACCACCACCATGTGGGTGGTCAACCGGGTTCATGGCAACACCACGAACGGTTGGGCGAACGCCACGCCAGCGTTTGGCACCAGCTTTACCCAGCGAACGCAGGCTGTGCTCGGAGTTCGAGACTTCACCCAGGGTCGCACGGCATTCAGCCAGGACTTTACGCATTTCACCAGAGCGCAGACGCAGGGTCACATAGACACCTTCGCGAGCGATCAGCTGAGCCGAAGCACCAGCGGAACGAGCGATCTGTGCACCTTTGCCCGGCTTCAGTTCGATGCCGTGAATGGTGCTACCCACTGGGATGTTGCGCAGTTGCAGGGAGTTGCCTGGCTTGATTGGAGCCAGAGCGCCTGCGATCAGCTGGTCGCCAGCAGCAACGCCTTTAGGGGCGATGATGTAGCGGCGCTCGCCGTCTGCGTAGCACAGCAGTGCGATGTGAGCAGTACGGTTTGGATCGTATTCGATACGCTCGACAGTGGCGACGATGCCATCTTTGTCGTTGCGACGGAAATCGACCATACGGTAATGCTGCTTATGACCACCACCTACGTGACGAGTAGTGATACGGCCATTGTTGTTACGACCACCAGACTTCGATTTCTTCTCGAGCAGCGGTGCGTGAGGAGCGCCTTTATGCAGCTCCTTGTTGACCACCTTGACCACGAAACGGCGGCCAGGGGAAGTCGGTTTGCATTTAACGATTGCCATGATGCACCCCTTCCTTACTCAGCACTGCTGCTGAAATCGAGATCTTGGCCTGGCTGAAGCGAAACGATCGCTTTCTTCCAGTCATTGCGCTTGCCCAGACCACGTGCGGTACGCTTGGTTTTACCCAGAACGTTTACAGTCGACACGTTTTCGACTTTTACGCCGAACAGGCCTTCGACAGCTTTCTTGATTTCCAGCTTGGTTGCGTCAGTAGCAACCTTGAATACGAACTGGCCTTTTTTCTCAGCCAGAACGGTAGCCTTCTCGGAAACATGCGGGCCAAGGAGGACTTTAAATACGCGTTCCTGGTTCATCCCAGCAGCTCCTCGAATTTCTTCACGGCCGACACAGTGATCAACACTTTGTCGTATGCGATCAGACTGACCGGATCGGAACCCTGTACGTCACGTACGTCGACGTGCGGCAGGTTACGAGCAGCCAGGTACAGGTTCTGATCAACAGCGTCCGAAACGATCAGTACGTCGCTCAGACCCATGCCGTTCAGCTTGTTCAGCAGGTCTTTGGTTTTCGGTGCTTCAACAGCGAAGTCCTGAACCACGACCAGACGGTCGGTACGCACCAGCTCAGCGAGGATGGAACGCATTGCTGCGCGGTACATCTTCTTGTTGAGCTTCTGCGAGTGATCCTGAGGACGAGCTGCGAAAGTGGTACCACCGCCACGCCAGATTGGGCTACGGATAGTACCGGCACGAGCACGGCCAGTGCCTTTCTGACGCCATGGGCGCTTACCGCCACCAGCAACGTCGGAACGGGTTTTCTGCTGCTTGGTGCCTTGACGGCCGCCGGCCATATAGGCCACGACTGCTTGGTGTACCAGCGTCTCGTTGAATTCGCCGCCGAAAGTCAGTTCGGAAACTTCGATCGCTTGAGCGTCATTTACATTTAGTTGCATGTCAGCTTCCCCTTAACCGCGAGCCTTGGCAGCCGGACGCACAACCAGATCGCTGCCAGTTGCGCCTGGAACGGCACCCTTGACCAGCAACAGATTGCGTTCAGCGTCGACGCGCACTACTTCGAGGGACTGAACGGTCACGCGCTCGGCGCCCATGTGACCGGACATTTTTTTGCCCTTGAATACACGACCAGGAGTCTGGCACTGGCCGATAGAGCCCGGGACGCGGTGGGAGACGGAGTTACCGTGGGTGTTATCTTGACCGCGGAAATTCCAGCGCTTGATGGTACCGGCAAAGCCTTTACCCTTGGACTGGCCGGTAACGTCTACCAGCTGACCTGCAGCGAAGATTTCAGCGTTGATCGAATCACCGGCCTGGAACTCACCTTCTTCAAGGCGGAATTCCCAGACACCGCGACCCGCGGCAACGTTCGCTTTAGCGAAGTGACCTGCTTGAGCAGCAGTCACGCGCGAAGCGCGACGCTCACCGACAGTGACTTGCACTGCACGATAGCCATCGGTTTCTTCAGTTTTGAACTGGGTGACGCGATTCGGCTCGATCTCAATGACCGTGACCGGAATGGAGACACCTTCTTCGGTGAAAATACGGGTCATACCGCATTTACGACCGACTACACCAATAGTCATGTTGTAAACCTCATGAGTGTACGGGGCTTTCACCCGCTATGGCCGCCCATTTCAGAGCGTTACACGACTAAGACCGAGTCTTAGCCGAGGCTGATCTGCACTTCCACACCGGCCGCAAGATCAAGCTTCATAAGAGCATCAACGGTTTTATCCGTTGGCTGGACGATGTCCAGAACGCGCTTATGAGTACGGATCTCGTACTGGTCACGCGCGTCTTTGTTGACGTGCGGGGAGACCAGAACGGTGAACCGCTCTTTACGGGTAGGCAGTGGAATTGGACCACGCACTTGAGCACCAGTACGTTTCGCGGTTTCCACGATTTCCTGGGTGGATTGGTCGATCAGGCGATGGTCAAAAGCCTTCAACCTGATACGGATTTGCTGATTTTGCATTGGATTTCAGACTCCAGGCTGCTATTCCCACCGGGCGCACTACGCCCGTTAAAAGGAGGCGTGATTCTATAGAGGGCCCCACTGAGTGTCAACCCAATAAAAAAGCCCCCGCTGAGCGGGGGCCTTTTTAAGCGATCAACGATTACTCGATGATTTTGGCTACGACGCCGGCGCCGACGGTACGACCGCCTTCACGGATAGCGAAACGCAGACCGTCTTCCATCGCGATGGTTTTGATCAGGGTAACAGTCATTTGAATGTTGTCACCTGGCATTACCATTTCAACGCCTTCTGGCAGCTCGCAGTTACCAGTCACGTCAGTAGTACGGAAGTAGAACTGTGGACGGTAGCCTTTGAAGAACGGAGTGTGACGGCCGCCTTCTTCTTTGCTCAGAACGTAAACTTCTGCGGTGAACTTGGTGTGCGGCTTGACCGAACCTGGCTTGACCAGAACCTGGCCACGCTCAACGTCGTCACGCTTGGTGCCGCGCAGCAGCACGCCGCAGTTCTCGCCAGCACGACCTTCGTCCAGCAGCTTGCGGAACATCTCAACACCGGTGCAGGTGGTGGTGGTGGTGTCACGCAGACCAACGATTTCCAGGGCGTCTTGAACGCGGACGATACCACGCTCGATACGACCGGTAACAACGGTACCACGACCCGAGATCGAGAATACGTCTTCGATTGGCATCAGGAACGGCTTGTCGATAGCGCGCTCAGGCTCTGGGATGTAGCTGTCCAGAGTCTCAACCAGCTTCTTGACAGCGGTGGTGCCCATTTCGTTGTCGTCTTTGCCTTCCAGCGCCATACGAGCCGAACCGATGATGATCGGGGTGTCGTCGCCTGGGAAGTCATAGGTGGACAGCAGGTCGCGAACTTCCATCTCGACCAGTTCCAGCAGCTCAGCGTCGTCTACCAGGTCAGCCTTGTTCAGGAAGACCACGATGTACGGAACGCCAACCTGACGGGACAGCAGGATGTGCTCACGGGTTTGCGGCATCGGACCATCAGCGGCCGAGCAAACCAGGATCGCGCCGTCCATCTGGGCAGCACCGGTGATCATGTTCTTCACGTAGTCAGCGTGACCTGGGCAGTCGACGTGAGCGTAGTGACGAATGTTCGAGTTGTACTCGACGTGTGCGGTGTTGATGGTGATACCGCGAGCTTTCTCTTCTGGAGCGCTGTCGATCTTGTCGAATTCGACGACGGCCGAACCGAAAACTTCGGAGCAGACGCGAGTCAGAGCTGCGGTCAGAGTGGTTTTACCGTGGTCAACGTGACCGATGGTGCCAACGTTGACGTGCGGAAGGGAACGATCAAATTTTTCTTTAGCCACGACAGTGAACCTCTTGCCTAAAGGGCTGGATTAGCCTTGTTTTTTAACGAGTGCTTCGACGATATTCGACGGAGCTTCGGCGTATTTGGAGAATTCCATGGAGTAGCTCGCGCGACCCTGAGACATGGAACGAACGTCGGTCGCATAACCGAACATTTCTCCGAGCGGAACTTCAGCACGGACAACCTTGCCGGACACCGAATCTTCCATACCCTGGATCAGACCACGACGACGGTTCAGGTCACCCATCACGTCACCCATGTAGTCCTCAGGGGTCACAACTTCTACCTTCATGATCGGCTCAAGCACTTTACCGCCGCCTTTGGCTGCGAGTTGCTTGGTCGCCATGGAGGCCGCCACCTTGAACGCCATCTCGTTGGAGTCGACGTCGTGGTAGGAACCATCAAACACGGTAGCCTTCAGGCCGATCAGCGGATAGCCGGCAACGATGCCGTTCTTCATCTGCTCTTCGATACCCTTCTGGATCGCCGGGATGTATTCCTTAGGAACCACACCACCTACAACCTCGTTGGTGAATTCCAGGCCTTCGGTGATGTTGCCTTGTGCGTCCACTGTTGGCTGCGAGAAGCGAATCCAGCAGTGACCGAACTGACCGCGACCACCGGACTGACGAACGAACTTACCTTCGATCTCGACGTTGTCCTTGGTGATCTGCTCGCGGTACGAAACCTGTGGCTTACCAATGTTGGCTTCGACGTTGAACTCGCGCTTCATGCGGTCAACGAGGATGTCCAGGTGAAGCTCACCCATACCGGAGATGATGGTCTGGCCGGTTTCTTCGTCGGTTTTGACGCGGAACGACGGGTCTTCCTGAGCCAGCTTGCCCAGTGCGATACCCATCTTTTCCTGGTCTTGCTTGGTCTTCGGCTCAACAGCTACCGAGATCACAGGCTCCGGGAAGTCCATACGCTCGAGGATGATCGGCTTGTCGGCGTTGCACAGGGTGTCACCGGTGGTGACGTCCTTCATGCCGATCAGAGCAGCGATGTCGCCTGCCAGTACTTCTTTGATTTCTTCACGCTGGTTGGCGTGCATCTGCACCATACGACCAACGCGCTCTTTCTTGCCCTTGACCGAGTTGATCACGGAGTCGCCGGACTGCAGCATACCCGAGTAAACGCGGACGAAGGTCAGAGTACCCACGAACGGGTCGGTGGCAATCTTGAACGCCAGAGCCGAGAACGGCTCGTTGTCGTCGGCATGACGCTCGTCGTAGTCGGCGTCAACCAGCTCTTCTTTCGGCTTCTCGATCAGATCAGGGTGGATACCCTTGATCGCCGGGATTTCGGTCGGAGCAGGCAGGAAGTCGATAACGGCGTCGAGAACCAGGGGAACGCCCTTGTTCTTGAACGACGAACCGCAGACAGCCGGAACGATCTCGCTGGCCAGGGTGCGCGCGCGCAGACCGGCTTTGATTTCTTCGACGGTCAGCTCACCTTCTTCAAGGTACTTGTTCATCAGCTCTTCGTTGGCTTCGGCAGCGGCTTCGACCATATTGGCGCGCCACTCTTCAGCCAGCTCCAGCATATCGGCAGGAATTTCTTCCTCGCGATAAGTGGTGCCTTTGTCGTCGTCGTTCCAGTAGATAGCCTTCATCTTGATCAGGTCGACCTGACCCTGGAAGTTATCTTCCGAACCGATGGCCAGCTGAACAGGAACCGGGGTGTGACCCAGACGGTTCTTGATCTGACCTACGACGCGCAGGAAGTTGGCACCGGCACGGTCCATCTTGTTCACGTAAACAACACGTGGAACGCCGTACTTGTTGGCTTGACGCCATACGGTTTCGGACTGCGGCTCAACGCCGGAAGTGCCACAGAACACAACGACCGCGCCGTCGAGTACGCGCAGCGAACGTTCTACTTCAATGGTGAAGTCAACGTGGCCAGGGGTATCGATGACGTTTACGCGGTAGTTGTCATACTGGCCACGGGAACCCTGCCAGAAGGTGGTAACAGCAGCGGAGGTAATGGTAATACCCCGCTCCTGCTCCTGCACCATCCAGTCGGTGGTCGCGGCGCCGTCATGCACCTCGCCCATCTTGTGGCTCAGGCCTGTGTAGAACAGGATCCGCTCGGTAGTGGTAGTTTTGCCCGCGTCAACGTGCGCGCAAATACCGATGTTACGGTAGCGGTTGATTGGTGTAGTACGAGCCATAGAGCCCTCGCAAAAATAGTGATGCCAGAATTAGAAGCGGTAGTGCGAGAACGCTTTGTTGGCTTCGGCCATACGGTGTACGTCTTCACGCTTCTTGACTGCAGCACCTTTGCCTTCAGCAGCATCCAGCAGCTCGCCAGCCAGGCGCAGAGCCATGGACTTCTCGCCACGCTTGCGGGCGTAGTCTACCAACCAGCGCATTGCCAGGGCGTTACGACGGGATGGACGAACTTCAACAGGAACCTGGTAAGTGGCACCGCCAACACGGCGCGACTTAACTTCGACCAGCGGAGCGATGGCGTCGAGAGCTTTCTCGAAGATTTCCAGGGGATCGCTGTTCTTGCGTTCTTTAACCTTGTCCAGTGCACCGTAAACGATACGCTCGGCAACGGCTTTTTTGCCGCTTTCCATTACGTGGTTCATGAACTTGGCGAGGATCTGGCTTCCGTATTTTGGATCGTCCAGAATCTCACGCTTGGCTGCTACACGACGTCTTGGCATTGATAAGCCCTCAAACGGTCTTCAGGTTAGCCCGGGACAGTGCCCCCTAAGGGTGCGTGCCCGACCTTACTCTTATCGACTCAATAAAATTGATAACTGCAAACTGCGACAAACGGCCGATTACTTCGGACGCTTGGTACCGTACTTCGAACGACCTTGGTTACGACCTTTGACGCCGGAGGTATCCAGGGAGCCGCGAACGGTGTGGTAACGAACACCTGGCAAGTCTTTTACACGGCCGCCACGGATCAGGACGACGCTGTGCTCTTGCAGGTTGTGGCCTTCACCGCCGATGTACGAGGAAACCTCGAAACCGTTGGTCAGACGCACACGGCAAACTTTACGCAGTGCCGAGTTAGGTTTTTTCGGCGTGGTGGTGTACACACGGGTGCACACGCCACGACGTTGCGGGCAGTTCTGCAGCGCAGGAACGTCGGATTTCTCGACGATACGCTTACGCGGCTGACGTACCAGCTGGTTGATAGTTGCCATCTACTAGCTCCACTGTTGTCTTGCGACGCTATTGTCTTGCAAGAAAAGCAAAAATTGGCAGGACGGAGTCCCACCAAATTTAGGGGTACAAGAGTCTAAAGAGGATCTTGCCCCCAGTCAAGACAAGGCCCCGGCCCTCCCCTTCCGGTCATCGGCAACAAATTATGTCGCCGATGGCCAAAACAGGTTTGCCGGGGCCCCGTCCTACTTTCAGTTACCGCTGGAATTCAGCGCTTCGGTCAGTGCGGCTTCCACCTCACTGGCACTTACGCGCAGCGGTTTGTCGGCATCACGGCGACGCTTGCGCTCGCTGTGGTAGGCCAGACCGGTACCGGCCGGGATCAGACGACCCACGACCACGTTTTCTTTCAGGCCGCGCAGGTAATCGCGCTTGCCGGTTACCGCCGCTTCGGTCAGTACGCGGGTGGTTTCCTGGAAGGAAGCCGCCGAGATGAACGATTCGGTGGACAGCGAGGCCTTGGTGATACCCAGCAGTACGCGCGAGAACTTGGAGATGAACTTGTCATCAGCGCCGAGGCGCTCGTTCTCTACCAGTACCTGGGTCAGTTCCATCTGGTCGCCCTTGATGAAGCTGGAATCGCCGGACTCGGTGATCTCAACTTTACGCAGCATCTGACGCAGGATGGTCTCGATGTGCTTGTCGTTGATCTTCACGCCCTGCAGACGGTAAACGTCCTGAATCTCGTTGACGATGTACTTGGCCAGCGCGCTTACACCCAGCAGACGCAGGATGTCGTGCGGATCGCTTGGACCGTCGGAGATAACTTCGCCGCGGTTAACCTGTTCGCCTTCGAAGACGTTCAGGTGACGCCACTTCGGAATCAGCTCTTCGTACGGATCGCTGCCATCGTTCGGGGTGATGACCAGACGGCGCTTGCCCTTGGTCTCTTTACCGAAGGCGATGGTGCCGCTGACTTCAGCCAGAATCGAGGCTTCTTTCGGACGACGGGCTTCGAACAAGTCGGCAACCCGTGGCAGACCACCGGTGATGTCACGGGTCTTCGACGTTTCTTGCGGGATACGCGCAATAACGTCACCGACGCCGATCTGGGCACCGTCAGCCACACCAACCAGGGCGTTAGCCGGCAGGAAGTACTGAGCCGGTACGTCAGTACCTGGCAGCAGCAGATCCTTGCCATTGGCGTCGACCATCTTGATTGCAGGACGGATTTCCTTACCTGCAGCCGGACGGTCTTTGACGTCCAGAACTTCAATGTTGGTCAAACCAGTCAATTCGTCAGTCTGACGCTTGATGGTGATGCCTTCTTCCATGCCCACGAAGGTCACGGTACCTTTCATTTCGGTAACGATCGGGTGGGTGTGCGGATCCCACTTGGCGACGATTGCGCCAGCGTCGACCTTGTCGCCTTCCTTCACGGAAATGACCGCACCGTAAGGCAGCTTGTAACGCTCACGCTCACGACCGAATTCGTCGGCAATCGCCAACTCACCGGAACGCGATACGGCAACCAGGTTACCGTCGGCACGCTCAACCTGCTTCAGGTTGTGCAGACGAACCATACCGCCGTTCTTCACCTGGACGCTGTCGGCAGCCGAGGTCCGGCTTGCAGCACCACCGATGTGGAACGTACGCATGGTCAGCTGGGTACCCGGCTCACCGATCGACTGGGCAGCGATAACGCCGACAGCTTCACCGATGTTCACCTGGTGACCGCGAGCCAGGTCGCGACCGTAGCACTTGGCGCAGATGCCGTAGCGGGTTTCGCAGCTGATCGGCGAACGCACGATCACTTCGTCGATGCTGTTGAGCTCGATGAATTCGACCCACTTCTCGTCGACCAGGGTACCGGCCGGAACGATAACGTCGTCGGTGCCTGGCTTGAACACGTCACGGGCGATAACACGACCCAGTACACGCTCACCCAGCGGCTCTACAACGTCGCCGCCTTCAATGTGCGGCGTCATCAGCAGGCCCTGCTCGGTGCCGCAATCGATCTCGGTAACCACCAGATCCTGGGCAACGTCTACCAGACGACGAGTCAGGTAACCGGAGTTCGCGGTTTTCAACGCGGTATCCGCAAGACCCTTACGAGCACCGTGAGTCGAGATGAAGTACTGGAGTACGCTCAGACCTTCACGGAAGTTCGCGGTGATCGGCGTCTCGATGATCGAGCCGTCCGGCTTGGCCATCAGACCACGCATACCGGCCAGCTGACGAATCTGAGCTGCCGAACCCCGGGCACCGGAGTCAGCCATCATGTACATCGAGTTGAAGGACTCTTGCTCGACTTCGTCGCCATTGCGGTCGATGACTTTCTCTTTCGAGAGGTTGGCCATCATCGCCTTGGAAACTTCGTCGTTCGCCTTGGACCACAAGTCGATGACTTTGTTGTACTTCTCGCCCTGGGTTACCAGGCCGGAGGCGTACTGGCTCTCGATCTCTTTCACTTCGTCGGTTGCAGTACCGATGATGCGGGCTTTTTCATCCGGGATAACGAAGTCGTTAACACCGATGGAAACGCCGGAGATGGTCGAGTAGGCAAAGCCGGTATACATCAGCTGGTCAGCGAAGATCACGGTCTCTTTCAGACCAACCACGCGGTAGCACTGGTTGATCAGCTTGGAGATCGCCTTTTTCTTCATTGGCTGGTTGACCACGTCGTACGACAGACCTGGTGGTACAACCTGGAACAGCAGAGCACGGCCGACAGTGGTGTCGACGATACGGGTGTTCTTGACGCTGCCGCCATCACGATCGTTGACGGTTTCGTTGATACGAACCTTGATCTTGGCGTGCAGGGCAGCTTCGCCGGCGCGGAATACGCGGTCGACTTCCTGCAGGTCGGCGAATACGCGACCTTCGCCCTTGGCGTTGATGGCTTCACGGGTCATGTAGTACAGACCCAGTACAACGTCCTGCGACGGAACGATGATTGGCTCACCGTTGGCTGGCGACAGAATGTTGTTGGTCGACATCATCAGCGCGCGCGCTTCGAGCTGGGCTTCCAGCGTCAGCGGCACGTGAACGGCCATCTGGTCACCGTCGAAGTCGGCGTTGTACGCAGCACAGACCAGCGGGTGCAGCTGGATAGCCTTACCTTCGATCAGTACCGGTTCAAAGGCCTGGATACCCAGACGGTGAAGGGTCGGTGCACGGTTGAGCAGCACGGGGTGTTCGCGAATCACTTCGGCGAGAACGTCCCAGACCTCTGGCAGCTCGCGCTCGACCATCTTCTTGGCAGCCTTGATGGTGGTCGCCAGACCACGCATTTCCAGCTTGCCGAAAATGAACGGCTTGAACAGCTCGAGCGCCATTTTCTTCGGCAGGCCGCACTGGTGCAGACGCAGGGTCGGACCTACGGTAATTACCGAACGGCCAGAGTAGTCAACGCGCTTACCGAGCAAGTTCTGACGGAAACGACCTTGCTTACCCTTGATCATGTCGGCCAGGGACTTCAGAGGACGCTTGTTCGAGCCGGTGATGGCACGACCGCGACGGCCGTTATCCAGCAAGGCATCGACCGCTTCCTGCAGCATGCGCTTTTCGTTGCGCACGATGATGTCCGGCGCGGACAGGTCGAGCAGGCGCTTCAGACGGTTGTTACGGTTGATCACCCGACGATACAGGTCGTTCAGGTCGGAAGTCGCGAAGCGACCGCCATCCAGCGGAACCAGTGGACGCAGGTCTGGCGGCAGAACCGGCAGAACGGTCAGGACCATCCACTCAGGCAGGTTGCCCGAGCCCTGGAAGGCTTCCATCAGTTTCAGACGCTTGGACAGCTTCTTGATCTTGGTTTCCGAGTTGGTCTGCGGAATTTCTTCGCGCAGGCGACCGATCTCGTGCTCCAGGTCGATAGCGTGCAGCAGCTCGCGGACAGCTTCGGCACCCATGCGGGCATCGAAGTCGTCACCGAACTCTTCCAGCGCTTCGAAGTACTGCTCGTCGTTGAGCAGCTGGCCTTTTTCCAGAGTGGTCATGCCCGGGTCGATAACGACGTAGCTCTCGAAGTAGAGAACGCGCTCGATATCACGCAGGGTCATGTCCATCAGCAGGCCGATACGGGACGGCAGCGATTTCAGGAACCAGATGTGGGCAACCGGCGAAGCCAGTTCGATGTGCGCCATGCGCTCACGACGAACCTTGGCCAGAGCGACTTCAACGCCGCACTTCTCGCAGATCACGCCGCGGTGTTTCAGGCGCTTGTACTTACCGCACAGGCACTCGTAGTCCTTGACTGGGCCAAAGATCTTGGCGCAGAACAGGCCGTCACGCTCAGGTTTGAACGTACGGTAGTTGATGGTTTCCGGCTTTTTAACTTCACCGAACGACCACGAACGGATCATCTCAGGCGAGGCCAATCCGATACGGATGGCGTCGAACTCTTCGACTTGACCCTGGTTTTTCAGCAAATTCAGTAGGTCTTTCAAGGCCTTTCCTCCTGGCGGAGCAGGGAGCGGGCTTTTCAGCCACGCTCCCGATTCGCGTCACGTGTTATTCGGTTTCCAGATCGATATCGATACCGAGCGAACGAATCTCTTTGATCAACACGTTGAAGGACTCGGGCATGCCCGGCTCCATACGGTGATCGCCGTCCACGATGTTTTTGTACATCTTGGTCCGACCGTTCACGTCGTCCGACTTCACTGTGAGCATTTCTTGCAGGGTGTATGCCGCGCCGTATGCTTCCAGCGCCCACACTTCCATCTCCCCGAAACGCTGACCACCGAACTGCGCCTTACCACCCAGCGGCTGCTGGGTAACCAGGCTGTAAGAACCAGTGGAACGCGCGTGCATCTTGTCGTCCACCAAGTGGTTCAGCTTGAGCATGTACATGTAACCAACGGTCACATGACGCTCGAACTTGTTGCCGGTACGACCGTCGAACAGCTGCATCTGACCGCTTTCTGGCATGTCTGCCAGTTTCAGCATGGCCTTGATCTCGCTTTCCTTGGCACCGTCGAAGACTGGAGTGGCCATTGGCACACCGCCTTTGAGGTTCTTCGCCAGGTCCAGGATTTCCTGGTCGGAGAAGGTCTCCAGTTCTTCCTGACGACCACCGATCTCGTTGTAGATCTCGGTGAGGAACTTGCGCAGCTCGATGACCTTGCGCTGCTCTTCGAGCATGCGGTTGATCTTCTCGCCCAGACCTTTGGCCGCCAGGCCCAGGTGGGTTTCGAGGATCTGACCAACGTTCATACGCGATGGTACACCCAACGGGTTGAGTACCACGTCGACCGGAGTACCGTTGGCGTCGTGCGGCATGTCTTCGACCGGCATGATCACAGAGACCACACCTTTGTTACCGTGACGGCCAGCCATCTTGTCGCCCGGCTGGATGCGGCGACGGATTGCCAGGTAGACCTTGACGATCTTCAGTACGCCCGGTGCCAGGTCATCGCCCTGCTGCAGCTTGCGCTTCTTGTCTTCGAACTTGTCGTCCAGCAGACGGCGACGATCAACGATGTAGGCCTGGGCCTTCTCGAGCTGCTCGTTCAGCGCGTCTTCGGCCATGCGCAGTTTGAACCACTGGCCGTGCTCCAGACCGTCCAGGACTTCGTTGGTGATCACAGTGCCTTTCTTCAGGCCTGCACCACCGTCGACAACCTGGCCGTTCAGGGCCGAACGCAGACGCTCGAAGGTTGCGCCTTCGACGATGCGGAACTCTTCGTTGAGGTCCTTGCGGATCTCGTCCAGCTGCATCTTCTCGATGGACAGCGCACGGCTGTCGCGCTCGACGCCATCACGGGTGAAGACCTGTACGTCGATGACAGTACCTTTGGTGCCGGTAGGCACGCGCAGGGAGGTGTCTTTAACGTCGCTGGCCTTCTCGCCGAAGATTGCGCGCAGCAGTTTTTCTTCCGGAGTCAGCTGGGTTTCGCCTTTTGGCGTGACCTTGCCGACCAGGATGTCGCCAGCGCCAACTTCAGCACCAACATAAACGATACCGGCTTCGTCCAGCTTGTTCAGCGCAGCTTCACCGACGTTCGGGATGTCCGCGGTGATTTCCTCTGGGCCAAGCTTGGTGTCACGGGCCACACAGGTCAGTTCCTGGATGTGGATCGTGGTGAAGCGGTCTTCCTGAACAACACGCTCGGACAGGCAGATGGAGTCTTCGAAGTTGAAGCCGTTCCACGCCATGAACGCGATGCGCATGTTCTGACCCAGCGCCAGTTCACCCATGTCGGTGGACGGGCCGTCGGCCATGATGTCGCCACGCTGAACCGCGTCACCCTTGTTAACCAGCGGACGCTGGTTGATGCAGGTGTTCTGGTTCGAACGGGTGTATTTGGTCAGGTTGTAGATGTCGACACCGGCTTCACCGGTTTCAACTTCGTCATCGGCAACGCGAACAACGATACGGCTGGCATCGACGGAGTCGATCACGCCGCCACGACGGGCCACGACGCAAACGCCGGAGTCGCGGGCAACGTTGCGCTCCATGCCGGTACCGACCAGCGGCTTGTCGGCGCGCAGGGTTGGTACAGCCTGACGCTGCATGTTCGAACCCATCAACGCACGGTTGGCGTCGTCGTGCTCGAGGAACGGAATCAGCGACGCTGCAACCGAAACTACCTGCTTCGGCGAAACGTCCATCAGGGTGACGTCTTCCGGCGCCTTGACGGTGAATTCGTTCAGGTGACGAACGGCTACCAGCTCATCGATCAGGTGCTTCTTCTCGTTCATCGTGGCCGAAGCCTGGGCGATGACGTGATCAGCTTCTTCGATCGCCGACAGGAACACGATGTCGTCGGTTACAACGCCCTCTTTCACCACGCGGTACGGGCTTTCCAGGAAGCCGTACTGGTTGGTGCGAGCGTACGCAGCCAGGGAGTTGATCAGACCGATGTTCGGACCTTCAGGAGTCTCGATCGGGCACACGCGGCCGTAGTGGGTCGGGTGTACGTCACGGACTTCAAAGCCTGCGCGCTCACGGGTCAGACCACCAGGGCCGAGTGCGGAGACACGACGCTTGTGGGTGATCTCGGACAGCGGGTTGTTCTGGTCCATGAACTGCGAGAGCTGGCTGGAGCCGAAGAACTCTTTCACCGCCGCCGCAACCGGCTTGGCGTTGATCAGGTCCTGAGGCATCAGGCCTTCGCTTTCAGCCATCGACAGACGCTCTTTGACCGCGCGCTCTACACGCACCAGGCCAACTCGGAACTGGTTCTCGGCCATCTCGCCGACGCAACGAACGCGACGGTTACCCAGGTGGTCGATGTCGTCGACGATGCCTTTGCCGTTACGGATGTCGACCAGGGTCTTGAGGACCTCGACGATATCTTCCTTGCTCAGCACGCCCGAACCTTCGATCTCGGTTCGACCGATACGACGGTTGAACTTCATGCGGCCTACGGCCGACAGGTCGTAACGCTCGGCGCTGAAGAACAGGTTGTTGAACAGGGTCTCGGCGGCATCCTTGGTTGGCGGCTCGCCAGGACGCATCATGCGATAGATCTCGACCAGCGCTTCCAGTTGGTTGCTGGTGGAGTCGATCTTCAGGGTATCCGAGATGAACGGACCGCAGTCGATGTCGTTGGTGTACAGGGTCTCGATGCGAACAACCTGGGCCTTGGCGATTTTCACCAGGACGTCGGTGCTCAGCTCGGTGTTGCACTCAGCCAGGATCTCGCCGGTAGCCGGGTGCACGATCGCCTTGGCGGTAGTGCGGCCCAGGACGTATTCCAGCGGCACGTCCAGCTGCTTGACGCCAGCTTTTTCCAGCTGGTTGATGTGGCGAGCAGTGATGCGACGACCTTGCTCGACAATGACCTTGCCGGTCTCGTCATGGATGTCCATGACCGCAACTTCACCACGCAGGCGCTGAGGCACCAGTTCCAGGCTGAGCTTCTCGCCCGACACGTGGAAAACGTTGGTGGTGTAGAAGGCATCCAGTACTTCTTCAGTGCTGTAGCCCAGCGCGCGCAGCAGAACCGACGCAGGCAGCTTGCGACGACGGTCGATACGGACGAATACACAGTCTTTCGGATCGAATTCGAAGTCCAGCCACGAGCCGCGGTAAGGAATGATCCGCGCCGAGTACAGCAGTTTGCCAGAGCTGTGCGTTTTGCCGCGGTCGTGATCGAAGAACACGCCCGGCGAACGGTGCAGCTGGGAAACGATAACACGCTCGGTACCGTTGATTACGAAGGTACCGTTTTCAGTCATCAGGGGGATTTCACCCATGTAGACTTCTTGCTCTTTGATGTCCTTGATCGCTTTGTTCGACGATTCTTTGTCGAAAATGATCAGGCGGACTTTTACCCGCAGCGGAACCGCGTAGGTCACGCCACGCAGTACGCATTCTTTGACATCAAAAGCCGGTTCGCCCAGACGATAGCCAACGTACTCCAGGGCAGCATTGCCGGAGTAGCTGATGATCGGGAAAACCGATTTGAAGGCCGCATGCAGGCCCACGTCGCGGAACTGATCTTTGGTCGCTCCCGCTTGCAAGAATTCACGATACGAATCCAGCTGGATGGCCAGGAGGTAAGGCACATCCATGACGTCCGGCAACTTGCTAAAGTCCTTGCGGATACGTTTTTTCTCAGTGTATGAGTAAGCCATCAGCGTTCCCCAGCTTGGTCACCTGCTTGTTTGGCTTCTCCCGACGGGAGCAGCCAGAAAATCGTGCAAACCCCTTGGTTTGCGCCACCATCATTGGTGGTTGCAGCTCGTTATCGGCGCCGACCTGGTCAGCTGCCAATAACGGAAAAAGGCCGGTGGCAAGAGCCACCAGCCATCAGCCGTTTGCTTAGCGCTCGGGCTGGAGTCGCAAAGTCGAAATTACTTGAGTTCGACTTTAGCGCCTGCTTCTTCCAGCTTCTTCTTGGCGTCTTCAGCGGCTTCTTTCGAAACGCCTTCAGCGACAACCTGAGGAGCGCCGTCAACTTTCTCTTTGGCTTCTTTCAGGCCCAGACCGGTCAGTTCACGAACGGCCTTGATCACGTTGACTTTCTTCTCGCCGGCTTCAACCAGAACAACGTTGAATTCGGTTTGCTCTTCAACAACGGCAGCGGCAGCAGCTGGGCCAGCAGCGGCAACAGCAGCGGTAACGCCGAAGGTTTCTTCCATTGCTTTGATCAGCTCAACAACTTCCAGAACGGTTTTCTGGCCGATTGCTTCGATGATTTGTTCGTTAGTCAGAGACATGACTTGAATCCTGTATTGGGGTGACAGCTTACGCAGCCATCAAATTAAACATATGATTTTGAAAGGGCTTGCGGTGCCTTAGGCAGCAGCAGCTTCTTTCTGGTCGCGAACGGCTGCCAGGGTACGAGCCAGCTTGCTGGTAGCGCCTTGGATCACGCTCATCAGCTTCGCAATGGCCTCGTCGCGGGTCGGCAGGGTAGCCAACACGTCGATCTGGTTAGCGGCAAGGAACTTGCCATCAAACGCAGCTGCCTTGATCTCGAACTTGTCCTGACCCTTGGCGAACTCTTTGAACAGACGAGCAGCAGCGCCCGGGTGTTCGTTGGAGAAAGCGATCAGGGTCGGGCCGGTGAAGGCGTCGTTGAGGACACTGAATTCAGTGTCAGCAACAGCGCGCTTGAGCAGGGTGTTACGTACGACACGTACGTATACGCCAGCTTCACGAGCCTCTTTACGGAGTCCGGTCATTGCGCCTACAGTCACACCACGGGCATCAGCCACGACAGCGGACAGAGCGACTTTGGCAGCCTCGTTGACTTCAGCGACGATGGCCTTCTTGTCTTCGAGTTTAATTGCCACGGGTTTAACTCCTGCTTGTTACCGTTTCATCTGGCCGAAGCCGGATGTCGTTTTGGTGTCTGATTCGGTAAGGAACCGGGAGCACCATCTGCGTAGGCTTGAGGTTTAAGGCTTGCGCCGCCTACGGTCTTGGATAGCCCCCGCCAGGCAGGGACCCCAATTTTTTTCAACCTGGTGCGATCACTCGCACCGGGTTTTGTCTTACGCGTTCAGCGAGCTCTGGTCGATGACCAGACCTGGGCCCATAGTGGTGCTCAGGGTAACGCGCTTGACGTAGATACCTTTCGAAGAAGCTGGCTTGATACGCTTCAGATCAGCGATCAGGGCTTCAACGTTTTCCTTCAGCTTGCCAGCTTCAAAGCCGATTTTGCCAACGGAGGTGTGGATGATGCCGTTTTTGTCGGTGCGATAACGAACCTGACCAGCCTTGGCGTTTTTAACCGCGGTGGCTACGTCTGGAGTTACGGTACCGACTTTAGGGTTAGGCATCAGGCCGCGAGGACCCAGAACCTGACCCAGCTGACCTACAACACGCATTGCGTCCGGGGAAGCAATAACGACGTCATAGTTCAGGTCGCCGCCTTTCATTTCGGCAGCCAGATCGTCCATACCAACGCGGTCAGCGCCGGCAGCCAAAGCGGCCTCAGCAGCAGGACCCTGGGTGAAGACAGCTACACGTACGGTCTTGCCAGTGCCGTGTGGCAGCACAGTAGCGCTACGAACAACCTGGTCAGATTTACGTGGGTCAACACCGAGGTTGACAGCAACGTCGAAGGATTCGCTGAACTTCACGGTGGACAGTTCGGCCAGCAGCACTGCTGCTTCTTCGAAGTTGTAGACTTTGCCTGCTTCGATTTTCGAAGCAATGGCTTTTTGGCGCTTGGTCAGCTTAGCCATTACACACCCTCCACGTTGAGGCCCATGCTGCGAGCGGAACCGGCGATGGTACGCACGGCCGCATCCATGTCAGCAGCGGTCAGATCAGCATTTTTGGTTTTTGCGATCTCTTCCAGCTGAGCACGGGTCACAGTACCGACTTTAACGGTGTTCGGACGTGCAGAACCGCTGGTCAGGCCAGCTGCTTTCTTCAGCAGAACCGAAGCAGGGGTGCTTTTGGTTTCGAAGGTGAAGCTGCGGTCACTGTAAACAGTGATGATCACAGGAGTCGGCAGGCCGGCTTCTTGACCCTGAGTACGGGCGTTGAAGGCCTTGCAGAATTCCATGATGTTCACACCGTGTTGACCCAGTGCTGGACCAACGGGTGGGCTTGGGTTGGCCTGGCCGGCCTTTACTTGCAGCTTGATGTAAGCCTGAATCTTCTTAGCCATGAGCTACTCCAATATCGGGTACGAACGCCAGAAGGCTCCCCGGATGACTTGCGTTTTATCCCAGTGACGACAAAACCCCGCAGCACATAGGGCTGCGGGGTATGGGATGCTTTGTTCGGCTAGACCTTCTCGACCTGGCTGAACTCGAGCTCTACCGGGGTAGAGCGACCGAAAATAAGCACGGCCACTTGGATCCGGCTCTTCTCGTAGTTAACTTCTTCAACGGTACCGTTGAAATCAGCAAACGGACCATCGATAACGCGGACCACTTCGCCCGGCTCGAACAGAGTCTTCGGCTTCGGCTTGTCGCTGCCATCGGCAACGCGACGCAGAATAGCCTCGGCTTCCTTGTCGGTGATCGGTGCAGGCTTGTCTGCAGTACCACCGATGAAGCCCATGACGCGAGGGGTATCCTTGACCAAGTGCCAAGTCCCTTCGTTCATGTCCATTTGGACCAGCACATAACCTGGGAAGAACTTACGCTCGCTTTTGCGCTTCTGGCCATTGCGCATCTCAACCACTTCTTCAGTGGGGACCAGAATTTCGCCGAAGCCATCTTCCATGCCAGCCAGCTTTACGCGCTCGATCAGCGAGCGCATGACATGCTTCTCGTAACCCGAGTAAGCATGCACAACGTACCAACGCTTAGCCACGGGACACCCTTAGCCAACAATCAAGGAAATCAACCAACCCAGCAGGGAGTCGAGACCCCACAGCAGCAACGCCATTACCAGGACAACCGCCACTACGATGAGCGTGGTTTGCATGGTTTCTTGGCGGGTTGGCCATACGACTTTTCGAATCTCGGTGCGAGCTTCCTTTGCCAGCGCAAAGAACGACTTGCCTTTGGCGGTCTGCAGGGCGATAAAGCCAGCTACAGCAGCAAGGGCAAGCAGTGCGAGTACGCGGTACAGAATCGGCGAAGCGGAGTAATACTGGTTACCCACAACACCAACAACTACCAAAGCGACAACAGCCAGCCACTTGAGCAGATCAAAACGAGAGTCTTGGGCTTCAGCCTTGGGAGTCATCTAGGAAAATCCTGTGAAAAGAAAGCCAGACACACGAGGTGAATCTGGCAGGTCAGGAGGGAATCGAACCCCCAACCTACGGTTTTGGAGACCGTCGCTCTGCCAATTGAGCTACTGACCTAAAAGCTTATCAGGCCGACCATTATGCCGGCCTGATTGAGAGAAATCAACTACTTATTCGATAATCTTCGCTACTACACCGGCGCCAACGGTACGACCGCCTTCACGGATAGCGAAACGCAGACCGTCTTCCATCGCGATGGTTTTGATCAGGGTAACAGTCATTTGAATGTTGTCACCTGGCATTACCATTTCAACGCCTTCTGGCAGCTCGCAGTTACCAGTCACGTCAGTAGTACGGAAGTAGAACTGTGGACGGTAGCCTTTGAAGAACGGAGTGTGACGGCCGCCTTCTTCTTTGCTCAGAACGTAAACTTCTGCGGTGAACTTGGTGTGCGGCTTGACCGAACCTGGCTTGACCAGAACCTGGCCACGCTCAACGTCGTCACGCTTGGTGCCGCGCAGCAGCACGCCGCAGTTCTCGCCAGCACGACCTTCGTCCAGCAGCTTGCGGAACATCTCAACACCGGTGCAGGTGGTGGTGGTGGTGTCACGCAGACCAACGATTTCCAGGGCGTCTTGAACGCGGACGATACCACGCTCGATACGACCGGTAACAACGGTACCACGACCCGAGATCGAGAATACGTCTTCGATTGGCATCAGGAACGGCTTGTCGATAGCGCGCTCAGGCTCTGGGATGTAGCTGTCCAGAGTCTCAACCAGCTTCTTGACAGCGGTGGTGCCCATTTCGTTGTCGTCTTTGCCTTCCAGCGCCATACGAGCCGAACCGATGATGATCGGGGTGTCGTCGCCTGGGAAGTCATAGGTGGACAGCAGGTCGCGAACTTCCATCTCGACCAGTTCCAGCAGCTCAGCGTCGTCTACCAGGTCAGCCTTGTTCAGGAAGACCACGATGTACGGAACGCCAACCTGACGGGACAGCAGGATGTGCTCACGGGTTTGCGGCATCGGACCATCAGCGGCCGAGCAAACCAGGATCGCGCCGTCCATCTGGGCAGCACCGGTGATCATGTTCTTCACGTAGTCAGCGTGACCTGGGCAGTCGACGTGAGCGTAGTGACGAATGTTCGAGTTGTACTCGACGTGCGCGGTGTTAATGGTGATACCGCGAGCTTTCTCTTCTGGAGCGCTGTCGATCTTGTCGAATTCAACGACGGCCGAACCGAAAACTTCGGAGCAGACGCGGGTCAATGCCGCAGTCAGCGTGGTCTTGCCATGGTCAACGTGACCAATGGTGCCGACGTTTACGTGCGGCAGACTACGATCGAACTTTTCCTTAGCCATCGAGACAATCCTCAGCAATAAGAAACAAGCAAGTCAATATGACCATTAAAACAAAGGCAGATATTTTCATATCTGCCTTGTCATATGGAGCTCTTGAGCGGATTTGAACCGCTGACCTCACCCTTACCAAGGGTGTGCTCTACCAACTGAGCTACAAGAGCGTAACACTGTGCAACAACAGCAAACCTGGAGCGGGTAGCGGGAATCGAACCCGCATCATCAGCTTGGAAGGCTGAGGTTCTACCACTAAACTATACCCGCGGAGCTTGCGGCTCTCGCTAAAACTGGTGGAGGGAGAAGGATTCGAACCTTCGAAGCTCTCGCAACGGATTTACAGTCCGTCCCCTTTGACCGCTCGGGAATCCCTCCAGATTTGGCCGGCATTCTATTCAGATGCCGCCCTAGTGTCAAGCGTTTTTTCAAATTTTTTCAATCAAATCTGAAACTTAGCTGCTTTGACACCGCTTCCAGCTCTACCACCTCAGTGGTGTTCCCTGTGAAGCGGGCGCCATTCTATCAAGCTATTCGCCAGTTGCAATACCCTCGCACAACATTATTTTGTGTTTTAAGTCTTTGAAATCATGGGAAAGTGTCCCGAGTAGGGTTTGGTCCAGCAAACGCTGGCTCTGGGGCGCAATCTGCAGCCACAAACCAGTGCTGTCGCCCAGGCGACCGGTCACTGGAACGGCGGCAATATCGAGGCTCAGTAATCGCTGACGCAGTGCTTTTAGCTGTTCCTGCTCCACCAGCCCACCTACATAGAGGCATTCCTGGCCCCGCTGAGGCGCCGCTTTCCCCTTGGTCGACTCACTTAACAGACGAATATCCTGCTGATTTCCCTTGTACAGCGACAACGGCGCCACTTCCTTGGCTTTCAACGGCGCTTCCTGCTGGTGCCAGACGTAATAAAAGACGTTAAGCACCACCAATAACAGAAACAACCAACGCATAGGCACCTCAATCTAGGGGACAAGCCATGGCCAGGCCAACGAATACCAGGTCCGGCACCACCCGGGCTTGTGGAGCGGCCTTTTGCACCAGGAGCGCATCGCCCCCGGTCAACAACACAGTGAAATCATCCCCCCACAACTCATGGGCATGCTCAAGCTGCGAGCGGACAAAGCCCTGAAGCATGTGCACACAGCCACGCTCTACCGCCTCGACGGTAGAACGCCCAGGCGCAAGGCTCGATAGCGCGCGCTCAGCGGAGGCATCGTCATAGCGGATGCGTCGCGTGTGGGTACGCAGCTGGCTACGCATCAACGGCATGCCCGGACAGATGAAGCCACCCAGGTGCTCACCGTCGGCAGAAACGAAGTCAGCCTTGGCTGCCGTGCCAAAATCCATCACCAGGCAAGCCCCACGGGCCAAGTGAAAACCGCCCAGCACCGCAAGCCAGCGATCCAGGCCAAGGCGCTGGTAATCTTCATAGCCGTTTCGTACGCCAGCGACCTCCTTGGCAGGCTGGGCCACCACAACGCTCAAGCCAAAGTGCTGGGCGAGCAGCGCCGAAAGGCCAGCGGTCTCCTCCTCACTTCTGACACTGACCAGGCGGCAGCGTCGGGGCGTTGCCGGGAGCGCCGTGACGGCAGCCACCAGGGCCTGATCGGAGTCCACAATGCCACCGGCAACAACGGCACCCTCAGCAGCACTGATGACTCGCCACTTGATAAAGCTGTTGCCGCAATCGAGCTCAAGAATCATCACGCAACCTCAAACTGAGCTCACCACCACTAAAGCTCTTTTCAACACCATCAACCTCGAGGCGCAACGCCCCTTGCCGGTCAATGCCTAGAACAATGCCATCGATCCGGTTAACTCCGGCAATCAAGGATACCGCAGCCCCTTGCCACAGGTGGGACTGCTCCCACTCGGCCTGGAATGCGGCGAAACCGGATAGGCGATGACGCTGCAGATCCTGCTGCAAGTTGCCACTGAGCGTAGCTACCAGCTTGTTCCGATCGACTGCAGCACCGGTCTCACGGCGCACTGACGTCCACAACTGATCTATCTGCTCATTGACCTGCATATTGACGTTGATTCCGATGCCCAGCACCACGTGACAGACGTCCGCGGGGTCACCGACCAGCTCCAGGAGGATACCGGCGATCTTCTGATTGTTTACCAGAACATCATTCGGCCATTTGAGCCCCGCGCCGGCAACACCAAAGGCCTGCAGCGTACGCATTACCGCCAGGCCAACCACCAGACTCAAACCCTCAAGCTGGCGCATGCCGCCTTCAATGCGCAGCACCAGGCTGTAATAGAGGTTTTCCGCGAATGGACTGACCCACTGACGACCGCGTCGACCGCGCCCCGCCGCCTGACGCTCAGCCAGCACCAGGAACGGTGCAGCCTGGCCTTCGCTGATCGAGCGCAGGGCCTGGGCGTTGGTCGAGTCGATGGATTCGAATATCAACACTGGCCACTGTTCGCCCAGGGAAAGCTCGGCTATGGCCGACTCTTCCAGCAACGACAACGGCGTGGCCAACTGATAGCCGCGGCCACGAACTTTATGAATGGGCAGGTTCAGCTCAGCCTCAAGAAGCTGCAATTGCTTCCAGACGGCGGCGCGACTGACGCCCAAGGCTGCGCCCAGGTCTTGCCCAGAATGGAACCGGCCATCCTTGAGGAGCTTCAACAACTTCAGCATGCCAATCTCGACTCACAATGAGGAGGGCATGATAGCCATGCAGGTGGGGATTGCATAGAAAACTGAACTGCAGGAATGGCACTCTGCAGGCACTGCCCACAGAGGCAAACGCCAGAAAGACAAAACCCCTACCTGCATATGCAGATAGGGGTTTCGGAATTTAATCTTGACGATGACCTACTCTCACATGGGGAAACCCCACACT